>NZ_JBZVFI010000012.1:0-12500 GCF_058402745.1 Paramagnetospirillum sp.
CTGGCTGGGCTGAAGTATGACATTTGGTTTTGATTGGCATATGATGGCGGAACTTCGCATGTTAGCATTTTAAGAAACATTCGCCCGTCTTGGTGGTGGCATGAGGTGCGAGAATGCAAACAACTGCATATTTTCGCGGCCCTATTGAAGAAACCATGGCTCTGCTGGTTGAAGCTCGGACCTTCATGATGGAAACCGAATGGTGGGACCGGCAAAAAGTCGATGGCGTTAAAGGGCTTCGGATAACCAATGAAACTTTTCGGTTAACAAGCCGTCTGACTCAAGTTATGTCGTGGCTGATGTTCCAGCGTGCAGTTCATAACGGTGAGATTTCCGCAGAATATGCGATGGAAAACCAATTTAGGCTATCTGGGCATGATGTGTGCTTGGACACATCGCATTGTAATGATTCTGTGATTTCTGATGAATTACGATCACTATTGAATCGTTCACACAAACTTTTTCTGCGGATCGAGCGGCTGGAAACAAGTTTTGCTCGCACAGCAACGCGTCATTCCCCATCATCTAACAACGAGGAATTAGACGCTAATTTCGGGCACGCTGAAACTGAACATTGACCCGCTGCCATCCTCAAAAGTCACTCAGAGTTTCTTGGTGACGGTTCAAAATGCGGCAGAAAATTAGCAAAGCGACAGCAAATCTCGCATCATCCACGCTGCCGCGAACGAACGGTCCAAGGAAGCCATGAGCCATTCAAAATCTGGTTGCCACTCGTGCCTGGAGGGAAAGGGTTTTGCTATTCCTTTCACCATGGCGTTTCAGCCAATTGTGGATTTGCATGAGCGACGCATATCGACCTACGAAGCACTGGTGAGAGGTCCAGAGGGCCAACCTGCTATGAGCGTTCTTTCTCAAGTGACTGCCGACAACCGCTACGCATTCGATCAGGCGTGCCGGGTCAAGGCCATCGACCTTGCAGCCAGCTTGGGCTTGGACCGGCGTCTGAGCATCAATTTCCTACCCAATGCCGTTTATGATCCCAAGGCATGTATACGTGCCACCTTGGCTGCTGCGGACCGAGTCAACTTTCCCCTCGATCTCATTACCTTTGAGATTACTGAGGACGAAAGGATCACAGATACCCCTCATCTGCTTGGCATCATCGAGGAATACCGCCGCCATGGATTCAGGGTGGCACTTGATGATTTTGGGGCGGGCTATGCCGGTCTTAATGTGCTGGCAGAGATGATTGTTGATGTCGTGAAATTGGACATCGCCCTGGTCCGCAATATCGACCATGATCAACGACGCCGTACAATTGCCCTGGGAATGATAAAGGTATGTCAGGAGCTTGGCGTTGATGTTGTCGCCGAGGGAGTGGAGCGGACTCAAGAATTAAAAGTTCTTCGTGATGCCGGCGTGCGTTATGTACAAGGATTTTTATTTTCGCGACCCGCTGTTAACTCCATTGCTTTAGACTCGAGCATTAACTTTTCGCCTTAAATAGTAATTATATATAATAACAATATTATTACATGGACTCATCCTGAGCATGCCTATAATGGCTTATCTGGGCTGATACGCAAATTCAGGGGTATCCTCATTATCAGCTTTGGAAATTCATCCGGCTATTTCCAAAGCCCGATAGACGGATTGCCCCCCCGTGAATGGCTCCATGTTGAATGTAATAATTCAACTGACCATGAAGGGGACATTCCATGCCGAAGAAGAGACATACCGCCGAAGAGATCATCGGCAAGCTGCGTGAAGCGGACGTGCTTCTGGCGCAAGGCCGGAAGGTGGCCGACGTCGCCAAGGCGCTGTCGGTGACGGAAGTGACGTACTACCGCTGGCACCAGGAATACGGAGGGATGAAGGTCTCTCAGGCCAAGCGGCTCAAGGAGCTTGAGCGCGAGAACGATCGGCTGCGCAAGGCGGTGGCTGACCTGACCATCGACAAGCTGATTTTGAAGGAGGCCGCCTGGGGAAACTTCTGAGCCCCGCCCGTCGCCGGTGTTGCATCATGGCGGTGTGCGAGCGGTTGGCGGTGTCGGAGCGCCGGGCTTGCCTGGTGTTGGGACAGCCCCGCTCGCCGATAATGCCCAAGACTGGCCAGCACTGATTGAACTGGCCGACGCCCGCATGTATCAGGCCAAGATGTCGGGCAAGGCTCGAGGAATCATGAGCGCAGATGAGGTGATCGTTCCTAACATAACGCCACACACTGCCCCGCAGTCTTCGGCAGACCGTTGAAACGTCTGAGATAGGTCAGCCTGAGCTGGGCGGCCGGTACGCTGCAGCCGACCGCTCTACCCAGACACCCGTCGTTCACGGCGAAGAGCCCCCATGTGCTACAACCGGTCGTCCTTGGGAAGCGATCAGGATTGGTCCGCACCATCCTTGAGCGTGAAGAAGAACGTCGTGCCTTCGCCCAGCTCAGACTCTAGCCAAATCTCGCCGCCGAAACGGTGGACAATTCGCCGACAAAGTGTCAGGCCGATGCCAGTGCCATCCTTGTAGGACATAGGGTCAAGACGCTGAAATATCTCGAAGATCTTGCCGTGATATTGCGACTCAATACCAATGCCGTTATCGGATACAGCAAAGCGCCAGTCGTTGCTGGGCATACGTTCCGCACTCACCGAAAGCACCGGCCTGCGGTCTGGCGCACTATACTTGATGGCGTTACTGAGTAGGTTCTGAAACAAACTGACGAGATGGGTCTGATCGGCGATAACCGTCGGCAGATCACCGACTGTGACCTCTGCTCCGGATGCATGCAGGTCCAGTTCAAGATTTTTGCCTCTTCGACGTTGGAAGTGGAATTGCGCCGGTTCCGGCGTGAGCGCCCTGCCTACCTGTAGCTGAATATCCCCTTGTTCGATTAATCCGCTGACCATCCCCTCGTCCCGACCTGCCGTCTGGCAGGCCATCGAGCGGAGCGGTGGTCAGGGATGGCCGCAGGCCACCGCGTCAGCGGCGTGGGACGCGTCCTTGACCGGCGTGAGCACGATGGCACTCTGCGGTGGTCTGGGAGGAGAGGAGATCGACGTGGACGCCAATACGATCATGGCTTTGGGGCTGGGCGTTTCCCCGCCGTGGAAACTGGTCGAGCAGCGACTGGACACGACGGTTCATCCGCACGTGCTGCACCTGGAGATTGCGGTCGATCGCGGCACCATGTTTGCCTGTCCCCAGTGTGGCCGAGCCTGCAAGGCGCACGACTTCGCGGAGTTCACCTGGCGGCACCTCAACTTCTTCCAGCACCATTGCCACATCACCGCCAAGGTGCCGCGCACCGACTGTCCGGAGCATGGTGTGCTTCGGATCGGCGTGCCGTGGGCGAGAGAAGGCAGTCAGTTCACTCTGCTGTTCGAGCAGGTGGCGCTGGTTCTGGTCCGCGAGATGCCGGTGCTGGCGGCGGCTCGCATCATCGAGGTCACTGACAACCGTCTATGGCGGATCGTTCATCATTATGTCCGCAAGGCGGTGGAGCGCCTCGACCTGTCCAAGCTCGCCGCCGTCGGCCTTGATGAAACCGCCGCCAAGCGCGGCCATACCTATGTCACCGTGTTCATCGATCTCGACCGCAAGGACAAGCCGGTGGTCTTCGTCACCCCCGGCCGGGGCAAGGAGACCGTCACCCGGTTCAAGGCGTTCATGATGGACCATGGCGGCCAGCCGGGCCGCGTCGTCGAGGTGGTCTGCGACATGAGCCCCGCCTTCATCGCCGCCATCGGGGAAACCTTCCCCAACGCCGCCGTCACCGTGGACTGGTTCCATGTGGTCCAGTTGTTCACCAAGGCCCTCGACGAGGTCCGACGCGCCGAAGCCAGGAGCAACAAGCTGCCCAAGGCGCTGCGCTGGGCCATCCTGAAGAAGGCCGACGGCAAGATGACCGAGGCACAGGCAGAGGCTCTGGCCGAACTGGAAGCCTCCGACCTGTTGACCGCCATCGCATGGCGGCTCAAGGAGAAACTCCGCTGGGTGCGCAAGGCCGACACCGTCCAGGCTGCCCGCTGGCGGATCACCAACTTTCTGCGCCATGCACTCGAGGTGATCGGCGACAACACCATCCTCGATCCCGTCCGCAAGGCGTTGGGAACCGTCGAGCACCACCGCCAACGCATCCTCGAACGCTGGACATCAACCCACAGCAACGCCCGACTGGAGGGCTTCAACGGCCTCTTCCAGGCGGCACGCGCTCGCGCCAGGGGCTACCGCAATACCACAACCTTCGCGACCATGATCTACCTGATCGCCGCCCCACTCGGGGATCTCTTCAAATCCATTTGAGGCGTCGAAGAACCAGATTTTTCAAAGCCCGTGCTATGGCATCCCCAGCAGGTATCGGCCTTAAAAGCTCCAATTGTTGCGATGTTCGGGAAAATGCCAAAAGATCGTGAATCAAATTGGTCATGTGCTTCCCGCCTTCAGCAATAAAGCGAAGGAAATCGTCAGCATCTGAGTCAATTTTCCCACTATATCGATGCTCAAGCAGCTGGGCGTATCGAACCATATTACTTAGTGGAGTCTGTAGATCGTGTGATGCAACATAGGCAAATTGCTCAAGGTCAGCGTTTGACTGCTCCAATATTATGTTTTTATCATTTAGTGCATTTTGAACCTGATTTTTTTCGTCGATCAATCGTTCGTTAACCATCAAGATAAACGAAATGATCCAGCCGATGACAAAGATGATCTGCTCGAACACTACCGATGCGTTGATCGCCGTCAGCGAATAGATGTCCTTAACCCTGTCGCTGGGATTAGACAGAGCCGCGCTGACAAGGAATGAAATCGACAGGAAGAGCAAGAATGCTGACGCAGCCAGATACGAAGTCATCCGGGTCTTACGAAATTCTGAGATGGTCACAGTGAAGGCCCATAGGGATGTCACAGAGTAGGCCAGTAGATAGCATAAGAGTCGCATCTTAAAATTGTCATCAATAAAAAAATAATAAGCGTATTCAGAGCCGTAAATGGCCATGCCACCCAGTAGCAAGCGCCAGTCAGCCCTTCTTCCTGTGAACTGTAGAAGACCAAAAAGAACCAGCGCATATCCACAAAATATGGCCACATTCCCTGCAACAAATGAAAGCCATCCGGGCAGTACCTCTCGCAATGCTATAGCCCCGAAGCCGAAGGCGAAAAATGAATTAGACAGGGCAACAGCCAGGACGCCGTTGATGGCCCTGTTGTTGATGAATAGGAACCACGCAAAGGCGCTCGCCAAAACTGACGCTCCACCAAGAACGAAGAACAAGGTGGATATGTCGAGTTTCACCCGTCACCCCCCCCGCATACAGAAACGAGAGATAGAAAATTGATTTCGTCATGAGACGACCTATTGGGGGACACGCGATAAATCACGCAGCCCCTACCGGACCCAGACCGCCACCACACCAGCGATAGCGGCAGCCACTGCCAGCCATGCAAACCAAGGCTTGGGGCGGCGACGAACTGGCGGCGGCGCAGATAGTCCAACGTACCCCATAACGCCCCCACATCCAAAGCAGATGACCGACCGGGTGGCTGTCGAAGGCTACACGGTCGGCCTCGCGAGGGACCGAATTGGCGAAACCGCCCCCTATGGAGATTGTGGTGTTTCTTTTGGCCTCGTCAATAGATCAATTCGGGCTAACAACCTGTAGATGTGGACGGCGGTCCTGCCAAATGGCCGGGTTGGGTCAGCCTGAGCCGGTCAGCCGGTACGCTGCGGCCGACCGCTCTACCCCAGACACCCGTCGTTCGGTGAGAACGCTTGCGGCGGCCCTTGAGTGTAAACCTGAGCTGGTCGGCCCCGGCGCGGCAGGCGACCGCTGTGCCCCGGCAACCGCCAGTCAGCGGGAACGCCCGCTATGCCGGGTCAGTGTCGCTATCGGACCCAGACTGCTACCACCCCCGCAATAGCAGCCATCACAGCCAGCCACGCAAACCATGGCTTGGAGCGGCGGCGAATTGGCGGAGGCGCAGATAGACCAAAGTGACGCATGAGTGTTCCAAAATGCAGATGGCCGACCGGGTGGCTGTCGAAGGCGGCCCGGTCGGCCTCGCGGGGGGCCGAATTGGCGAAACTGCTCCCCTGAAGGAATTTTGCTCTATCTCCAAGCGCAGTCAAGCAATTGATACCGGCAGACAAGACGCGCGGTGAGCCCGTTGGCAGCCGCGCAGCAAGTGACCGCTATGCCCCCAGGTTGGGCTGATCCCATAATCTTGGTTTCAATCTGTCACTTGATCAGACCGTCGTCAGTATGCAATGAAACGCTCCCAAGGGGAGTGGATCATGAAAGCTGTTGCCCTCGGCGATCTTTATCAGAGTAACGGTCGGAGCCGGACGGTTTGGTCGGTGGACAGCATCATCGACGTCCCGAAGTCGGGAACCATGGTGCGGCTGGCGAAGATCGATGGTTATGGCTCGGTAACCGTCCATCTGTCTCAACTGGGAGTCGGCAGCGGCTTCACCAAGATCGATGAGGTTCTCATCCAGACCCGTTGACACGCCAAATGATGGAACTGCGTGTTTATAGTGTGTGCCCGAATTTCAAGTGGATCTGCATTATCGGGTGCATTCCAGACAGAATCGAAGCACACTTTGGGCGTGGATCTCATATAGCCAACGGCGTGAAAAGTGGGCTTGGCATTTCCGATGAAGATCCTTATTGCCGATGATCACCAGTTGTTTCGCGAGGGTCTGCGTCACATCCTCACCCTGTACGTGGAAGCTTCGCAAATTGTGGAAGCGAGCAGTTTCGCAGAAGTCATTGAGGCGGGAGAGCGTGAATCGGGCATCGACTTGGCTCTGCTCGATCTGACAATGTCCGGTGGGCCTTGGCCTGAATGTCTAAGGAAATTGCGTCATTTGCTTCCGTCGCCAGCGCACATCGTAATCGTTTCTGACGTCGCTGACCGGTCCGCCGTCAATCTTGCTATCGACCTCGGAGCGTCGGGTTTCATCACTAAAGCATCATCCAGCCAAGTTTTTCTGGCGGCGCTAAACTTGGTTGTGGCTGGCGGCATTTACCTTCCTGCGGAGTTTGCCGATCCCGGTAATCAGCTGGTTACTGCCACAGTCGAGGTGCCGAATATTACTCACCTCACTTCGAGGCAGCGTGAGATTCTCAGCCAATTAAAGACTGGAAAGTCGAACCGGGAAATAGCTACAGATCTTGGTCTGGCTGAGGGCACTGTGAAGCTTCATGTAACGAGCATACTAAAAGCTTTGTCCGTTCGATCTAGGACACAAGCCGCTTTGCTTGCTTAAAAATTGCCGTAATCTGTTCGCAGATG
Organism: Paramagnetospirillum sp.; assembly: GCF_058402745.1. Lineage (NCBI taxonomy): Bacteria > Pseudomonadati > Pseudomonadota > Alphaproteobacteria > Rhodospirillales > Magnetospirillaceae > Paramagnetospirillum > Paramagnetospirillum sp. The sequence continues at coordinate 7,252 of NZ_JBZVFI010000012.1, forward strand.
ACTGCGGATTGCCCGGAGTTGACGGCGCAGCCCGTGTGAAGTGCTGTCTCGCCTAATGACCCAATTGGGTCATGGACCCTGACCTGTTCCCAGAAAATGTATCCGGTCTGAGGTAGAGTTCGTCGACGACAGGAGACGGACTTATGAAGCGCAGTCGTTTCACGGAAGAGCAGATCATCGGCATCCTCAAGGAGCAGGAGGCCGGTGCGAAGATGGTTGATGTGTGCCGCAAGCACGGGATCTCGGACGCCACTTTCTACATCTATGGACGTCTCTCCTGTCGCAAGGATTTCTTCGAGCCGTTCTGACCGCATCCCAGGTTGCGAACATCTATCCGGCGTCACCGGATGTCGGTGCGCCCAAATGGGAATTCCGCGTGGTGAGCCTCAACAAGTGGTCGGCCTCATGGGGCCGTTATAAAAGCCAGGTTCCTCACACACCGGATTTGCCGGTCGGTCACATTTCTTGGATCTCCATGCAACCCTCATCCCAGCCTCAGGTCGCGGGCTGGAATTCCTCATGGCGCCGAAGCATCGCCCATATGATCCGGGCGTTCTTGTTGGCGACGGCGACAATTGCGCGGTTCGCCCCGCGACGCTCTCGCAGCGCGTTGATCCATTGGCTGAACGGATCACTCCGTTTCGCAGCCACCCGCACCACGGCTCTCGCGCCATGAACGAGCAGGGTTCGCAGGTGCTGGTCGCCGCGCTTGCTGATCCCCATCAGAATCTGTCGGCTGCCGCTGGAATGCTGTCGTGGGACAAGTCCCATCCAAGCGGAAAGGTGTCTGCCGTTCTTGAACTCCTTGCCATCACCGACGGCCGCGATCACGGCGGTGGCCGTCTTGGGGCCGACGCCACAGATACGGGCGATCCGTTGGCAAGCCGCATTCGCCCGGAAAATCTCCCCGATACGGCTGTCGAACGCCTTGATCCGCTGGTCAATCTGGCCAAGGAATTCGAGGAGTTCAGTGATGGTTTCCCGGGCCAAGGCGGTCAGTCCGTTGTTCGGATCGGAGATGATCTCGGGGATGGCGCGCCGGGCCCGAGTGATCGAGGCCCCGATGGGGAAGCCGCGGTCCAGCAGGAGGCCACGCATCTGGCTGACCAAGGCTGTCCGGTGGTTCACCAAGCGGCTGCGAGCTCGGTGGAGGGCCTGGATATCCTGCTGCTCCTCGCTCTTGGTCGGCACGAACTTCATGTTGGGCTGCCGCATGGCGGTGCAGATCGCCTCGGCATCGTTCCTGTCGTTCTTCTGATGTTTGACGAACGGCTTGACGTATTGCGGCGCGATGATTCGAACGGTGTGGCCGAGCTTTTCAAACTGGCGCTGCCAGAAGAAGGCCCCGGTACACGCCTCGATCCCGATGATGCACGGAGGAAACTTGGCCAGTTCCGGCAGTAACTGATCCCGCCGCAGGCGCTTGCCGAGCACCTGACGCCCCTCGGCATCCGCCCCGTGCAGTTGGAACACGCTCTTCGCCAGGTCGATACCCATGTATGTGATCGTCATGATCTCCTCCAACATCTGATGCGCCCCTTTGCAAGCGTTGCCGCTTGGGGGGAGAGACGTCCATCCCATTAAATGGAAGGCGAAGTACGGCGGCATGGAGGTGTCGGAGGCCAAGCGGCTGAAGGCGCTGGAGGATGAAAACGCCCGGCTGAAGAAGCTGCAGGCCGAAGCGATGCTCGACAACGCCGTTTTGAAAGAGATTTCCTCAAAAAAATGGTGACGCCCGCCGTCAGGCGTAGCGTCGTCGCTCATGTCCGGGAGTTATTCGGGCTGAGTGAGCGTCGGGCGTGTTGCATCGTGGGGATTTCCCGGCGGGTGGTCCGTTATCGGTCCTGCCGCCCCGACGACGGAGCGATCCGCTGCACCGAGGTCGTCGGAATCTTCCCCAACGAAGCCGCCATCACCCGCCTGATCGGCGCCATCCTGCTGGAGCAGAACGACGAATGGGCCGTCCAACGCTCCCGCTACATGACCCTGGAATCCGTCACCCAACTGAGCGATGATCCTCTCGTCTGCCTGCCCATCGCGGCGGAATGACGGTCCCGGCCATGCCTGCCGGAGATCATGAAGGCCAAGGCGCTGTTACACCAACTCCTGGGACACGATCCTTATGTCGCCAGCCATGACCTCCGAGAACCGCTGCGGATGGTCAGCAGCTATCTCAGTCTGCTGGAGCGGCGCTATTCGGATCAGCTCGATGAGGCTGCGCGGGAATTTATTGGGTTCGCTCGCGATGGGGCCAAGCGGTTAGACCGTCTGGTGCTTGATCTGCTGGAATTATCGCGTGTTAATAGATGTGGCGAAGCTATTACCGCCATGCCAATCATGCCTGCGGTGCAATTGGCACTAACTAATCTGGGGATGGCGATCAAAGACAGCGGGGCGACGATCACTGTCGATGACGCGATCCGATCATCCTGGGTGATGGGAGATCCCACTCAGGTCATGAGGCTGTTCCAGAACCTGATCGGCAACGCGCTCAAATACCGAAAGCCTGACGTAACACCGATTATCCGGATTGACGGTCGACACCTGGACCGTCATTGGGAGTTCAGTGTGGGCGACAACGGCATTGGCATTGCGCCGGAGTATTTTGAGCGCATCTTTGGCATTTTCCAGCGTCTGCACGCACGTGAAGAATACGACGGTACCGGGATCGGCCTTGCGATCAGCAAGAAGATCATTGAGCGACATTCCGGAAGCATTTGGCTGGCGTCGATGCCTGACGACGGAACGACCTTCTACTTTACGCTGCCGGAAGGTTCAGTCCCAACCTGATCAACTGGTCCACAGACGAGAAATGGCACAACGGGGCCCCTCCTCCCGCAATCGACTTGCGGCCTCATGCCGGAGATCGTGGAAGTGGAGATCGTCAAGCCCGGCCCTCTTCCGAGCCCGCACGAAGGCCCGATAGAGGGCATCGGCAGTCAGCGGAAAAACCCTGCCGTCGATTGACCGTGGAAGGGTGCGAAGAACCTGTACACCGGCGGGACTGAGGGCAACATCACGAGACACGCCGGTCTTGGTGATGGCGGCAGGCAACCGAACCATTCCGGCATTGAGATCCACATGCTCCCACCGCATCTGGACGATCTCGTTGCGCCGCATGGCGCCGTCGAGGGCAAATTCCACGGCAGGACGAATCCAGGGATTGACGGCATCAGCACAAGCGCCAATAAGAGCCTCGGCTTCATTCCTGACAGTGCCGTCATCATGCTCGATAACATTGAGGCGGCGATCACGACCTTCTGGCAACGGAGGGAGGATAAGCTTCAGGACCGGATTGGGCAGGGCTTCAATCTCGAGCAGATTCTCAAGCCGATTATAGAGATTGGAAATGACACCGACATGAAGGCGGATGGTCTTCGGCCCTACCGTTGCCTTCTTCTCCGTCACCCATGCCTGGAAATCCCGGACCTTCAAACTGGCAAGCGTCCGCTTGGCCAAAGGATGCTTGAGCCAAGCCTTGATCACGTAGCCTTCCTGATGGCCGGCCTTCTCCACCGTCACTTCGTCCCGATAGACCTCGAGGGCGTCGCCCAGGGTGGTGCGCTCGGCCAAACTGCGATCGGTGAAGACGTGACGGGCCATCTCGGACTCCGTAACCGCGGCCCACTTTTGAGCCTCGACCTTGGTCCGAAATGTCTTGAACATATCCGGGAAGCCCTTGCGGCGGACCCTGGCCTGCCAGCTGACCTTGCCGTTCGTTCCAACGCGCTTGATAAAATCCGCCATGACAAAATCTCCGTGCCAAAAGGATGGCATCGGAGGCCGCAAGAAGTCGATAGGACCAAATTGGAACGGATCATGAAAACTGCAAAGCCGTTCTCAATGGAGCAAATTTGGAGCAGAGCGTGATATTTGCCCTATTCGAATGCCCAAAGAAAAAGCCTGCAATCCGTTGGGATTGCAGGCTTTTTGGACTGGTTGCGGGGGCAGGATTTGAACCTGCGACCTTCAGGTTATGAGCCTGACGAGCTACCGGGCTGCTCCACCCCGCGGGAAAGTTTAGGCCGTGAACCGGCCATACAGAAAAGCGTACACCGGCCTTTTTGGGGCCGGTGTTTTGTCATCGTGTTAGGTTATTCGTTTCCTTTGAAGACCAGGCAGCGTCCTACTCTCCCGTGCCTTAAGACACAGTACCATCGGCGCAGAGGGGTTTCACGTCCGAGTTCGGGATGGGATCGGGTGGGGGGCCCTCGCTATGACCACCTGGTCGTCGAAGGAAACGAAGTATTCTGATCTGGATTAGTACCTGTGCACGTATCAAGTATTTCAGTGTCGGGCTTGCCGCTACGCATGGGCGATCAAGCCGATCGAGCGATTAGTACAGCTTAGCTTCACGTGTTGCCACGCTTCCACATGCTGCCTATCAACGTGGTGGTCTTCCACGGCTCTGATAGGGAAACCTGGTTTTGAGGGGAGCTTCCCGCTTAGATGCATTCAGCGGTTATCTCGTCCGCACATGGCTACCCGGCGATGCCGCTGGCGCGACAACCGGTACACTAGAGGTGCGTCCATCCCGGTCCTCTCGTACTAGGGACAGGTCCTCTCAAGTTTCCAACACCCATGGTAGATAGGGACCGAACTGTCTCACGACGTTCTAAACCCAGCTCACGTACCACTTTAATCGGCGAACAGCCGAACCCTTGGGACCTGCTCCAGCCCCAGGATGTGATGAGCCGACATCGAGGTGCCAAACCTCCCCGTCGATGTGGACTCTTGGGGGAGATCAGCCTGTTATCCCCGGCGTACCTTTTATCCGTTGAGCGATGGCCCTTCCACGCGGGACCACCGGATCACTATGACCGACTTTCGTCTCTGCTCGACTTGTTTGTCTCGCAGTCAGGCGGGCTTATGCCATTGCACTCGACAGCTGATTTCCGACCAGCCTGAGCCCACCATCGCGCGCCTCCGTTACTCTTTGGGAGGCGACCGCCCCAGTCAAACTACCCGCCATGCAGGGTCCCGGCCCCGGGTTCACGGGGCGCGGTTAGATACCAGGAAGCAGAAGGGTGGTATTTCAAGGTTGCCTCCACACCGGCTGGCGCCAATGCTTCATAGGCTCCCACCTATCCTACACATCCACATCCTAGTACCACTGCAAAGCTGTAGTAAAGGTGCACGGGGTCTTTCCGTCTAGCCACGGGTACTCCGCATCTTCACGGAGAATTCAATTTCGCTGAGTCGATGTTGGAGACAGCGGGGAAGTCGTTACGCCATTCGTGCAGGTCGGA
>NZ_JBZVFI010000012.1:17500-291968 GCF_058402745.1 Paramagnetospirillum sp.
CGGACCATCGCCGAGAAAGACGTTGATTCGGTCCTGCACCCCTACACCAATCTGAAGCGCCACCCGGAAGTCGGGCCGCTGGTCATCACCCGGGGCCAGGGCGTCCGGGTGTTCGACGAAGCGGGCAAGGACTACATCGAGGGGCTGGCCGGTCTGTGGTGCACCTCTCTCGGCTGGGGCGAGGAGCGTCTGGTGGAGGCCGCCGCCGCCCAGATGCGCCGTCTTCCCTTCTATCACCTGTTCAGCCACAAGGCCCACGATGCCGGCGTCGAACTGTGCGCCCGCCTGCTGGAGATGGCGCCCGTCCCCATGTCCAAGGTCTTCCTGGCCGGATCGGGGTCCGAGGCCAACGACACCGCCATCAAGCTGATTCATTACCGCTCGAACGCCCTGGGCCTGCCCCATAAGAAGAAGATCATCGCCCGCGAGAAGGCCTATCACGGTGTCACCGTGGCCACCGCGTCGCTGACCGGGCTGGTCAACAACCAACGCTCCTTCGACCTGCCCATTCCCGGCGTGCTGCGGGCCGCCTGCCCCCACCACTACCGCTTCGGCCGCGCGGGCGAGAGCGAGGAGGACTACTCCACCCGCCTGGCCGGGGAACTGGAGGCGATGATCCTCGCCGAGGGTCCCGATACCGTCGCCGCCTTCTTCGCCGAGCCGGTGATGGGGGCCGGCGGCGTCATCGTGCCGCCCGCCGGCTACTTCCCCAAGATCCAGGCGGTGCTGGACCGATACGACGTCCTGCTGGTGGTGGACGAGGTGATCTGCGGCTTCGGACGCACCGGAAGCATGTTCGGCACCGAGACCTTCGGCATCCGCCCCGACATGATGACCCTGGCCAAGGGCCTGTCCTCGGGCTACGCCCCCATCTCCGCCCTGATGGTCAACGAACGGGTCTACGCCCCCATCGCCGAGGAATCGGGACGCATCGGGGTGTTCGGCCACGGCTACACCTATGGCGGCCACCCGGTCTCGGCCGCCGTGGCGGTGGAGACGCTGAACATCTACGCCGAGCGCGACATCCTGTCCCATGTGGCCAAGGTGGGGCCGGCGCTGCAGGCCGGCCTGCGGGCATTTCGCGACCATCCCCTGGTGGGCGAGGCGCGCGGCGTGGGACTGATCGGCGCCCTGGAACTGGTGGCCGACAAGGACAGCCGAGCCCCCTTCCCGCCCGAGCTGACGGTGGGCGCCAAGGTGGTGGCCAAGGCCCAGAACAACGGCGTCATCCTGCGCGCCATGGGCGACGCGGTGGCCTTCGCCCCGCCCCTGGTCATCTCGGAATCGGAAATCGCCGAAATGCTGCGCCGTTTCGCGTCGGCGCTTGACGAAGCTCATGGCGAGCTGGGACGCGGGTAACTATGTGATACTGCAGTCGAAAGCCTTGGCGCATTACAGCTTGTACACTTGCGCCGCGGCTTTTCGATCCTCTAGGATCGGCGAATTCGGCCGGCTTCCCCGGGAAACATCGGGATGCGACGGGCCGAGGGAGGAGAGGAATGGATTACGAGCATTACTTCACCAAGCGGATCGCCGACCTCAAGAGCGAGGGGCGCTACCGGGTGTTCGCCGATCTGGAGCGCCAGAAGGGGCGCTTCCCCATCGCCCTCAACTACCGCGACGGCGAGGTCCGCGAGGTGGTGGTGTGGTGCTCCAACGACTATCTCGGCATGGGCCAGCATCCCGACGTGATCTCCGCCGCCCATGAGGCGCTGGAGCGCTGCGGCGCCGGCGCCGGCGGCACCCGCAACATCTCGGGCACCAATCACTATCACGTGCTGCTGGAAGAGGAACTGGCCGGCTTCAACGCCAAGGAGGCGTCGCTGCTGTTCACCTCGGGCTACGTGGCCAACCAGACCACCCTGTCCACCCTGGGCGCCACCATTCCCGGCCTCGTGGTGTTCTCCGACGAGCTCAACCACAATTCCATGATCGAGGGCATCCGCCACGGCCGCTCCTCCAAGCACGTGTTCCGCCACAACGATCCGGAGCACCTGGAACAGCTGCTGTCGGCGTACCCGAAGGAAACCCCCAAGCTGGTGGCCTTCGAATCCGTCTATTCCATGGATGGCGACATCGCCCCCATCGCCGAGATCTGCGACGTGGCCGAGGCTCACAACGCCATGACCTTCCTGGACGAGGTCCACGCGGTGGGCATGTACGGCTCGCAAGGTTCGGGCGTCGCCGAGCGCGACGGGGTGCGCGACCGCATCACCATCATCCAGGGCACCCTGGCCAAGGCCATCGGCGTGGTGGGCGGCTACATCGCCGCCTCCGCCTCCTGCGTCGATTACGTCCGCAGCTTCGGCCCCGGCTTCATCTTCTCGTCCTCCATGCCGCCGGCCACCGCGGCGGCCGCCCTGGCCTCCATCCGCTACCTGCGCGCCCATCCCGAGATCAGGGACAAGCACCAGGAGCGCGCCGCCACGGCCAAGCGTCTGCTGTCGGCGCGCGGCATCCCGGTGCTGCCCTCGGTCAGCCACATCGTGCCGGTGATGGTGGGCAACGCCGCGCTGTGCAAGCAGGCCAGCGACCTGCTGCTCACCGATTACGGCATCTACGTCCAGCCCATCAACTATCCCACCGTCCCGGTGGGGACCGAACGGCTGCGCATCACGCCGACCCCGCTGCACGACGATGCCATGATGGCCCATCTGGTGGATTCGTTCTGCGCCGTGTGGGACCGGCTGGACCTGCACAAGGCCCATCATCCGAAATCCATCAAGGCGGCGGAGTAGCGACAGCTTCCTGTCAGGCTGAGGTCGTACTGTAAGTCAAGTCGAGCCGTACCGCTCCGGCATGCCCTCGCTGGAACAATCGTACGGTTTGGCCCTCCCAAGATGAAGCCGGCGGGCTCCCCAACTCCCGCCGGCTTCTATCATTTTGGGGGGGAATATGCGGCCGGGACGGCCGCGCTCCGCGAACAGGCGCTCATCTGGAGCGCGGGCATCCTGCTCCCCCGTCACCGCCGACATGATCAGCCCCCTCTGCCGTCATAGCCGGGCTTGACCCGGCTAGAGCGGCGTGCGTTTAATCTGAAACATACCCGGCTTCCCTGAGGTAGTTCCAGCATTCGTCTGGGGTGTAGAGATCGCAGATATTGCCGACGGCCTTCCAGAGGTCGTCGATGGTGCGCGCGCCGATCCGTCGGAGATGAGCCTTGAGTTTGGCAAAGGCCATCTCGATTGGGTTTAGGTCTGGGCTGTATGGGGGTAGGAACAGGAACCAGGCGCCTCTCTCCTTGAGGATGGCCTTGGCCTTCTCGCTTTTATGGCTGGAGAGGTTGTCGAGGATGACGACGTCGCCCGGCTGGAGCGTCGGGGCCAGTTGGGTCTCGACGTAGACCTCGAAGGTTTGTCGGTTCATGGGGCCGTTTATGATCCAGGGTGCCGTCAGACCGTCACAGCGCAAGGCGGCGATGAAGGTTTGGGTTCCCCAGTGGCCGAATGGCGCGCGGGCCTTGAACCGTTGCCCTCGCGGTGCCCGTCCCCGCAACCGGGTCATCTTGGTGGTGGTGGCGGTCTCGTCGATGAACGCCAGCCGGTGAGGCTCCTGGCACATCCGGGGCTGGCGGTGGCTCAGCCAGGTCCGGCGCTCCGCCACCACATCATCGCGACCGGCTTCGGTGGCCAGCAGCGTTTTTTTTGACGCTGAAGCCTTGCCCGATCAGAAACCGCGAGAGTGACGCCGGGTGGGCCGTGACGCCGCATTCGGCCTTCAGCTTGGCCGCCAGTTCCGGCATCGTGATGTCGCCTTGCGCCTCCACCCAGCCGGTCAGAAGAGCGGCAAAGGCCGCCAGCTTACCACCGCCCGGCGGACGGCCTTGCCGCAAGGGCTCCAACGAACCCGTCGCCGCCATCCGTTGTGCAAGACGGACGCTGGTCGCGGCGCTCACTCCAAAATGCCGAGCCGCCGCTCGCCGCGATTCGCCGTGTTCGATCTTACCGTAAACACGGACCCGAAGATCTGATGATAGCCATTTGCCCATGATCCACCTCCAATGAGGTTGAATCACTTTTTCGCCTACAAGGGAATCCCCTGCGATTCAGATTTCAGGTCCGATGCTCTATCCACGTGGATGCCCGGAACAAGTCCGGGCATGACGAAAGCGAGAATGGAGCGGATGTATGGCCGGCACCGCTCAATAAACGCCCTTGGAATTGAGATAGCCGGCCGATTTGCGGTCCTCGGCCAGGGTGTGGCCGACGATCCATTCCTGCAGGAAGGTCAGCACCTCGGCCTCGTTGTAGCCGCGTCCCTCGGCCACCGCCGCCTGCAGCTCGGTCAGCTGCTCCAGCAGGCGCTTGTGGCGGGCCTTGTGGCTGCTGAGATCGGGGTATTTGTAGCGGATCAGCAGCCCCTCCTCCTCGCCGAAATGGAAGCGGGCGTATTCCCTGAGCAGCCCCATGGTCTCGGCCACCTCGGCGTCGGAGCTCTTGCGTTCCATCATGTCGAGGACGGAATTGCCGATTTCGAACAGCCGCTTGTGGTGGGAATCGATGCGCTGCACGCCGACGGAATACTCGTCGTGCCACTTGATCAGCACGCGGGCGTGCTCGCCGGCCTCGACCATGGCCCGCGTGCGCTTGGTGCTGGCCTCGAACAGCTTCCAGCGCACCGAGGGGATGTCGCGCAGGGTCTCGGCCGGCACCAGATAGACCTCGCAGCCTTCCAGGGCGCGGACCCGCAGCAGGCTGGGGGTGTTGAAGATGGCCACCTCCTCGCCGAAGAAGTCGCCGGGCTTCAGGGTCTCGAACATGTGCTCGCCGAGGAAGCGGCCGGCACTGCCCGATTTCAGCATGGCCACCTGGCCGGGGCCGGGCTCGATCACCGTGTCGGCGGGCACCGCCTGACGGTTCATGGCCTGGGCGATGCGGTTGAGCGACTTGGACGACACCACCTCGCCGAACAGCGAGGTGCGCAGCAGGAACTCGCGGTGCTCCAGCAACCGCGACACGCCCGAGAACACGTTGTTGTAGCGGACGAATTCAAGATAGAGCGAACAGGGGATGGCCAGGGCCTGGACGAAGCTGGCGGCGCGGTAGGTCTCCGACGCCTGCGAGCCGAACAGCCCCGACAATTCGCCGATCAGCGCGCCTGCCGACAGCACCGAGCGCATCTCGATCTCGATGGGGATCATCTCGACGCTGCCCGACAGCAGCAGGTAGATGTGGTCGTTGAGCATGCGCTCCTTGACCAGGATGGTGCCGGGATTGAAGGTCACCACCGGATTGTTGAGCAGCACCCGGATCTGGTGGCGGGGAATGCCGGGGAAGTAGGCGTCCAGCGCCTCGAAGGCATAGGGCCAGATGAAATCGTGGTTGGACGGGATCAGCACGTCCACCGTGCCGAACGAGGCCGACGAGCCGATGGCCTTCTGGGCGCGGGTGTTGCGCTGCGAGGTGTGGGCCAGGATGATCTTGTCCGACTGGTCGTCGCGGAAATCATAGGCGTCGCCATGGATCATGCCGCCGCCCACGTCGATCTTCTTGACGTGGGCCGGGGTCAGATAGTCGGCGGCCACCGTGTCGTAGAGGGCCTGGCTGATGCCCGGGGCCTGGGGGTCGTCGGTGACGAAGCTCTGCAGCACCGACAGGCGGCAGATGTCGGCGAAATGGGAATAGGTGCGGTACCCCCCCTCCCACATGGCGCGGAAGTGGAACAGGGTGGTCTCCACCGGATGGGGCGAGAACACCGGCATCACCTCCAGCCCGTCGATGGCGTTCCACTCGCCTTCGATCAGGGGGCAGACGTCGAAATAGTCCGAGAACGCGCCCTCCTCGATGGACAGCAGCGCTGCGACCTTCTTGGCCACGGAGGCGCGGACCAGCGGCGTCGAATAGTATTTCAGCTTGTGGTCCGAACGGATCAGCGTGGTCAGCCCGGCGAAATGATCGTCGTGGGAATGGGTGTGGAAGATTCCCTCGATCTCGTTGACGCCGATGCCCAGCGCGTTGAGCGAATAGAGGATGTTGGGGCCGGCATCCACCAGGTAGACCTTGCCCTGGAACATGACGATGGAGGACATGGAGGGCCGGTTGATGTCCCAGCCGTCGCCCTCGCCCGAGTGGATCACCGCGAAATACTCGCGGCGCAGGCGGTAGAAGCCAAGAGGATAGGGCGATTCGTAGGTCTCGAACGGCGGCAGGTTGAGGTCCACCACCGCCGTCCGGCCCTGGTACGAGAATTCGAAGACGTTGAACAGCATGCGCCGGACGAAGAGGCCATTTCGGATCTCCACCGGCTCGTTGTCCACCACCAGGGTGTCGAGCAGATCGCCGGGATGGCGGATGGTGCCGAAGGCGAAGCGCAGCTTCATGCGCATCAGTTCACGGGCGCGCTCCGGCGTTTCCCCGGCCTCGACCAGTTCCTCCTCGGTCACCAGGCCGTAATTGCCGCGGTAGATGTACTGCATCTGGGCGCGCACCTGATCGGCGCTGCCGATCAGCATGGGCTTGGTTCCGGTATTGCCGGGATGGTCGGGCAGGATCATGCCCTGGCGGTAGAGCATCTGCAGGACGGGGAACTCGGCCAGATTGGAGAAGCTGCCGTTCTGGACCATGGCGTCGGACAGCAGGATGGCATTGGGTCCGGTCTCGAACGGCACGCCGTTCTGCTCGGTGGAGACGATCAGCCCCCGCTTCATCAGGTGCTTCACCGCGTCGGCGGGACAGCCGCACAGCACCGACACCCCGGCCTGGGGTGCCTCGATCCACCAGACCCCGGTGGTCACCTCGATCTTACGCAGCAAAGGCATCGCCCCCTCGCAGTCCTTGCCGGATTCTACCCGAGGGGTTCCCGCCCGCCCAGCAGATCCATAATGCATATATAGCACGCCCGAACCGCCTAACCACCCCCGGACTCCGCCATTATTCAGTGCTTTACATTAGTCGGGCAATGACCTATCTCAAGTATGGGAATGCTGCAATTCGCTCGCAATCGCATCAACTGGTGTTATGGATGCGGCATCGTCCCCACGGTAATCCCACGAGGCCCCCATGCTGGCGTCAGCCGTCATCGTCTTTCGCGAAGTTCTCGAAGCCGCCCTCATCGTCGGCATCGTGCTGGCCGCCACCAAGGGGCTCGACGGCAGCCGCCGCTGGATCGCGGCCGGAATCCTGGGCGGGCTGGTCGGTTCGGCGGCCATCGCCGGTTCGGCCGAGGCCCTGTCCGAAGCCCTGTCCGGCATGGGACAGGAAGTGTTCAACGCCTCGATCCTGGGCCTCGCGGTGGTCATGCTGGGCTGGCACACGGTGTGGATGAGCAGCCACGGCCGCGAGATGGCCGCCGAGATGAAACGGGTCGGCCACGCGGTCAGCGTGGGAAGCCGTCCCCTGTCGGTCCTGGCGGTGGTGGTGGGCGTCGCCGTGCTGCGCGAAGGCGCCGAGACGGTGCTGTTCATCTTCGGCGTCTCGGCCTCGGGCGAGGGCGGCAAGCTGGCCACCATGGCCGGCTGCGCCGTCGGCCTGGGGGCGGGCGTCACGGTCGGCATCCTGCTCTATCGCGGCCTGCTGGCCATTCCCGCCCGTCACCTGTTCACCGTCACCACCGGGCTGGTCACCCTGCTGGCCGCCGGCATGGCCGCCCAGTCGGTGACCTATCTGTCCGCCGCCGGGCTGATCGAGATGCCGACCCAGCCCTTGTGGGACACGTCGTGGCTGCTTCCTGAGAACAGCATCGGCGGCCGCCTGCTCCACACCCTGGTGGGCTATGTGGACCGCCCCAGCGCCGGCCAGCTTCTCGCCTACGGCGCCACCCTGCTGGGCATCACCGGCCTGGCCCGGCTGGTGGGCCGTCAGGCCGCCTGCCGGTCAGCCACCGGCCAGCAGGCGTGACAGCCCGTCCTGGCCCACCGGGGTATCCGCCTGCCAGGAAACCAGGGCGGTGCGCCCGCCCGGCCTCTCCGCCACCCTGCGGATGAACGGCGCCTCGTAACGTCCCCGCCGGGCCAGCACGGGATGGGTGGTGCCGCTGGCCAGCAGGCTCTGGTTGATCACCCAGGCATGGGGGGCGATGCCGGCTCGGGCCAGATCATCGCACAGGCGCTCGGCCTCGTGGACCGGGGTGGCCTCGGCCAGGGTGACGATCAGGATGCGGGTGAAGGCGGGATCACGCAGCCTGGGCAGCAACTGGCGCACAGATTCGGGCATGTCGGCCTGGGTGCGCATCACCTCGCGGTGATAGGCCTCGGCGGCATCCAGCAGCAGGATGGTGTGGCCGGTCGGCGCGGTGTCCAGGATGACGAAGCGGTCCCGCCCCTGCTCCACCGTGCGGGCGAAGGCGCGGAACACCGCGATCTCCTCGGTGCAGGGCGAGCGCAGATCCTCTTCCAGCATGGCCCGGCCGGCGGCGTCCAGGCCGGCCCCGGCCTTGGCCAGCACCTCGTCGCGGTAACTCTCGACCTCGGCTTGCGGGTCGATCCGCTCCACCCGCAGGCCCTCGACCTCACCCTCCACCGCCATGGATACATGGGCGGCGGGATCGGTGGTGGACAAGGTCACCGCATGGCCGCGTCCGGCCAGCGCCACCGCCAGGGCGGCCGCCAGGGTGGTCTTGCCCACGCCGCCCTTGCCCATGGTCATGATCACGCCGTGGCCCATGGCCTCCAAGCCATCCACCAGCGGCCCCAGGCCGGGCGGCAGCGGCTCCGAGCGCCCGCCCCCGTCCTCCGCCCGGTCGTCGGCCCCGCCCAGCATCACGCGCAGGGCGTCCAGGCCGACGGTACCGCGCGCCAGGAAGGGGATGCTCTGCCGGGGCAGCGCGGCCAGCCCCGCCGGCATGGCGGCCATGGCCTCGGCACCGCGCCGCTCCATGGCCCGCGCGATGCGATCCTCGCTCTCGCCCGCCGTGAAGACGCCGTTCACGGCCAGACGCAGATTGCCGATCCCCAGTTCGGCCAGTTCGCGCCGGGTCCGCTCGGCCTCGCGCAGGGCGGCGGTCTCGGGCCGCGCCACCAGCACGATGGTGGTGGCGGCGCCGTCGCCCAACTGCGCCACCGTGGCGGCGTAGAGGGCCTTCTGCTTCTCCAGCCCGGCCAGCGGCCCCAGGCAGGAGGCGCCGCCGGTGGAAGACGCGATGAAATCGGTCCAGGCCGAGGGTAGGGTCAGCAGGCGCAGGGTGTGGCCGGTGGGCGCGGTGTCGAAGATGACATGGTCGAAGCCGGCGGTGGCTTGCGGGTCGCCCAGCAGCTTGGCGAACTCGTCGAAGGCGGCGATCTCCACCGTGCAGGCGCCGGAGAACTGCTCCTCCATGCTGGCGATGGCGGCGGGCGGCAGGATGCCGCGATAGGGACCGACCATGCGCTCGCGATAGGCCTGGGCGGCGGCCTCGGGGTCGATGTTCATGGCGAACAGCCCGGGCGCGCCGGCAATGGCGGTGGGGACCTGCCCCAGGGGCGTGCCCAGCACCTCGTCCAGGTTGGAGGCCGGGTCGGTGCTGACGATCAGCACCCGCTTGCCGCCATCGGCCAGGGCAAGACCGGTGGCGCAGGACAGCGAGGTCTTGCCCACGCCGCCCTTGCCGGTGAAGAACAGGGTGCGGGTGTGGTCCACCTCAGCAGCACCCGCTCTTGGGCGAGCAGCAGGACGAACTGCCGTCGGCCTTGATGGTGATGCGCGGCTTGGCCGCCAACCCCAGCTTGGCGGCCAGCTGGTCGCGCGACAGATGCACCCCGGTCGAGACGATATGGCCGTCCACGGCGATGATCGGCAGGCGGTCCATGCCCGCCTCCATCTCCTTGACCACGGCCGGGTTGGCGGCGAAGGCCTGGGGCTCGGTGCCCAGGTTGTAGCGCCGCACCTCGATGCCCTGCCCGGCCACCCAGGCCAGGTCGGCGGCGAAGGCCACCAGCACGGGATCCACCTCCGGCCCGCACACGCCGGTCGAGCAGCACATGGCGGGATCGTAGACTTCGAGCTTTTTCATGATGAGCTCCTCTCGTACCAGCCCTTGCTGGAATTGACGATTTTCACCACCGACAGCATCACCGGCACCTCGATCAGCACGCCCACCACGGTGGCGAGCGCCGCCCCCGACTGGAAGCCGAACAGCGAGATGGCGGCGGCCACCGCCAGCTCGAAGAAGTTGGAGGCGCCGATCAGGGCCGAGGGGCCGGCGACGCAATGGGCCACCCCCAGCTTCTTGTTCAGAAGATAGGCCAGCCCCGAATTGAAGTAGACCTGGATGGTGATGGGCACCGCCAGCATGGCGATGACCATGGGCTGCCTGATGATCTGCTCGCCCTGGAAGCCGAACAGCAGCACCAGGGTGGTGAGCAGGGCGACCAGCGACACCGGCCCCAGCCGAACCAGGGTGGCGGCCAGACCGCCGCTCCGCAGCAGCGCCTTGCGCCAGAGTTGCGCCACGATCACCGGCACCACGATGTACAGCACCACCGACAGGAACAGGGTGTCCCACGGCACGGTGATGGCCGACAGACCCAGCAGCAGCCCGACGATGGGGGCGAAGGCCACCACCATGATCAGGTCGTTGACCGCCACCTGGGACAGGGTGAAGTGCGGCTCGCCGTTGGTCAGGTTGGACCACACGAAGACCATGGCGGTGCAGGGCGCGGCGGCCAGCAGGATCAGACCGGCGATGTAGGACTCGATCTGGTCGGCGGGCAGCCAGGGCTTGAACAGATGGCTGACGAAGATCCAGCCCAGCAGCGCCATGGAGAACGGCTTGACCGCCCAGTTGATGAACAGGGTGACGCCGATGCCCCGCCAGTGCTCCCGAACCTGATGCAGCGCGCCGAAATCGATCTTCAGCAGCATGGGGATGATCATGGCCCAGATCAGCACCGCCACCGGCAGGTTGACCTGGGCCACCTCCAGCCGCCCGATGGCCTGGAACGGCCCGGGCAGCCAGTGGCCCAGCGCCACGCCGGCCAGGATGCAAAGGGCGACCCACAGGGTCAGGTAGCGTTCGAACAGGTTCATCTCAGACCTCCCCGGCCCTTTGCGGACCGAGTTCGATCAGGCGCTTCACCTTGGCCTCAATCATGGAATAGACCTTGCGGAACTCGGCCAGGCGCTCCTCGTGGCTGCCTTCGGCCGCCGCCGGGTCGGGAAAGCCCATGTGGACCTTGGCCGGATGGCCCGGCCACACCGGGCAGACCTCGCCGGCGGCGTTGTCGCAGACGGTGATGACCAGGTCCATCTTGGGCGCGTCGGGGCGGGCGAACTCGTCCCACGACTTGGAGCGGTAGCCCTGGGTGGGCAGGCCCTTCTCGGCCAGCACCTCCAGCGACAGGGGGTTGACCTTGCCCGTCGGGTTGCTGCCGGCGCTGAACGCCCGCCATCTTCCAACGCCCAGATGATTGATCAGGGCTTCGCCCAGGACGGAGCGGGCGGAATTGCCGGTGCAGAGAACCAGAACGTTGACGACGGATTCGGTCATGGACTTTGCCTTGTTGCTTGGGTCAGGAGGAAGGGGGCTGGCCGATCTGGTCCAGGTGCCTTTGCAGCGACAGACGGTCCAGGGAGCGGATGGGCAAGGCGCAGAAAATGCTGATGCGGTTGCTCAGCATGCGCATCACGTCGGCCGCCAGGGCGGCCTTCTCGGTGGCGGTGCCGTCGCAGGCCGCGGGATCGGGCACGCCCCAATGGGCGGTCATGGGCTGGCCCGGCCACACCGGGCAGACCTCGCCGGCGGCGTTGTCGCAGACGGTGAAGACGAAATCCAGCTCGGGGGCGTCGGGCCGCGCGAATTCCTCCCACGACTTGGAGCGGAAGGTGTCGGTGGGAAAGTTCAGCTTCTTCAGCAGGTTCAGCACCGTGGGGTCGATATGGCCCCGGGGCTGGCTGCCGGCGCTGTACGCCGTGAACCTGGCGCCGCCCTCCCGGTTGAGGATGGCCTCGGCCATGATGGAGCGGGCCGAATTGCCGGTGCACAGGAACAGGACGTTGTAGGTCTTCTCGCTCATGGCGGTCCCCCGCAGCAGGGTTGGGAAACGGCGCCGGCGGGCAGGGCCGAACGGCCCTGATCGCACAGCACCTGGACCGGAACCTGATTGACCATGGCGAGCAGCCGGCGATCCCCGGCGATGGTGGGGTCCTCGGCCAGCGAGGACCGGACCATGGCGAGGAAGGAGGGCGCGTAAGGGTTGAGCCCCCGCTCCGCCAGCCGGTAATAGACCCACTTGCCGTCGCGTCGCTGCTGCAGCAGTCCGGCGACCTTCAGGGCCGCCAGATGCTTGGAGATGGTGGCGGTCGCCAGGCCGAGGACGGTGGTGATCTGGCACACGCACAGCTCGCCCCCCTCCAACAGCTTGAGGATGCGCACCCGGCTTGGATCGGCGACGGCCTTGGCCACGGTTTCAAAGGTCTCGATCATGGGCGGACACTGCCATCATTTCGCCATATGGTGAAATGATACTTCCATGACACGCCGAGATCAAGGAGAACGGCGGCTCAGGCCAACGGTGTCAGACCACCACGCCGATCTCGGCCAGCAGCAGGCCCAGAAGCTCGATCTCGGCATTGCGGGTGGAGACCCAGCGTTCGCCGTTCCAGCCGAAGTGATGGGCGCCGCTCTTGGGCGAAGACATCCATATCTCGCGGTTGGGGGCGTGCTTGTTGATGACGTACTGGCCGATCCCCGGCAGGGTGAGCGTCAGGATGCCGGCGTGCAGCTCGGCATCGGCATCCTCCATGGCGTCCTCGACCGCATCGGCGATGCGCTCCAGCAACGGGTCGGCAAGGCTGGCGAAGCGGCTTTCATCAAGGCTCATGGGGGTTCTCCGGACTGGGGGGAGCGGATGCTAACCCGAATTCCGCTCCGGGGTGAAGGATCGCTTGCGCCCCGTGCCGGTTTTGGCTATATACGCGCCTTCGATTTGCGGAGCTTCAGGCTATGAAGGACAACATTCATCCCGACTACCACGAGATCAACGTGGTGATGACGGACGGCACCGAGTACAAGACCCGGTCCACCCTGGGTAAGGCTGGCGACACCCTGCGCCTGGATATCGACCCCAAGTCGCACCCGGCCTGGACCGGTGTGCATCGGATGGTCGATACCGCCGGCCAGCTCGCCAAGTTCAAGAAGCGCTTCGAGGGTTTCGGCATCAAGTCGACCAATTCCTAAGAGGGCCAAGTCCCAAGAGGGCCAAGTCCTAAGAGGGATTGGGGATACCGGACCGGTTTCGGCCCTCCGGAATTCATCCGCGCTAAATTATCAGACTGCATGATCGGCCGGCTTAATCGCCGGCCGAAAGTGTTTGCTGTGGACTTCTTGACGTTCTCCGGGTAGAGCAAATTTTTAATAAGGGAGCTGCGATACTCCCTGGCCGAGTTGTAATTGAGTCCAGACGGTGATTGGGCGGACATGATCATCGTTCATTTTGAAGTTTACGTCATGGAAGGCCGGGGGTGGATGCTGCATGCACGCTTCCCGCGGCTGGAGCGTGACGAGGCTGTCCGCGAGGCCAAGGAACTGGAGAATACCCTCGGCGTCCGCACCAAGGTGCTGCGCGAGACCTACAACACCGACACCAATGTCTTCGACGAAGCCGAAGTCTACATGTCCGGCCACAACGTCCAGGCCAAGAAGGCGGCGGCGGGCGGCGCCAGGGGCGGAGGCGGCGGCGGCGGAGGGGGCGGCAAGGACTCGGGCAAGGGCGGCGGCGCCAAGGCGGCGGCGGCCAGGAAGGCGGCGAAGGCCGCCAGGGCGCGGGCCGGCGGCCCCTCCATCGGCGCCGGCGGAATGATCCTGCGCCTGACCATCATCCTGCTGGTGGCCTCGGGATTGGGATTGGGGGCGCTGCGCCTGGTACCCTCGGCCATTGTCTTTCTCTACGATTTCGGTTTCCGCATCACCCCCGACGAATATGGACAGGTGCTGGTCATCGTCTTCGGGCTGGTGTTCCTGATGACCGCCGTGCCGCTGGGCCTGCGCTTCATGCCGCGCAACGCCAGCATCCAGTTCAGCCGCGCCGCCGCCCAGGCCGCGCCGCCGCCCAGGCCGCAGCCTTCCGAGGCGGTGAAGAAGTCGCTGAACAAGCTGGCCAGGAAGGCCGAGGTGGAAATGATTCCCGAGACCTGGGGCGACGACCCCGAGCCGGAGCCTCCCCCTCCCCCGCCGGCCGAGGAGCCGCCGCCCCCGGCCCTCCCGTCGGAGGAGCCGTCGCCCACCGCGGCGGCCGTGGATTCCATCCCCTCCACCCCCGCCCTGGAGGCCACCAGGAAGGTCACCGACCGCTTCGTGGACCGGTCCATGGAGATCGTCCGCCAGGTGGCGCCCAGCACCGACAAATACACCACCTTCGGCCTCAACCTGTTCATGGCCGGCGCCGTCCAGTCCATCGCCCGCGCCAAGAAGCTGGATTCCGGCGGCCAGCGCAAGCTGCTGAAATCCATCATGGAAAAGCTGGGCAATCCCGGCGACGTGGCCGCGTCGTTCTACGACAAGGTGCCGGGATACATGGGCGAGCAGCGCTACGCCCGCATGTTCGAGGCGGGCAAATCCTCCATGGAATCCTGGGCCGAGGGCGACGAGGGAACCCCCATGATCAAGCTCCAGTCCTCGCTGAAGGACTGGAACAAGCCGGCCGCCGAGAAGAAGGCGTCGGGACTGATGACCGTGGTCTTCACCGACATGGTGGGCTCCACCGACCTCACCCAGGCGCGCGGCGACCAGGCCGCCCAGGAGATCGTGCGCAAGCACAACGCCATCGTCCGCACCGCGCTGACCCAGTTCGCCGGGCGCGAGGTCAAGCACACCGGCGACGGCATCATGGCCTCGTTCGCCTCCGCCGCCAACGCCGTGGAAGCCATGGTGCAGGTCCAGCGCCAGGTCACCGCCCACAACGAGAAGCAACCGAACCTGCCGCTGCACCTGCGTATCGGACTGAATGCCGGCGAGCCCATCCAGGAGGAGGACGACCTGTTCGGCTCCACCGTCCAGCTCTCGGCCCGCGTCTGCGCCGCCACCGATTCCGACCAGATCCTGTGCACCCAGTCGGTGAAGGACCTGGCCGGACCGGTCGGCACCTTCGTGGACGGCGGAACCCACGCCCTGAAGGGGTTCAAGGAAAAGTTCCAATTGTGGGAAATCGTCTGGCGCTGAAGACGCCCCGGGGTCAGTGCAGGACCCGCTGCACCAGCATCTCCTCGAGCCGCGCCACGCGGACGTACAGGCGGTAGGAGCGGTCCATCAGACTGCGAAGGTGGTTGGGCAGGGTCTCGTCACGGGCGAAGCTTTCGTCGAGGCAGACGTCGCCTCCCGACAGGCGGCATTCGTCGCGCAGCGTCTCCTCCACTTCCACCTCGCCTTCATGCACCGCGCGCTGGAGCATCAGCCACGCCATCACCTGGGTGAGACGCGAGGTAACCCGCATGGCCTCGCAACTCATGCGCAGGCCGACCATGCCGCCCACCCGCTCACGCTCGCGCCGCTCGGCATAGGCCAGGTAGTTCCGGGCCTCCACCATCAGGGTCATGGTCTCGTCGTAGGTCCTGCGAAAAAAAGCGGGCTGGGGCATTCGCTTTTCTCCAAACCATCGCCCGCACGCCGCCGAGGCGACAACAGCCAGCGAACTTGGCTCATGTTCTCTAAGGTGACACTTCGGGCGCCCGACTTCAACCGTTGCCGTACCGAAATCACTTTCCGTTACAGAGAATTCCAGCACCCATCACAGGCCATCCCCTCTATTCAACCCGCATATTATAGTAAAATTTTTCGTAAAATTTTATATGTGAATGACGTCACGGACACATACACAATACATTTATAGGATAATCTCAATTGCTAACTTCAGAAACGGCTGGGTCATCATGCGCTACGTCATCCACGAATCATTCGACAAGAACGAAATCAACCGCTGCTTCGAAGCAGACATCTGCCCCACCATTGGCAAGGCGCTGAGAACCCGAAGCGGCAAGTGGTATCGCATCAAGGACGTCGCCTGGTACACCGACCCCTTCGACCATCACCCCAACATCCGCGTCCTGCTGAAGCGCATCCAGTAGAACACCGGAGCGCCAGAGGGCGGAATCCCCGGCCAGCCGCGGGGATTCCGCCCTTTCGCTTTTCTCGGGACCCTATTTTGAATCGCCGAAGAACAGCTGCTCGCCGTCGATCTTGAACGCGGCGATGGCGGCTTGGCCCTTGGGGCCGGTCAGCCACAGGTGCCAGGCCTTGGCGTCGGCCGCCTTGACGCCCCTGTGCCTTTCCGGATTGACCAGGATCGAGCCGTAGGGATTGAACAGGGCGCGGTCGCCCTCCACCAGGATGGCCAGCGACTGGCGGTTCCGGAAGCCGGCCCAGGTCCCCCGGTCGGCCAGGGCATAGGCGTTCATGCCGGCCGCCGTGTTCAGCGTCGCCCCCATGCCCGAACCCAGTTCGCGATACCAGCCTCCGCCGCCGGCCCTGACGTCCACCCCGGCCTTCCTCCACAGGCGCAATTCGCCGCGATGGGTGCCGGAATCGTCGCCGCGCGAGGCGAAGGGCGCCTTGGCGGCGGCGATCCTCGCGAAGGCCTGGGCGGCGTCCTTGCCGCCCTTGATGCCGGCGGGGTCCGAGGCCGGCCCCACCACCACGAAGTCGTTGTACATCACGTCGCGGCGGTCAATGCCGAAGCCCTCGGCCACGAATTTGTCCTCGCCCGCCCGGTCGTGGACCAGCAGGGCATCGGCGTCGCCCCGCTCGCCCAGCTTCAGCGCCTGTCCGGTGCCCACCGCCACCACGCGGACCTCGATGCCGGTCTCCGTCTTGAACAGCGGCAGCAGGTGGCCGAACAGCCCGGACTGCTCGGTGGAGGTGGTCGAGGCCAGGGTGATGAAGCGCTCCTGCGCGATGGCGGGTGAAGCGGTGAGCGAAACAACCGCCAGGGCGGCAAGCAACAGACGTTTCATGAAAGTGTTTCCTTTCGTTAGCAGACCAGCTCGCCGGCCAGGAAAGCCCGGGCCTGGGCCGATCTCGGCCCCTTGAAGAACTCCACCGCCGGGGCATGCTCCACCAGGCGCCCCCGGGAGAGGAACACCACCTCGTCGGCCAGGCGGCGGGCCTGGCCGAGATCATGGGTGGTCATGACGATCTTGGTGCCGGCGGCGTGGAAGTCCTGCACCGCCATCTCCACCTGCAGGGCGGCGCCCGGGTCCAGCGACGCGGTGGGCTCGTCCAGGAACAGCACCTCCGGCCCCGAGGCCCAGGCCCGCGCCAGGGCCAGGCGCTGCTGCTCGCCTCCCGACAGCACCCGGGCCGGGCGGGGCGCCAGATGGGCGAGGCCGAAGCGCTCCAGCGCCTCCATGGCCCGGGACTGGCGGCGGCGCCAGGGCACGCCGCCCAGCGCCAGGACGTAGCGGATATTGGCCAAAGCCGAGCGGCGCAGCAGAACCGGCCGCTGGAAGACCATGGCCTGACGGTGGCGGACGTCCTCGCCCTCGCCGCCGCTCCAGCGGACCGTGCCGGCGCTGGGGGCCAGCAGGCCGTGGCACAGCCGCAGCAGCAGACTCTTCCCCGCCCCGTTGGGGCCGAGGATCACCGTGCGCAGCCCCGCCTCCAGGCGAAGCGACACGTCCTCCAGCAGCATCCGCCCGCCGGCGGCGAAGCCGACCCGGTCCAGGTCCAGCGGCAGGATGGTGTCGGGCGTCCTCATCCCATCCTCCGCCGGGCCCATTGCCCCAGCAGGAACACCGCCCCGTTGACGCCGGTCACCAGGGCGATGAGGATCAGCCCCAGCCCCAACGCCAGCGGCAGGTCGCCCTTGCTGGTCTCCAGCGCGATGGTGGTGGTCATGGTGCGGGTCACGCCCTTGATGTTGCCGCCGACGATCATCACCGCCCCCACCTCGGCGGCGGCCCGGCCGAAACCGGCCAGAACGGCGGTCGCCAGACTGAAGCGCCCATCCCACAGCAAGGTGAGCATCCGCCCGATGCCCGACACGCCCAACGACCGCAACTGCTCGCCGTATTCCTCCCACAAATCGGCCACCACCTGGCGGGCCAGGGCGGCGATGATGGGCAGGACCAGCAGGGTCTGGGCCACCACCATGGCCGCCGGGGTGAACAGCAGCCCGGCCTCGCCCAGCGGACCGGCGCGCGACAGCAGCAGGTAGACGCCGAGGCCGACCACCACCGGCGGCAGCCCCATGAAGGCGTTGAGCACCACCACCAGCACGCCCCGGCCAGGAAAATCCCCCAGCGCCAGCAAAGCCCCCAGCGGCAGGCCGATCAGCGCCGCCAGCAGCACCGCCAGTCCCGACACCAGCACCGACAGCCGCACGATGCCCAGCATCTGCGGATCGAGGGTGACGACGAGATCAAGGGCCAGCGACAGGGCCTGGGACAGATCGGACATTCCACACCTTTCCTGTCCCAGTGTGCATTTTTTCCCGTTCGTTGTTAAGAAACGAATGTCGTTGCAGGAATTGGGGATTTGGCGGCGCGACGCTTGCTTTTCCCTCGGGATTTCCGCTAAGTCACGGCGAATTCATCAGGCAGGCGCGGATATCCCATGACCAAGACGAACCCCAAGGCCGGCCCCAAGGTGGGTATCGTCAGCCTCGGCTGCTCCAAGGCCCTGGTGGATTCCGAGCGCATCCTGACCAAGCTCAGGGCCGAGGGCTACGACATCACCGGCGAGTACGACGGCGCCGACGTGGTGATCGTCAACACCTGCGGCTTCCTGGATTCGGCCCGCGCCGAATCGCTGGAGGCCATCGGCGAGGCCGTCGCCGAGAACGGCAAGGTCATCGTCACCGGCTGCATGGGCGGCGACGAGAAGGCCATCCGGGCCGCCCACCCCTCCGTCCTGGCGGTCAGCGGCCCGCACCAGTATCAGGCGGTGGTCGAGGCGGTGCATGCCGCCGTGCCGCCGCTGCACGATCCCAAGCTGTCGCTGGTGCCCCCGGAAGGCCTGCACCTGACGCCGCACCACTACGCCTATCTGAAGATTTCCGAGGGCTGCAACAACAGCTGCTCGTTCTGCATCATCCCCGACATCCGCGGCCCGCTGATCAGCCGCTCCGCCGCCGACGTCCTGGGCGAGGCCGAACGGCTGGCCGAATCGGGGGTGCGCGAACTGCTGGTCATCTCCCAGGACACCAGCGCCTACGGCCTGGACCTGCGCCATGCCGAAAGCGACTGGCGCGGCCGCCCCGTGCGGGCCCACCTCACCGATCTGGCGTCGGCGCTGGGCGAGCTGGGGATCTGGATCCGCATGCACTACGTCTATCCCTATCCCCACGTGGACGAGATCATTCCGCTGATGGCGGAGGGCAAGATCCTTCCCTACCTGGACATTCCCTTCCAGCACGCCAGCCCCAACGTGCTGAAGGCCATGCGCCGCCCGGCCAACCAGGAGAAGGTGCTGGGCCGCATCCGCTCGTGGCGCGAGACCTGCCCCGACCTGACGCTGCGCTCCACCTTCATCGTCGGCTTCCCCGGCGAGACCGACGACGATTTCGAGGCGCTGCTGGAATGGATGGAGGACGCCCAGCTGGACCGGGTGGGCTGCTTCAAGTACGAGGACGTCAGGGGCGCTCCCTCCAACGCCTTCGCCGATCAGGTGGACGAGGACGTCAAGGAGGAGCGCCACCAGCGCTTCATGGAGGCCGCCCGCCAGATCGCCGACCAGCGCGGCGCGGCCAAGGAAGGCACCCGCATCGAGGTCATCGTCGACGAGGTGGACGAGGAGGGCGCCATCGGCCGCTCCAAGGCCGACAGCCCCGAGGTGGACGGCGCCGTGTTCATGAACGGCGAGACCGACCTCGCCCCCGGCGATCTGGTCATCGTCGAGGTGGAGGCGGCCGAGGATTACGACGTCTGGGGCGACGTGGTCGAACGCCTGCCTCCGCCCCGCCCGCGCCGCTTTCTTTAGTTTCGGCGGCGCGGCGCGGATAGCTAATTATACCTTATTCAGTTTCATGAATTTCTCGCCCCATGCGACAATTGCCCGTCGTCGTATGGGGATCGCCGATTTTGACACACGCCCTCCACAGCACCTTCGCCAACTCGCCGCGCGCCTTGGCCGTCCTTGGCCCCGACGGCAAACTGACCCATGTGGGAGAGACCCTAGCGCGGGCGCTGGGCGTGGCGGAAAGCCGGCTGGTCGGCAGCCGTCCCGACTGGGTGGACAGCCCCGACTGCGCCCACACCCCCCTGCCCGGCGGCCAGGTCCTGGTCGAGTTCGCCCCCGAGGCGGAGACCCGGCTGCGCGACAGCCTGCGGGTCAATGTCGAGATGCGGGCGATCATCGAAAACACCTTCGAGTTCATCGGCCTGCTGTCGCCCGACGGGCGGCTGCTGGACGCCAACCGCACGGCACTGACCTTCATCGGCCTGGATTCCATCGGGCCGGTCCTGGGCATGCACTTCGCCGAGACTCCGTGGTGGGAGCATTCGCCGGACGAACGGACCCGGCTGCGTCAGGGCATCGCCCGGGCGGCGGCGGGCGAGTTCGTGCGTTTCGAGACCACCCACGTGGATGCCGGCGGCGGCATCGCCTATGTGGACTTCTCCCTGAAGCCGGTCCCGGACCACGACGGCACCATCCTGTTCATCGTGCCGGAAGGCCGCGACATCACCCAGCGCAAATGGGCCGAGGCCGCCCTGATTTCCGCCAAGCAGGAGGCCGAGGCCGCCAACCGGGCCAAGTCCCAGTTCCTGGCCACGGTCAGCCACGAGCTGCGCACGCCGCTCAACGCGGTGATCGGCTTTTCCGAGGCCGTCCTGGCCGGAGCGGTCGGCACCATGGACCTCGACCGCTACCTGGAATACATGGACTTGATCCATTCCGCCGGCCTGCATCTGCGCGCCCTGATCGAGGACATCCTGGACGTCTCGCGCATCGAGGCCGGCCGCACCGAGCTGGACGAGGACGAGGCCGACACCGCCGAGCTGATCCGCGGCACCGCCCGCCTGCTGGAACACAAGGCCGCCGTCACCGGGGTCGATCTGCTGGTGGACATTCCGCCCGACCTGCCGCGCATGCGCCTCGATTCCCGGCGCATCCGCCAGATCCTGCTCAACCTGACGGGCAATGCCCTCAAGTTCACCCCCGGCCCCGGCACGGTGACCCTGTCCGCCCGCCACCTCCCGGAAGGCATCGAAATGACGGTGAGCGACACCGGCATCGGCATCGCCCCCGAGCATCACGCCAAGGTCTGGCAAGCCTTCTACCAGGCGGATTCGTCGCTGTCGCGACGCCACCAGGGCTCGGGCCTGGGGCTGGCCATCGTGCGCCACTTCGTCGAAGCCCATGGCGGCGGCGTCACCCTGGACAGCATTCCGGGCGAGGGCACCCGCATCACGGTGCATCTGCCCGCCGCGCGCATCGTCGCCTAACCAACGTCAAATACCAAACCCGTCAACTCGACTATTATCCCTGAACGACACCCGATCAGAGGATGCACACATGCACAATTCCGACAAATCCACTAAGGCTTTCTCCCTTCGCCTGTGGCAGGGCGCCGCGCAGGCCGCCTATCTTCTGGCGGTGGGGGCGAGCTTCACCCTGGCGCTGGCCGCCGGCATCACCCTGCTGGAGGGATAAGCCTAAGGGACGAGCGGTAAATATGAAGGCTCTGTTCGCGGATCGTATTGATTCGACAACCTCCTCGCCGTCATGCGCGGGCTTGTCCCGCGTATCCACGCCGTTCCGCCTGACAGACGGTGGAGGATCGGCACTGCGTGGATGGCCGGAACAAGTCCGGCCATGACGCCATATCGTTGAAATCGCTTTGTTTGTGGCGTCAATACGATCCGCGAACAGAGCCAATATGAAACGCGCTGTCATGCTGAGTGCAGCGAAGCATCTTTCAGCCTGAGGTAATTGCCGCCTGTGCCTGAAAGACCCTTCGGCTACGCCTCAGGGTGACATCCGCCTCTGATTTAACGCTCGATGCTTTAACAGGGTGCGGAAAAACTCGCCCACCACTCTATTTATTCGTCATTCCCGCGAAAGCGGGAAGATGGACTCACATTTCAAGTGCAACACCGAGATCGATGGCTTTTCCGAGGAAAGCCTCAAGCGGAGTTCGATATCCGAGGCACTTTCGCGGGGTGAGGTTGTAGTCCATGGCCAGGTCGTCCAGATCGGCCTGGGAAACTGCCGCGAGATCTGTTTTTCGCGGCAGTCCCCGCCGCATTCGCCCGATGGCGTTCTCGACGCCGCCCTTCTGCCAGGGGCTATGGGGATCGCAGAAATAGGTTTTCATGCGAAGCCTTGTCTTCAGGCGGCGATGGGCCGCGAATTCAGAGCCGTTATCGAAGGTGATGGTGCGGCGCTGCTCGGCAGGAAATCGCCGCAGCATGGCGGTCAGGCTGTCGGCGATTGGCTCGGCGGCTTTGCTGAGGTGATGCCGGAGCAGAAGCAGGCGCGAGCTACGTTCGTGCGCCACCAGGACGGCTTGGCGATAGCGGGAGAACAGCATCAGATCGGCTTCCCAGTGGCCGGTCTGGCGCCGGTCGGCGACCTCGGCGGGACGCTCGGCTACCGGCACTCGCTGGGGAATGAAATGCACCGAGCTGCCGCCCTTGCGGCCACGCCAGCCACGCTGAAACTTGGCGCGCGGCAGCAGCCGGTGCAGATAGTCCTTGTGGCTGTTCACGCGCCAGTAGATGTAGCGGTAAATTGACTCGTGGCTGATCACCGGCCTACCTTGCTCAAGCTCGAGCCGCCCGGCGATCTGCTCCGGGGACCATCCCATCGCAAGGCCGTCCAAGGTCAGTTTCCTGAGCGCGCTCGAGCGCTCCAGTTTGTAAAGCTTGCGCCGCCGCCGGGCGCGGGCCTGGATCATCGCCCAATCCACCTTGTAGCCGACTTGGGCGCCACTGTTGCGCTCCAGCTCTCGGCTGATTGTTGACGCCGCCCGGCCCAAGGCCCGGGCAATGGCTCGCCGAGATTTACCGTCTGCATGCAGACGGTAAATCTCGCACCGCTCATCCAGACTGAGCTGATTGTATCGTTGTCCCATCGCAGCACCCATTATAGCGGGTGTTGCACTTCGATCGTGAGCTTAGGGGGTCCATGCTGACGCAATTTGGCGACATCAACACAAGATATAGTTTGCTGATGCATGAATTCCCGCTTTCGCGGGAATGACGACGTCTTGGGACGAGTATTTCCGCAGCCTGTTAAGGGACGAAATACATCCAGCGGCCGAAGGCGTAACCCAGGCAGAAGCCCAGCAGAATCAGCATGATCCCCACGCCGATCTTCCAGCGCAGATTGGAAACCTCGGGCAGGAGATCGACGGTCCGGTCCAGTTGCTCATCCCAGTTGGGGCCGGGCTGCGGCCCGGGTTCGAGAGGCGGCGACGGACGGATGGGGGGCAGTTCCTCGTCCTCCTCCCCCTCCGGAGGCGTCCCGGCCGCCGGCCGCGGCGCGGCGGGCGCCGCGCGCGGCTCCAGCATATGGGTATCGACGAAATCGGCGAGATGGACATAGGCCCTGGCCGCCGGGCTTTCGGGCTCCAGGATCACCAGGGGCAGGTCGCGGGCCGCCGATTCCACCACCTTCATGTCACGCGGCACCCGCACCGGCAGCACGCGACCGCCGAACGAGGCGATGACCGCATCGGTGATGCGGTGCATGACGTCGCTGTCCTCGGTCATGGTGAACAGGATGCCCATGGTATCCAGTTCACGGTTGAAATGGGTCCGGACCCGCTGGATGTTCCACCACGCCTTGTGCAGGCCGTCCAGCGCCAGCGGGGCCGGCACCACCGGCAGGATCACCACGTCGGCGGCCACCGCCGCGTTGACCGAGAGGATGCCGAAGGCCGGCGGGCAATCGACCACCACCACGTCCACGTCGGGGGGCGTGGTTTCCAGGGCGCGCTCCAGCACGTATTGGGGATCGGGCTTGACGGCGATCTCCACGTCGGCCCACGACAGGTCGTCCGACCCGGCCACCAGCCGCAGGTTGGGATAGGGCGTGGGGCGCGAGGCGTGGGCCACGTCCACCTCGCCCCGCAGCAGCTGGTAAGCCCCCGTGGCCGCCGGGGCGGTCAGGCCGACGCTGGTCGAGGCGTTGCTCTGGGCGTCGAGATCGACCAGGATGACCTTGCGCCCCAGTTCGGCCAGACAGACCGCCAGGTTGACGCTGGTGGTGGTCTTGCCGATACCGCCCTTCTGGTTGAACACCACCACGGTTCTGGGCCTGGCGCTCACCGCTCGATCCTTTCGCAAAATCCGCAAGGGACAATACCCGCCCTCCGGGGCGGGCCGCAACCATCGCCCTGTAATAGGCTGTTGTCGAGCCAAAGGAATGTGCCTATACTCCGCCCCCGTGAGCCAGCCATACTTCGACATAATTCGCTTGATCGAGCGCCTGCACAGACATTTTCTGGATGTCTTGCGCACGGAGTTGCGTCGTCTGGGCATCGAAGACATCAATGCCGTCCAGGCCCTGCTCCTTTACAATATCGGCGACAACGAGGTGGTCATCCGCGACCTGAAGGACCGCGGCTACTATCAGGGCTCCAATGTTTCCTACAACATCAAGGCGCTGACCGAGTGCGGTTACTTGATGCAGGAACGCTCCACCCATGACCGCCGTTCGGTTCGCCTCAAGCTGACCGACAAGGGCCTCAGCCTGTGCAACTCCATCCGCAAGCTGCAGGACGACCTGGCCGGCGTGCTGGGCGGCGACGACAAGACGGCGACCCAGCTGGACACCACGCTGGAGACCATGCAGCGCCTGGAGCGCACCTGGACGGACTTCGTCCATTACGGGCGCATTCGCGGCCTGTAGGTTGAACACATCGCCCGCCATCGCCATGTTTCCGGCGGGCTTGAAGGACGTCAGGGCAGCAGCCATGGCATCAACGACAGTGATCAGCGACACGGCAATCCTGGGAGGCACCCCAGTGGTGGCCGGCACCCGCATTCCCGCCGATACCGTCCTGGCGGAAGTCCGCACCGGCAAGAGCCGCTTCGAAATCTTCCGGTCCTATCCGTCCCTGCCCTCGGACGGCATCGATGCCTGCCTTGCCTGGGAAAAGGCGGGGCGTCCGTCATGCGCGACCCCTTCCTGATCGACGAGTGCCTGTCGCCCGATCTGGTCGCCCTGGCCCACGCCCGGGGCCACGATGCCACGCACGTGGTCTTTCGGGGGCTCGCCGGCACGCCGGACCATGATCTGCTGCCCATCATTCGCCACGAGGGCTTTATCTTCGTCACCAACAACGCCAAGGACTTCCTGAAGCTCTATGCCCGGGAGAACATCCATGCCGGGCTGGTGGTGATCGTCCCCGGTGGCATTTCCGCCGATATTCAGCTTCACCTTTTCGCCTGCGCCCTCGACCGGATGGAGCGTTGTACCGATTTGGTCAACCGCATCGTCGAGGTCTATTCCGACGGCACCGTGGAGATCCGCGACTGGCCGCAATCGGACCCACATCCCCTTTAATCCCGGCCCTCTTCGTGCTATCTCCCCCTCCTCGCTTGCTTGAGGAGGCCAGGCCGCCATGATCCCCCGCTATTCCCGCGCCGAAATGACCAGGATCTGGGAGCCGGAGAACCGCTTCCGCATCTGGTTCGAGATCGAGGCCCACGCCTGCGACGCCCTGGCCGAGATCGGGGTGATCCCCAAGGCTTCCGCCAGGACCATCTGGGAGAAGGGCGACATTCCCTACACCCCCGAGCGCTCGCGCCGCATCGACGAGATCGAGGCCGAGACCAAGCACGACGTGATCGCCTTCCTCACCGAGCTGGCCGAGCATATCGGCCCCGAATCCCGCTTCGTCCACCAGGGCATGACCTCGTCGGACGTGCTGGACACCTGCCTCAACGTGCAGCTGACCCAGGCCGCCGACATCCTGATCGCCGATCTCGACCGGGTGCTGAACGCGCTGGAGAAGCGGGCCTTCGAGCTGAAGGACGTGGTGTGCATGGGGCGTTCCCACGGCATCCATGCCGAGCCGGTGACCATGGGCCTGAAATTCGCCACCTTCCACGCCGAGTTCCAGAGGAACCGCCGACGGCTGAAATCGGCGCGCGAGGACATCGCCACCTGCGCCATCTCGGGCGCGGTGGGCACCTTCGCCAACATCGACCCCCGGGTCGAGGAACACGTGGCGGCCAAGCTGGGCCTGAAGCCCGAGCCGGTCTCCACCCAGGTGATTCCGCGCGACCGCCACGCCCAGTTCTTCGCCACGCTGGGCGTCATCGCCAGCTCGGTGGAGCATCTGGCCATCGAGATCCGCCACCTGCAGCGCACCGAGGTGCGCGAGGCCGAGGAGTACTTCTCGCCGGGCCAGAAGGGCAGCTCGGCCATGCCGCACAAGCGCAACCCGGTGCTGACCGAGAACCTGACGGGTCTCGCCCGCATCGTGCGCGGCATGGTGATCCCGGCCATGGAGAACGTGGCGCTGTGGCACGAGCGCGACATCTCCCACTCCTCGGTGGAGCGCATGATCGGCCCCGATGCCACCGTCACCCTGGACTTCGCCCTGAACCGCCTGGCCGGCGTGATCGAGAAGCTGGTGGTCTATCCCGACGCCATCGAGAAGAACCTCAACCAGCTGGGCGGGCTGGTGTTCTCGCAGCGCGTCCTGCTGGCGCTGACCCAGGCGGGGATGAGCCGCGAGGATTCCTACAAGGCCGTCCAGCGCAACGCCATGAAGGTCTGGCTCGAATCCGCCAACTTCCTCGACCTGCTCAAGGCCGATGCCGAGGTTTCGGCCAAGATTCCCGCCAAGACCCTGGAAGAGCTGTTCGACCTCGGCTACCACACCAAGCACGTGGACACCATTTTCAAGCGGGTCTTCGGCCGCGCCTGACCCAGGGATTGTCATGCTGAGCGCCAGCGAAGCATCTTTCAGCCGCAGGCGCGTGAAAGATCCTTCGCTGCGCTCAGGATGACGGCGCTTCGGGCGCGGCATGGCCGGAACGCAATGCACGCCCCAGCTTTTCGCCTCCGTCACCCCCATGGACAGAGCGCGACCTCTGGGCTAATAATCCAGATGGTATTCAAGGGATTCGAACGGCCTTCCGCCGCGACCGCTCCACCTCGACCGCTCCCCTCCTGACGCTCCCGCGTGGGCGATGGGTCGCGCCGTGAGGACGGAAATCGGGCCAGGACGGACGGGCGTCCCCGCAACTCGATACGGGTATCTCGCGCATCATGCGTCTTTCCGGCTTCGTGGTTCTGCTCCTGATCGTTCTGGGCAATCTCGGTTTCTGGGCGATGATGAATCGTCCGCAAAGCGGCCTGCCCTGGTCCGGCACCCTCAACTCCGTATCGTTCAGCCCGGGGCGCGCCGACGACGACCCCACCATCGTCCGCAAGCTGCCCTACATGGACGAGTGGCTGCTGCCCACCCGCAAGGAGATGGACGAGGACCTGGCCATGCTGGCCGGCAAGGTCCACATGGTGCGCACCTATTCCACCCTGGAAGGCCTGGATCAGGTGCCTGAACTGGCCGCCAAATACGGGCTGAAGGCCCTGCCCGGCGCCTGGCTCGACGAGCGCCTGGGCCGCAACGAGGTGGAGATCGCCAACATCGTCCGGATGGTGCGCGACAATCCCAACATCGACCGGGTGATCATCGGCAACGAGAACCTGACGCTCCACCGCCTGAGCCCCGAGCAGATGATCCGCTATCTGCGCAAGGTGCGCGCCCTGCTGCCCGAGCGGGTGAAGATCAGCACCGCCGAGGCCTGGGCCATCTGGCTGGACTATCCCGAACTGGCGCGCGAGGTGGATTTCCTCACCATCCACACCCTGCCCTTCTGGGAGCCCGGCGGCGTCCACATCGACAACGCCATGGACTTCACCAAGCGCATGGTCAGGGACGTCAAGGCCCAGTATCCCGACAAGCCCATCTTCATCGGCGAGGTCGGCTGGCCGAGCGCGGGACGCAATTACGGCGTCTCCGAGCCGTCGCTGATCAACCAGGCCATGTTCCTGCGCAACTTCGTCAACTGGGCGCACGAGGAGAAGCTCGACTACAACATCGTCGAGGCCTTCGACCAGCCCTGGAAGGTGAACCTGGACAACACGGCGTCGGAAAAGCACTGGGGCATCTACACCGTCGACCGCAAGCCCAAGTTCAGCTGGATCAATCCGGTGCTGGAATTCGAGGAATGGCCGGTCCAGGCCATCACCGCCACCCTGATCGCCCTGCTGCCCGTCGTCTGGTTCCTGGGCAAGTGGAAGACGCTGCGCCTGCCGGGCAAGATCTTCTTCGCCCTGCTGGTGCAGTTCGCCTCGACCCTGTTGATCTGGACCATGTCCACCCCGGTCATCCGCGACGTGTCGCCCGGCACCGGACTGATGCTGGGGCTGATGCTGCCCGCCCAGCTGTTGCTGCTGATCGTGGTGCTGATCGCCGGCATCGAGGTGACGGAACTCACCTGGGCCAGCAAGTTCAAGCGCCGCTTCACGGCGCTACCGCCCGATCACATCAAGCGCTTCCCCAAGGTCTCCATCCACCTGCCGTGCTACAACGAGCCGCCGGCCATGGTGAAGCTGACCATCGACTCGCTGATGGCGCTCGATTACCCCGACTTCGAGATCATCGTGTTGGACAACAACACCAAGAAGGAGGAGGTCTGGCGCCCGGTCGAGGAGTACTGCAAGTCCCTGGGCGAGCGCGTGAAGTTCTACCATCTGGCCCCCTGGCCCGGCGCCAAGGCGGGCGCCCTGAACTTCGGCCTCACCGTCACCGACCCCGAGGCCGAGATCATCGGCGTGGTGGATTCCGACTACATCGTCGACAAGAACTGGCTGAGAGGCCTGGTGCCCTATTTCGAGGACCCCAAGGTCGGCCACGTCCAGGCGCCCCAGGATCACCGCGAATGGGAACACGACCTGTTCAAGGAAATGATCAACTGGGAATACGCCGGCTTCTTCGACATCGGCATGGTGTTCCGCAACGAGGCCGACGCCATCATCCAGCACGGCACCATGACCCTGGTGCGCAAGAAGACGCTGGAGGATGCCGGGCGCTGGGGCGAGTGGTGCATCGTCGAGGACGCCGAGCTGGGCCTGCGCATGATGAAGGCGGGCTATTCCTCGGTCTACGTCCAGGACCGCCTGGGCCACGGCCTGGTGCCGGATTCCTTCATGGCCTACAAGAAGCAGCGCTTCCGCTGGGCCTATGGCGCGGTGCAGATCCTGAAGGCCCACTGGCGCTCGCTGATTCCCTTCAAGAAGACGGGCCTGACCACCGGCCAGAAGTACCACTTCGTCGCCGGCTGGCTGCCGTGGTTCGCCGACGCCTTCTATCTGCTGTTCGCCATCGCCTCGCTGGCCTGGTCGCTGGGCATGATCGTGGCGCCGCGCTATTTCAGCACGCCCCTGCCCTTCTTCACCCTGCCCACCGTCGGCGTGTTCGTGGCGAAGATCTTCCACCACTTCTTCCTCTACACCACCCGGGTGGATTGCGGCTTCAAGCGCCGGGGGCTGGCGGCCATCGCCGGCATGGGACTGACCTATTCCATCGCCTGGGCCATGTGGCAGGGCATCTTCACCAAGTCGACGCCCTTCATGCGCACCCCCAAGATGGCCAACAAGGCGGCCTTCACCCAGGGTTTCCTGATGGCGTCCGAGGAAGCCACCCTGGCCCTGCTGCATTATGTGGCGGCCATCGCCGTGCTGATCCCCAGGAACAACTTCACCGATCCGGACGTGCGCATCTGGTCGCTGACCCTGGTGGTGCAGGCCATGCCGTTCCTGGCGGCGCTGGTGGCCTCGCTGATCAGCGTCATGCCCTCCCACGGGCCGCAGCAGCCCGCCCACGGCCTCAGCGACGCCAAGCCGGAAGCGGCGCAATAGATCAGGCGCCCCTCGGGGAGACACGCAAGGGCTTGTGCGAAAGCGCAAGCCCTTTTTGCGTGGCCACGCAACATTTCGCCGTATGTTTTGATAATTTGCAGGGTGGCGCCGCACCGCAGCATCATGTATCCGTAGGCATTGTTACGAACAATACCTAAGGTGTACGACCCATGCTCGTTTCGTTTCGCCGCCGCATCGCCACCATGGGGATCGTCCCCCGCATCATGGCCCTGGCCGTGTCCGGTGTCCTGCTTCTGGGGGTGAGCGTCACGCTCCTGAGCCGGACCCTGCTGCATGCCAGCGCCGCCGACGCGGCGCGCGAGCGGGTGGACACCAACATCAAGGTCGCCTGGGACGCGCTGAAGGCCAAGGGCGCCACCTTCTCCATCGCCGACGGCAAGATTCTGGCCGGCGATCACGTGCTGAACGGCAATTTCGAGGTGGTGGACAAGGTCAAGGCGCTGGTGGGCGGCACCGCCACGGTGTTCATGGGCGACACCCGCGTCACCACCAACGTCATCAAGCCCGATGGAACCCGCGCCGTGGGCACCCAGCTGGCCAAGACCGCCGCCTATGATTCGGTGTTCAACAAGAAGACCCCCTTCCGCGGCGAGGTGGAGATTCTGGGCGAACCCTACATGACCGCCTACGACCCCATCCTCGATTCCGGCGGCAACGTCATCGGCGTGCTCTACGTGGGCATCAAGAAGGCCGAGTTCCTGACCGCCGCCAACCGCACCCTGCTGTCCATGGTGATCGCCACGGTCCTGGTGGGCCTGCTGACCATCGTCGTCAGCTGGATCATCGCCAAGCGCAACCTGGCCCTGCCGCTCAAGCGCAGCATTTCCGCCATGCGCGAGCTGGCCGACGGCAATCTGGCGGTGGAAATCCGCCACACCAACCGCGAGGACGAGATCGGCGAGATGATCCGGGCCCTGGAAATCTTCAAGGAGAACGGCCAGGCCCGCCAGCGCCTGGAAGCCGCCCAGGCCGCCGAGCAGGCCGCCCGCAACCGCCGCCAGGAGGCCATCGAGCGCCTGACCGCCGATTTCAACACCAGCGTCTTCGCCGTGCTGCAGAGCGTCACCGCCACGGCCCATCAGCTGCGCGATTCCGCCCAGTCCATGACCACGGTGGCCGAGGACACCTCGCGCCAGTCCACGGTGGTGGCCGCCGCCGCCGAGCAGGCCTCGGTCAACGTGGAGACCGTGGCCGCCGCCGCCGAGCAGCTGGCGGCTTCCGAGCAGGAGATCGCCCGCCAGGTCGCCACCTCCACCGAGATCTCGCGCCGCGCCGCCGAGGAGGCCGAGCGCGTCAACGGCATCGTCCTGTCGCTGTCGCAGGCCACCAGCCGCATCGGCGAGGTGGTGACCCTGATCAACGACATCGCGTCGCAGACCAACCTGCTGGCGCTCAACGCCACCATCGAGGCGGCCAGGGCCGGTGACGCCGGAAAAGGCTTCGCCGTGGTGGCCAACGAGGTGAAGAACCTCGCCAACCAGACCGCCAAGGCCACCGACGACATCGTCGCCCAGATCAATTCGGTGCAGGCGGTGACCAAGGACGCGGTGTCCGCCATCGGCGGCATCGGCCACACCATCTCCAGCATCACCGAAAGCGCCTCGGCCATCGCCACGGCGGTGGAGGAGCAGACCGCCGCCACCGGCGAGATCGCCCGCAACGTCCAGCAGGCCTCCAGCGGCACCCGCGAGGTCACCTCCTCCATCACCCTGGTCAACGAGGGCGCCGCCACCACCGGCGGCGCCGCCCACCAGCTGCTGGGCAGCGCCGACGAATTGTCGCGCCAGTCGGATCAGCTGGCAGCGGAAGTGCGGGACTTCCTCAGCGCCATCAAGACCGCCGGCGACCGCCGCCACAGCCAGCGCCGCCAGTGCCGGACCCCCATCCTGGTCCAGGCGGGGGGAGCGCCGCGCGCCACCGTCACCATGGTGGACGTCTCCCACGACGGTTGCCGCATCGAGACCTCGCTGCCCCAGTCCGTCGGAACCCAGGTGGAGATCACCATCGACAATGTCCCGGTGAAGGCCCGCATCGTCGGAACGGAGAACAACTCCACCCGGTTCCAGTTCGCCATGGACACCGCCACCCAGGACCGCCTGGACGCGACCCTGACCCGAATCGCCGCCTGACCCCGGCAAGGCCGGCCCGCCGCCTGTAACAGCGGCGGGCCGGCCGCATCGGCACACGCCGCGCGAGAAAATGCAAATTTATGCATTTTCCCCGAACCGCTCCCGAGAAATAGCGTTATTCCGCGTCATACCTTTCTTTGATACCCTCTGGACCGCCCCCGTGCTAAAGTATCCTGGGTTGAAAAGTCCAGAAACGGCAGGGCACGGCCCGACGGGCGGCACGCCGCCGCGGCCGGTGCCGCCTCCCTGATCCGTTCCGCCGCGCGCCCCCGCCGGGGCGCTCCGAAGGGGAGTCGTCGGATGCAGAAATCATTGCTCATTCAACCGGCCAAGTGCACCGGCTGCCGCCAGTGCGAGATGGCGTGCTCGTTCGAGAAGGAGCGGAGCTTCAATCCCTCCCGGTCGCGCATCCGCGTCTTCGACATTCATTCCGAGGCGCGCTTCGTCCCCTATACCTGCACCCAGTGCGCCCAGGCCTGGTGCCTGCAGGCCTGTCCGGTGGACGCCATCAGGATCGATGCCGTCACCAAGGCCAAGGTGGTCAACGACAACACCTGCGTGGGCTGCAAGGTCTGCACCATCGCCTGCCCCTTCGGGACCATCAACTACGTGGCCGACAGCGGCAAGGTGGCCAAGTGCGATCTGTGCGGCGGCGATCCCGCCTGCGCCAAGGCCTGTCCCACCGGGGCGATCACCTATGTGGACGCCGAGCAGACCGGCTACGACAAGATGCGCGCCTGGGCGGTGAAGACCGACACCCAGTCGCACGCCCACGCCTGATCGGAAGGAACGAGACATGAGCTGGACCGGCAAGTTTCTCCGCGTCGATCTTTCCAAGGGCACCGTCAAGGCCGAGGAACTGAACCGCGACTGGACGCGGCAATACCTGGGGCAGCGAGGGCTGGCCACCAAGTATTTCACCGAGGAGGTCGATCCCAAGGTCGATCCCCTGTCGCCCGCCAACAAGCTGATCTTCACCACGGGGCCGCTCACGGGGACCGCCGCGTCGACCGGCGGGCGCTATTCGGTGGTGACCAAGGGGCCGCTCACGGGGTGCATCGCCTGCTCCAATTCCGGCGGCTTCTTCGGCAACGAGCTGAAGAACGCCGGCTGGGACATGATCATCGTCGAGGGCAAGTCGCCCAAACCCGTCTATCTCTCCGTCGAGAACGAGAATGTGGAAATCCGCGACGCCTCGGACTTCTGGGGCAAGACGGTGTGGGAGACCGAGAACGGCCTGAAGGCCCGGCACCAGGACCCCATGCTGCGTGTCGCCTCCATCGGCGCCGCCGGCGAGAAGGGCGTGCTCTACGCCTGCATCGTCAACGACCTGCACCGCGCCGCCGGGCGTTCCGGCGTCGGCGCGGTGATGGGCTCCAAGAACCTGAAGGCCATCGCGGTGCGCGGCACCAGGGGCGTCACCGTCAAGGACCCCGACCGCTTCATCAAGGTCACCATGGAGCAGAAGAAGGTGCTGGCCGACAACGCCGTCACCGGCCAGGGTCTGCCCAAATACGGCACCCAGGTGCTGATGAACGTCATCAACGAGATGGGCGCCATGCCGACGCGCAATTCCCGCGACGTGCAGTTCGAGGGCGCCCACAAGATCTCGGCCGAGGCCATGCACGAGCCGCGCCTCACCGACGGCAAGACCAACCTGGCCACCAACGGCGCCTGTTTCGGCTGCACCATCGCCTGCGGCCGTATCTCGCGCATGGACCCCGGCCACTTCTCCATCGCGTCCAGGCCCCAGTACAAGGAGCCCTCGGGCGGCCTGGAATACGAGGCGGCCTGGGCGCTGGGCTCGGCCTGCGGCGTGGACGACATCGAGGCCTGCACCTTCGCCAACTACATGTGCAACGAGCACGGCATCGACCCCATCTCCTTCGGCTCGACCCTGGCGGCGGCCATGGAGCTGTACGAGATGGGCGTGCTGACCAAGGAGCAGACCGGCGGCATCGACCTGAAGTTCGGCTCGGCCGAGGCCCTGGTCAGGGCGGCCGAGCTGACCGGCAAGGGCGAGGGCTTCGGC
Source organism: Paramagnetospirillum sp. (assembly GCF_058402745.1). Lineage (NCBI taxonomy): Bacteria > Pseudomonadati > Pseudomonadota > Alphaproteobacteria > Rhodospirillales > Magnetospirillaceae > Paramagnetospirillum > Paramagnetospirillum sp. The sequence continues at coordinate 51,410 of NZ_JBZVFI010000012.1, forward strand.
CTGGAGCTGGGCCTGGGCTCGCGGCGGCTCACCGCCAAATACGGCCATCCGGACCTGTCCATGACGGTCAAGAGCCAGGAATTCCCCGCCTACGACCCGCGCGGCATCCAGGGCATGGGCCTGACCTACGCCACCTCCAATCGCGGCGCCTGTCACCTGCGCTCCTACACCGTGGCGTCGGAAGTGCTGGGCATTCCCTTCAAGACCGACCCCCTGGCCACCGACGGCAAGGCGGCCCTGGTCAAGGCGTTCCAGGACGCCACGGCGGCCTTCGACGCGTCGGGTATCTGCATCTTCACCACCTTCGCCTGGAGCCTGGAGAACCTGGCGCCCCAGCTGGACGCCGCCTGCGAGGGCGAATGGACGCCGGAGGTCCTGCTGGAGGTGGGCGAGCGCATCTGGACGCTGGAGCGCCAGTTCAACCTGGCGGCCGGCATGACGGCGGCGGACGACACCCTGCCCAAGCGCCTCTTGAAGGACGCGGCCAAGACCGGCCCGGCCAAGGGGCTGGCCTCGGGGCTGGACAAGATGCTGCCCGAATACTACCAGCTGCGCGGCTGGACGCCCGATGGCGTACCCACCGCCGACACCCTGAAGCGCCTGCATCTGGCCTGATCCGACCCGCCTCCCTTGAAGGAGGCCCCTCCCCCTCGTGGGGAGGGGCTGGGGTGGGACGAAATCAGACACCGTTCATTATTTGGGACTTGGCCATGCATCACGTCATCGTCGGCGCCGGCCCCGCGGGGGTCACGGCGGCCGAGACCATCCGCGAACTGGACCCGGGGGCGGCCATCACCCTGGTGGGCGACGAGCCCGAGCCCCCCTATTCCCGCATGGCCATCCCCTATCTGCTGACCGGCAAGGTCGGCGAGGAGGGGACTTACCTGCGCAAGGGCCCCAATCACTACGAGCGCCTGGGCATCACCCTGATGCCGGGGCGGCGGATGACCGGCCTGGACCCCGACGCCAAGCGCATCGCCCTGGAAAACGGCGAGACGCTCGCCTATGACCGCCTGCTGCTGGCGCTGGGCGCAAGGCCGCTGCGGCCCGATATCGAGGGGCTGGACCTGCCCGGCATCCACACCTGCTGGACCCTGGCCGACGCAAGGCGCATCACCGCCCTGGCGGTGCCCGGCTCCCACGTGGTGCTGCTGGGGGCCGGCTTCGTCGGCACCATCGTGCTGGAGGCCCTGGCGCTGCGTCAGGTCAGCCTGACCGTGGTGGAAATGGGCGACCGCATGGTGCCGCGCATGATGGACGAGGTGGCGGGCGCCATGCTCAAGCGCTGGTGCGAGGCCAAGGGCGTGCGGGTGCTGACCGGCACCGCCATCCGCCGCATCGCCAAGGCGGCCAGCCCCGCCGCCGAGGCCCGCGATTCCCTGGTGGTGGAATTGTCGGACGGCTCCAGCCTGCCCGCCCATCTGGTGGTCATCTCGGCCGGCGTGCGCTCCAACACCGAGGTTCTGGCCGGTTCCGGCATCGATCTCGATCACGGCATCCTGGTCAACGACCACATGCGCACCAGCTTGGCCGACGTCTATGCGGCGGGCGACGTGGCCCAGGGCCGCGACTTCATCAGCGGCGAGGCCCATGTCCACGCCATCCAGATCACCGCCGCCGCCCATGGCCGCGTCGCCGCCCACAACATGACCGGGAACGACCAGGCCTATCACGGCTCGCTCAACATGAACGTGCTGGACACGCTGGGCCTGATCACCTGTTCGTTCGGCGCCTGGCAGGGCAATGGCGGCGATTGCGCCCGGCTGGTGGACGAAGCGGGCTTCCGCTATCTCCGCCTGGAATTCGACGGGGCCAGCGACGTGGTGATCGGCGCCCAGGCGGTGGGCACCACCGACCATGTGGGGGCGCTGCGCGGCCTGATCCAGAGCAAGCGCCGCCTGGGCGCCATGAAGGAGAAACTGCTGGCCGATCCGGCCCGCTTCATGGCCGGATTCGTCCAGACGCTGCATACGTGAACAACACTGTCATGCTGAGCAACGCGAAGCATCTTTCAGCTACCATCATTGCCTGAAAGGCCCTTCGCTCCGCTCAGGGTGACATCGGAACGCCAAGGAAGGGGGGAGCCATGGCTCGTCGCTACGTCATCGTCGGTGGCGGCCCGGCCGGAGTGGTCGCCGCCGAGACCCTGCGCCATCAGGATTCCCAGGGCTCCATCACCCTGGTCTGCGGCGAGCCCGGCCCGCCCTATGCCCGCATGGCCATTCCCTATGCCATAGCCGGCAGGATCGACGAGGCCGGCACCTGGCTGCGCAAGGACCCGAACCATTACCAGGCGCTGGGCATCACGCCCCTGCACGACCGGGTGACGGCGGTCGAGCCCGCCCTGCGGCGGGTGCGCCTGGCCGGCGGCGGCGAACTGGCCTACGACGCCCTTTTGATCGCCACCGGCTCCTCGCCGTCCCGGCCGCGCGTTCCCGGCCTCGATCTGCCGGGGGTCCATTCCTGCTGGACGCTGGAGGATCTGCGCCGCATCGATCCCCACCTGAAACCCGGCTGCCGGGTGCTGCTGCTGGGCGCCGGCTTCGTGTCGTGCATCATCCTGCAATCCCTGGTGCAGCGCGGTGCCAGGGTCACGGTGAGCTGCGGCGCGTCGGGGCGCATGGTCCGTTCCATGATGGACGAGACCGCCGGGGCCATGATCATGCGCTGGTGCCGGGCCAAGGGCGTCGAGGTGCTGACCGCCGGCCGCCCCGCCGCCATCGAACGGATTGAATCCGGCCTGAGGGTGACGCTGGATTCCGGCAGGACGGCCGAGGCCGATCTGGTCATCGTCGGCACCGGGGTCAGGACCAACACCGCCTTTCTCGACGGCTCGGGCATCGCGGTGGAGGACGGCATCGTCGTCGATCAGCATCTGCGCACCAACATCGAGGGCATCTGGGCGGCGGGCGACGTGGCCCAGGGCTTCAACTGCTGCACCGGCCTGAAAGAGGTCCACGCCATCCAGCCCACGGCGGTGGAGCACGGCCGCGTCGCGGCGCTGAACATGAGCGGCACCCCCACCGAGTTTCCCGGTTCGCTCGCCATGAACACCCTGGAGACAATGGGGCTGATTTCCTGCTCCTTCGGGCAATGGTCGGGCCGCGAAGGCGGCGAGCAGGCGCGCATGGTGGACGAGGAGCGCTTCCGCTATCTTCGCCTGGAGTTCTTCGAGGACCGGCTGATCGGAGCCAACACGGTGGGCATGACCAACGAAATCGGCATCATCCATGGCCTGATCCAGACCAAGGTGCGGCTGGGCGCGTGGATCGGGCGCCTGAAGCGCGATCCGTCGCGCATTGCCGAGGCCTATGTGGCGTGCGAGCAGGGAGTCTGACCGGTGGCGCGGGTGACGCTGAAGCTGTTCGCCCTGCTGGGCCGATACCTGCCGCCGGGCTCGGTGGCCAACGCCACCCCGGTGGAGGTTCCCGAAGGCTCGGACATCGCCGCCCTGATCGCCCGTTTCGACCTGTCGGAAAAGGACTGCCATCTGGTGCTGAAGAACGGCAATTTCGTGCCGCCCGACGCCAGGGCCACCACCCGGCTGGCCGAAGGCGACGTGGTGAGCATCTGGCCGCCGATCGGAGGGGGATGAGCACCGAGCGCGTCGCCTCCATGGCGCTGGACGAATTCCGCCGCCACCTGCCGCTGGCCCTGCGCGGCCGCGCCTATGACTGGACCGACCGGCGCACCCTGGCCATCGAGGGCGGCGTCACCGTCACGGTGGACGAGATCGAGCCGCTGGTCCTTTCGGCGGTGGTCCGCCTGCCCCGCCTGCGCATCGCCTTCACCTTTGCCGAAGGTGACGGGGCGGCTTTCCTCGCCGCCTGGGACCGGGCATTCCAACGGGGCGGCGGGTGATCAGACGATGGGCGCGCCGTAGCCCCAGGAATAGGGCACCGGACCGGACAGGGCCACCTCGTCGCCGTCGTCCAGTTCGCGCTCCAGGTTGACCGGCGCCCCCAGCTGGCGGGTGACGTCCCTGCCGTTGACCAGGACCAGGAAGATCTCGTCGACGGGCACGCCGAAGCGGCGGACCAGATCGCCGATCACCGTTCCGGCCGGGACCTGCATGGCGAGCGGCGCGCTGCCGCCGGCATAGGGCGACAGGCTGTTGAACATCTTGAGGCGGATGGCGATGGTGGGCGCCTCTCCGGAATTGTCGCCCATACCGCGATCTGAAATGCCTGTTTCCAGGCACGGACGGGATTGCGGATGGTTCATGATCTCCCCCTTGGATCGGCGCACGGGCGTCGGCGAGCCGCAATGATGGCCCGGCGGTCCCCCGCAAGGGAAGAGGGATTTACGCCCCGCGCCCGGTGACGAAAGCCGGCACCTCGTCGGCGGGCATGGGGCGGGCGTGGAAGAAGCCCTGCACCCCCTCGCAGCCCACGGCGCGGAGAAACGCCATGTGCGCCTCGGTCTCCACCCCTTCGGCCACCACGGACAGCCGCAGCCGGTGGGCCATGGCGACGATGGCCTCGGCGATGGCCACGTCGTTGACATCCTCGGGGATACCTTCGATGAAGGCGCGGTCGATCTTCAGGCGCTGGATGGGCAGGCTCTTGAGCGAGCTGAGACAGGAATAGCCGGTGCCGAAATCGTCGATGGCGAGCGTCACGCCCAGCTGCTTCAGGGCGTGCAGGGTGGCGATGCACTCGTCCTCGTTCTGCAGCATGCTTTCGGTGATCTCGATTTCCAGGGCTTCCGGCGGGATTCCGGTTTCGGCCAGGGCCGTCCGCACCGCCCGCAGCAATCGCCCGTTGCGCATCTGCTGGGCCGAGGCGTTGACCGCCACCCGGAAGAACGGCAGACCGTTCCGGCGCCACTGGCTGATCTGGCGGCAGGCCTCGGCCACCACCCAATCGCCGATATCGACGATGAAGCCGCCCCGTTCGGCGGCGGGAATGATCTCGGCCGGTCCCAGCAGCCCCTTCTCGGGATGCCGCCAGCGGATCAGCGCCTCGACACCCTCGACCGCGCCGGATTCCAGGGCGATCTGCGGCTGGTAGAACAGTGCCAGCTCGTCGGCGGCCAGGGCGCGCCGCACGTCGCTGTCGGACGCGGCCGCCTGGAACACCCGTTCGGTCATTTCCCGCGTGTAGAAGGCATAGCCGTTGCGCCCGGTCTCCTTGGCGGCATACATGGCGGTGTCGGCGGCCTGGACCACGGCTTCGCGCGTCTGGCCGTCCTCGGGGAACAGGCTGATGCCGATGCTGGCCGAGGTCGCCAGTTCGCGGCCGTCGAGGATGAAGGGCTGGGTCACCGCCGCGCGGATCTTCATGGCCACGGCGGCGATGTCGTCGGGATTGTCCGCCTGCTCCAGAATCACCATGAACTCGTCGCCGCCCAGCCGCGCCACGGTATCCTCGGCGCGGACCGCGTTCCGCATGCGCTGGGCCACGGTCTTCAGCACCGTGTCGCCGACGCTGTGGCCCAGGGTGTCGTTGATGCGCTTGAAATAGTCCAGGTCCACGAACAGCACCGCCAGGGACTTGCGGTCGCGGCGGCAGCGCTCCATGGCGTGGTCCAGCCGGTCGCCGGCCAGCAGCCGGTTGGGCAGGTCGGTGAGGGGATCGTAATGGGCCAGATGCTGCAGCCGTTCCTCGGCGGCGCGGATGGCCGTCAGGTCGGTGAAGGCCGCCACGTAATGGGCGACGCTGTCGTGTTCGCTGCGCACGGCGGCGATGTTCATCAGGAGCGGCAGAAGCTCGCCGTCGCGCCGCCGCGCCGCGATCTCGCCGCGCCAGCGCCCGCCTTACCGCAGGGCCTCCATGATCTCGTCGTGAAGGTCGGCGGGTTGCGCGCCCACCTCGAGCATGTGGGGGCGACGCCCCAGCAGCTCCGCCTCGTCGAAGCCGGTGATGGCGCAATAGCCGGGATTGACGGTCACCACCCGCAGCAAGGGGTCGAGGATCAGCAATCCGTCGCGGGTGGCCTCGAACACCGTCAGCGCCTGGCGCTGACGGTCCTCGGCCGCCTTGTGGTCGCTGACGTCCTGCAGCACGCCGATGATGCGCTGGGGCCGCTCGGCCCGGGGCGGGATGGCCTTGCCCTGGGCGCGCAGCCAGCGGACGGTGCCGTCGGGGCGGATGCCGCGGAACTCCACCTGAAGGGGAGCGATCTCCTTCAGCAGGCGCTCGTAGGCCCTGGCCAGCACCACCCGGTCATCCTCGACCACATGGTCGAGAAAGCGGTCGAGGCTGCCGCCGAAGCCCTGGCCGGCGCAGCCGAACACCCGCTCGATATGGCCGGCGCGGACGATGCGGCGCGACTGGGCGTCCACCTCCCAGGCCCCCATGCCGGCGGCGTCGAGCGCCAGGGTCAGATGCTCCTCGCTGTCGCGCAGCGCCTCTTCCACGTTGCGGCGCTCCAGCGCCATCTGGATGGTGGCGTGCAGCTCGCGTTCGGAGAACGGCTTCAAGAGGAAGCCGAACGGCTTGGTGGCCCGCGCCCGGGCCAGGATGGCCTCCTCGGAATAGGCGGTCAGGTAGATCACCGGGATGTGAAGCTCGGCCGGCAGGCGGGCCACCGTCTCGATGCCGTCCAGGTCGCCTTCGATGTGGATGTCCATCAGGATCACGTCGGGCCGCAGGGCATCGATCTGCCGCAGCACCTGCTCGCCGGACGAGGCGATGAACACCACGTCGTAGCCGAGCTTGAGCAATTGGTGCCGCAGATGCAGCGCCACGATCCGCTCGTCCTCGACCACCATGATCCTGATCGCCGACATGGCAGGGTCCTTTCCCTCACCGTTGGATGGGAAAACTCAGGCCGAACCGGGTGGGCGCGGCCCGCTCGATCCGGATCACTCCCCCCAGCTGGTCGGCGAGCAGGCAGACCAGCTGCAGTCCCAGCGTGGTGGTGTTCTCCACGTCCAGCCCGGGCGGCAGCCCGATGCCGTCGTCGGCGACCCCGAGCTCCACCCGGTCGTTCTCGCCATTGGCCAGACTGACCCGGATTCCGCCCCGCCGGCCATCGGGAAAGGCGTGCTTGAAGACGTTGGTCACCAGTTCGTTGACGATCAGGCCGCAGGGGATGGCGGTACTGAGCGGCAACTGCACGTTGCCGACCTCGAGGGACAGGGCGATGCGGTTGGAATCCAGCCCGTAAGAGGCCACCAGGGTGGGAATCAGGGAATCCAGGAACGCCGCGAAATCGACCCGGGCGAAATCCTTGGACTGGTACAGGGTCTGGTGGATGAGCACCATGGAGCGGATGCGGCTCTGGCTGTCGCGCAACATGCCCGCCACCAGGGGATCGTCCAGCTTGGACAATTGCAGGTCCAGCAGGCTGTCGACGATCTGGAGGTTGTTCTTGACCCGGTGATGGATCTCGCCCAGCAGGATCTCCTTCTCGCGCAGCGCGGCCCTGATCCTCTCCTCCTTCTGCTTGCGGTCCGAGATGTCGACGATGGCCGACAGCACCATGGGGCCGTCCTCGGTATCGATGGGGTTGAGGCCGATCTCCACCGGGAATTCACTGCCGTCCTTGCGCCGGGCGTTGAGGTCGCGCCCGGCGCCCATGGGCCGCGAGCGGGGATCGGCGTTGAAGGTGGCGCGCAGGTTGGGATGATCCCGGCGGAAGCGCTCGGGGACCAGCATCTCCACCGATCGGCCCAGCATCTCCTCGCGGGAATAGCCGAACACCCGTTCCGCCTGGGCATTGACCATCTCGATCAGCCCGGCGGCATTGACCATCACCATGGCATTGGGAGCGGCCTCGACCACCCGCCGGAAGCGCTCCTCGCTCTTGCGCAACGCCGTGTCGTCGGGCACGGCCCGGATCCTTGCCACTCCGGGGACCTTTCATGCCAATGCTCGCCCAGCAAAAGACATGGGCACGGTGGCAAGGCGACGCAATGGGGGCCTTTCCCCAGCGTTCCGGTCAAGGCAGGGTGGTCGGCGGCAATCCCCGGCTGGCCAGTTCGCCGGCCGCCATGACGAAGGCCCGCATGGCGCGCCGCGCCGTCCGCGCCTCGCCGGCCTGGATGGCCCGAATCGCCTCGGCCTGCCGCCCGGCCCCGATGACGGGCCAGACGTCGGATTCCGGCCCCAGCAGCCGCCAATAGGGCAGCAGACGGCAGCGGATGGCCCCTCCGGCCTCGGCCAGCAGGCGGTTGCCGCACAGGCGGAACAGGACGGAGAAAAGGTCCTCCTCGCCGCCCGCTCCCGCCGGCACCGCCGCCCGCTCCATGTCCCCCCCGCCCAGGCCCCGCCGCAGGGAGTCGGAGCGGGTGGCGGCAAGACCGGCGCAGGCGGCGGCGATCTCGGCCAGCGCCTCGAACAGTTCCAGCATGGTGGCGCGTTCCAGCCGCACCACGTTGCCGCCGCGGTTCTTCTCGAAATTGGCCAGGCCCAGGGCGCCGAGATGCCGGAACGCCTCGCGCACGGGCGTGCGCGAACAGCCCAGCCGCGTGGCGATCTTCACCTCGCACAGCTTCTCGCCCGGCCGCAGCCGGCCGGCGACGATGTCGTCGATCAATTGCTGGCGGACCCACTCCGCCGCCGACAGCTCGGTAGGGTCCCTGGGCCTGCGCACCCGAGTCATGCCATTCGTGCCCGATCCAATCCTGTCACCACGGCTCCGCACACGTATTACACGTCCATATCAATGGACATTAACAACGCAACGGATGCATGACGATAGATTGCATGCTGAGATTGTATACATCAAGCACTTTACGCGCTTAACGCAACAACCCATGGCGCAGCCATTCACGTCGGATCACGCCGACATGATCAGCAATCAATGATTGCGGGGTGATCTCAGGCGGACTGCCCGCCCGCCACTCGGGCGCGCAGGGCGTCGGCAAGGCGGGCGATGGGCTTCTCCCACCCCTGCCGGGCCTGGCGGCGGAACAGGCGGAACGCCGGATACCATTCGGTCGCCTCTCCCTCCATGCGCCAGCGGAAATCGGGAACGGCGGGCAGCAGCATCCAGACGGGCTTGCCCAGGGCTCCGGCCAGATGGACCACGGCGGTATCCACCGAAATGACCAGATCCAGGCCCTGGAGCATGGCGGCGGTATCGCAGAAATCGGCGCAGAGATCGGCGGCCTCGACCAGCCGCTCCGCCGGCGGCCGCCCGAGGCGGGGAGCCACCGCGCCCCGCTGGAGGGAATAGAAGGTGATTCCGGGCACGTCGAGAATGGGATCGAGCATGAAGGCGGGAATCGAGCGGTTCCAGTCATCACCGTGGGTGGGCCGCCCGGCCCAGGCCAGCCCCACCTTGAGAGTCCCGGCCGGGCCACCGGGCAGTCGCGCCCGCACCCCCTTGGGAACCGAGAGATAGGGGATGTCCTGGGGCGCCGGCAGGCCGGCCAGCACGCCGGGCAGCGACAACAGCGTCAGCGCCCGGTCGAAGGGCGGCAAGGGCCCCGCCTCTCCCACCACCGTGTCCAGGCCGGGGGCGGTCTCCATCAGGCGGATCAGTTCGGGCTGGCAGGCCAGCACCACCCGGGTGACGCCCCGCGCCTTGAGCAGCGGGACGTAGCGGACGAATTGCAGCGTGTCGCCGTATCCCTGCTCCGCCTGGAGCAGCAGGGTGCCGCCGGCGGGAAGGTCCGGCGGCAGCGGCTCGCCGGTCCAGGCGCGCTCGAGCAGATAGGGGGGCAGGTTGGGATGGTCGCGCCAGCGCCATTCGTATTCCCGCCACCCCTCCTCCATGCGGCCCGAAAGCAGGAGGTTGAGCGCCAGATTGGTATGGAACTTGGCCCCATTGGGATTGATCTGGATGGCGCGCCGATAGGCCGCGTCCGCTTCCTCCAGCCGCCCCTGGCGGTGCAGCGAATTGCCCAGGTTGCTCCAGGTCTCCGCCCCCTTGGCCCCCAGCGCCAGGGCCTTGCGATGGCAGGCCTCGGCCTCCTCGGCCCGCGCCGTGCCCAGCAGGGCGTTGCCCAGGTTGTCGTGGATGGCCGGAGAATCCGGGCGGATCATGGCGGCCGAGCGGATCATCGCCACCGCCTCCTCGCGCCGCTCCAGGCGCTCGAGCGCCACGCCCATGTTGTTCAGCATGTCGGCCGGGCTGGGATCGGCGGCCAGCGCCGTGGCGGCGCGATAGACGCCGACGGCGTCCTCGTGGCGCCTCAGCCCCATCAGCACTCCGGCCAGGGCGTTCAGCGGCCGGGGATCGCGCGGCATCAGTCCGCAGGCCCGGCGCAGTGCCTCAACCGCCGGTTGGGCCTGCTCCGGATTCTGGGCCAGCACCTCGCCCAGATACATCCAGGCCGCCCCCAGACCGGCATTCAACTGCACCGCCCGCTCCAGGCTGGCGCGCGCCTCGGCGGTCTGCCGGCTCCGCGCCTGCACCAGCCCGAGGGCGGCATGGGCCTCGGCCAGCCCCGGAGCCAGTTCCACCGCCCGCTCGGCCAGGGTGCGGGCCGCATCCAGCGCGCCTTGGCGGACACGCAGCGCGGCCAGACGCGACAGGACCTCGGCATCATTGGGCAACCGCTCCGCCAGCCGCGCCAGGAAACGCTCGTCTTCCACATCCAAGCCGGCCATGCCACCACCCGATATTGATGCCCGTCGCGCTCAAGGCGATTCACAAGCTAGATAATTCGGTGTATATCAGAGCCGTAGATTGGGGACCAGTCACGTGCATTTCCTGGGGGAACCTGTCATTCGGTCGGTTACGTTCAAGCGCTGGGCCGTGCTCGGCACCATCCTGGCCGCCTGCTGGACACCGGTTTCCGCCGGAACCCTGGAAGAGGAGATGCGCGACCTCGTCGCCAACCATCCGCAGATCCAGGCCAAGATGAAGGGCGTCAACTCGGCCGAGGAAGGCATCCGCGGCGCCCGCTCGGGATACCTGCCCACGGTGAAGCTCTCCGGCGACCAGGGCCACGAATACATCGACAGCCCCGACCGTCGCGGCACCCAGGGCAAGGCCTTCCTGGACAAGCGCAACACCTCGGGCATCACCGTCACCCAGAAGATCTTCGACGGCTTCGCCACCGATTCAGCGGTGGACTCGGCCAAGACCAGCCGGCGCATTTCCGAATCCGATCTGCGCAGCACCCGTCAGGCCGCCCTGCTGGAAGGCGCCATCGCCTATCTCGACGTCATGCGCAACACCAAGCTGGTGGCCCTGTCGCGGGAAAACGAACGCAAGCTGGCCGAACAGCAGAACCTGGAGGACGAGCGCGTCCAGAAGGGCTCGGGCATCGCCTCGGACGTCCTGTCAGCCAAGCAGCGGCTGCAGGTGGCCAAGGAACGCCGGGTGAAGTACGAGGGCGACTTCCATACCGCCGTCGCCAAATACACCCAGGTGTTCGGCCATGCCCCCGACGTGGCGGCGCTGTCCGATCCGCCCCTGCCCATGGACCTGATTCCCGCCACCATCGACCAGTCGCTGGAAGTGGCGGAGAAGGACAATCCCAGCCTGGAATCGGCCACCAGCGCCATCGACCTGACCAACGACAAGCGCAACATCGCCGAAGCCGGCTATTGGCCCACCCTCGACCTGGTGGGCAAGGCCAATTACGAGCACGGCAAGAACGCCACCGTCGGCGTCCGCCGCGACTGGTCGCTGATGCTGGTGGCCAGCTGGGAGCTGTTCTCCGGCTTCAAGACCGACGCCACCGTGGCCCAGGCCTCGTGGGACCACGGGGCCAGCAAGGACACCCGCTTCCACACCAGCCGCAAGATCGCCGAACAGGCCCGTACCGCCTGGCACAAGCTGCAGACCGCCCGCCAGCGCCTCGACCTTTTGGAAAACGCCGCGATCCTGGCCGAGGAGGTCTGGGCCGCCACCATGAAGAAGCGCGAGGCGGGAAAGGCCACCGTCACCGAGGTGCTGGACGAGGAGACCCGCATCAACGACGCGCGGATCAACTATACCGGCGCCTATTACGACATGTACCAGGCGTCCTACGAATTGCTGACCGCCATGGGCCGCCTGGAGGTGGACAACCTCAGCCGCGCCAAGCCCGCCACCTCGCTGGAGGTCACGCCGCTCCGGTCGGTGGAGTACACCTATCCCAAGGATCAGGCCCCCAAGGCCGCGCCTTCCCCCCGCGCCGCCAAGGCTCCGGCTCCCGTTTCTCCGGCGGCCCCGCCCGCCCCGGCCCCCGCCGTGGCGGAGCCGCCATCCCCCGCCAAGGGGCAGGCCGCCAATTCCGCGGTCATGGAACGGGTCCGCGATCTGGTCGCGGCGCAGCCGCAACCCGACAATTCCTTCTGGACCGTCCGCTAAGGATCTTTCAACCCGAAGCGGTGGCCGCCACCGCGTGAAAGATCCCTCGCCAAGGCTCGGGATGACAGGAAGAGCCCGTTCTATCGGCGGACGGTTTATGATCGGCAGGCGGTTGATCGCGGGCAGGATGCCCGCGCTCCTTGATGTCTGCGTGGAGCGCGGCCGTCCCGGCCGCATTCCGCCACCGTCTACAGCGCGCCCCAGATTTCCCTGGCGTACTCGGCCACCGTGCGGTCGGACGAGAACTTGCCCATGCGCGCCACGTTGAGGATGGCCTTGCGCGTCCATTCCTCGGGATCGCGGTAGGTCTGATCGACGCGCTCCTGCGCCGCCATGTAGAGCGGGAAGTCCGCCGACAGCAGGTAGTGATCGCCCCCCGTGGTCAGAATGTCCACCAACTGGTGGAAGCGGTCGGGCTGGTCGGGCGAGAAGAAGCCCGAGGCGATCATCTCCAGCGCCCAGGAAAGGTCGGGATCGGCCTTCACCGCCGCCACGGCGTCATGGCCGTCCACCCGACGGCGCGCCACTTCCTGGGCCGAGAGGCCGAACAGGAACATGTTTTCCTCGCCCACCTCCTCGCAGATTTCCACGTTGGCGCCGTCCCAGGTGCCGATGGTCAGCGCCCCGTTCATGCTCATCTTCATGTTGCCGGTGCCCGAGGCCTCGGTGCCGGCGGTGGAGATCTGTTCCGACAGGTCGGCGGCGGGCATCACCAGTTCGGCGGTGGACACGTTGTAATTGGGCACGAAGACCAGCTTCAGCTTGCCGCCCACCAGGGGATCGTTGTTGATCACCTCGGCCACGTCGTTGACCAGCTTGATGATCAGCTTGGCCACGTGGTAGCCGGGCGCCGCCTTGCCGCCGATGATCACGGTGCGCGGCACCGGATTGAGCAGCGGGTTGGTGCGGATGCGCCCATAGCGGGTGATGACGTGCAGGATGTTGAGCAGTTGCCGCTTGTATTCGTGGATACGCTTGACCTGGACGTCGAACAGGGAATCCACGTCCACCTCGACGCCGAGGCGAAGCGACAGCATGGAGGCCAGGCGCTCCTTGTTGGCCCGCTTGACGTCGGCGAAGGCCCGGCGGAAGGCCGGGTCGTCGGCCAGGGGCTCCAGCTTGCGCAACTGGTCGAGGTCGGTGACCCAGCCGTCGCCGATCTTGGAGGTGATCAGCGCCGACAGCGCCGGATTGGCGGCCAGCAGCCAGCGCCTCGGCGTCACGCCGTTGGTCTTGTTGGTGATCTTGCCCGGGCTGAGGTGTTCGAAGTCCGAGAAGATGGTGCTCTTCATCAGGCCGGTATGGATGGCGGCGACACCGTTGACCTTGTGGCTGCCGATCACCGCCAGATGGCCCATGCGCACCCGGCGCTCGCCTCCCTCGGCGATCAGCGAGACGCGGCGCAGCAGCTCGGAATCACCGGGATGGCGATAGCGGACGCTTTGCAGGAATTCATGGTTGAGGGTATAGACGATCTCCAGGTGGCGGGGCAGCACCCGCTCGAACAGGTCGATGGACCAGGTCTCCAGCGCCTCGGGCAGCAGGGTGTGGTTGGTGTAGGCGCAGCAGCCCCGCACCAGGTCCCAGGCCTTGGACCATTCGATCTGGTGCTCGTCCACCAGTACCCGCATCAGCTCGGCCACCACCAGGGCGGGATGGGTGTCGTTCAGCTGGATGGCCACCTTGTCGGGCAGCAGGGTCCAGTCGGAATGGCTTTTCCGGAAGCGGGCCAGGATGTCCTGGATGGAAGCCGCGACGAAGAAGTATTCCTGCTTGAAGCGCAGCTCCTTGCCCCGGTCGGTCATGTCGGAGGGGTAGAGCACCTTGGACAGGGTCTCGGACTCGTTCTTGTCCCGCACCGCCTCGATGTAATTGCCGGCGTTGAAGTATTTCAGGTCGAACTCGCGGGTCGACTTGGCCGACCACAGGCGCAGGTTGTTGACCACCTTGCCGCCGAAGCCGGGAACCGGCACGTCGAAGGCCATGGCCATGACTTCCTCGGCATCCACCCATTGCGAGCGGGTATGGCCCAAGACGTCCCGGAAATGAATGACACGACCGCCGAAGCGGACGGGGAAGATGACGCCGGGACGGGGGAATTCCCAGGGATTGCCGTAACGCAGCCAGTTCTCCGGGCTTTCCACCTGCCAGCCGTTCTCCACGTGCTGGGTGAACATGCCGTAATCGTAGCGGATGCCGTAGCCGAAACCCGCCACCCCGATGGTGGCCATGGAATCCAGCAGGCAGGCGGCCAGACGGCCCAGGCCGCCATTGCCGAGCGCGGCTTCCACCTCCCAGGCGGCCAGTTCGTCGAAATCCTGGCCCAGTTCGGCGATGGCCTGGCGCACCGTGTCGTAGAGCCCCAGATTGATCAGGCTGTTGACCAGGGTGCGGCCGATCAGGAACTCCATGGACAGGTAGTAGACCCGCTTGGAGTCCTCGCGGTAATAGCGGTTGAGGGTGGGCATCCAGTGCTCGGTCACCCGGTCGCGCACCGCGTGGGCGGCGGCCATGAACCAGTCGCGCGCCGTGGCGTTCACCGGTTCCTTGCCCACCGTGTAGAGCAGATGGCTGCCAATGGCCTCCTTGATGCTTTCCACATCGTCGGCCAGCAGCCGCACCACCGGAGGCTTCGCCTTCTTCATGCCCATCTTCCCGCCAGTTCCATCCATCGTCATTCCGCCACGAAAAGGGAACGCGGGCAAGGCCGGTCATACCGGCAAGGCCGCGTATTCCTATGAATTTCGGATTAAGGAGTGGAATAAACGCCGTCCGCACCCTTGAAAGGGGCATTGCTGGAGGACGCTCAGCGGCCCGTCTCCTTCAGCCCCTCCGCCGTCGCCACCATCCGCTCGTCCGCCAGGATGGCGGCGGTGTCGGCCTTGTAGCGCAGGCGCCAGTTGGGGTGCTGGGTGGTGGTGCCGGGCAGGTTCATCTGCACCTCCTGGCCCAGCACGTCCTCCATCTGCACCATGGTCAGCCGTGACGCCGACCGCCCGAGATAGGCGTGGACCGCCGCCGACAACGCCACCGCCTGGGCGTCGGTGAGCGCCGGAGTGAGGGGGAAGTCGCCGGCCAGCAATCCCTGCCCCGCCAGCGCGGCGGCCAGGGCGGCGCGGTCGGCGGCGCGGGCCGCCCGCTCCTCCGCCGCCTGGCCTTCGCGGGGATAAAGGTCGAGCTTCTCGCGCCGGTCGACATCCTTGCCCGCCCACCAGCCGCGCAAGGACGGCAGGTCGTGGGTGGCGGCGATGGCCAGGGCCTGGGCGTCGAACCGATCGGGGGCGCGGAAGGCGCCGTCTCCGGTCTTCTCGAACACCATCACCCGGTAGGCGAAGATGCCCATGCGGTCCATGCGCTCGCGGAAGCCGTCGGGCACGGTGCCCAGATCCTCGCCGATCACCAGGCAGCGGTTGCGGCGGCTTTCCAGCGCCACCAGCCGGAACAGGTCCTCGGCCGGATAGCGCACATAGGCCCCCTGGTCGGCGGGCTGGCCCGGCGGCACCCAGTAAAGCCGCGCCAGGCTCATGGCATGATCCAGACGCAACGCCCCGGCATGACGCATGTTGGCTTCCATCACCTCGATGAAGGGGGCATAGAAATGCTCGCGCAAGGAGAGGGGGTTGAACGGCACCAGCCCCCAATCCTGGCCTTTCAGCGCCAGCGGGTCGGGCGGCGCCCCCACCGAAACGCCGAGCGCCAGCGAATCCTGCTGCGCCCAGGCCTCGGCCCCGTCGCCGGCGATGCCGACGGCGAGATCACGGTAAAGGCCGATGGCCGCCCCGGCCTCGCGCCCCTTGCGCTGGGCCTCGGCCAGTTGCTCGTCGGCGATGAACTGGAGCCACTGGAAGAACTCCACCTGCTCCACGTGCTCCAGGATGAAATCCGCCACTTCGGCAGAATCCGGGCGGCGGTATGCCTCGGGCCACTGGCGCCAATAGCCCTTGCCGTCGCGCGAGAACTTGTCGTGCAGCGCCTCGAATGCGGCGAAGCGCCGCCCCGCCTCGCCCTGCTCCGCCTGGAAGGCGCGGAACGCCCGGCCGCGCGGATCGTCCTCGCCCATGCGGGTGCGGCGGAACCAGCGGTACAGCACCTCGAGCATGGGCCGGGCCAGGCGCATGGCGTCCGGATACTCGATCAGGGCATAGCCGCGCAGCCGGGCCAGGGTGGCCTGATAGCCGGGCGAGGCGAACATGCGCCGGGCCTCCAGGCAATCCTTGAACTCGGGGATGGCCTCGATATCGATGTAGGCGATGTTGAGGAAGCGCCGCGACGAGGGCGAATAGGGGCTGAAACGCTCGGGATCGGCGGGGAACAGGGCGTGCAGCGGATTGATGCCGACGCAGGCCGCCCCCATTTGCGCCGCGCCCTCGGCCAGTTCGGCCAGATTGCCGTAATTGCCCACGCCCCAGTCGCGCTCGGAGCGCAGGGAATAGATCTGGGTGGCGATGCCCCAGCATCCCGCCCCCGATTCCAGCACCTCGGGCACGAAGGCGCGGGCCGGGGCGACGATCAGCGCCATCTCGGCCAGCACGCCCTTGGGGCCGGACAGGGTCAGGCGGTGATAGCCGCAAGGAGGCAGCGCCGGCAGATCCAGCCAGCGGCGATGGATCAGCCCGCCATCCAGCAGGTATTCCTCGCCCCAGCGCAGTTCATAGGGAATGAAGCTGCCATGGTGGCGGATGCCCAGTTCCTCCTCCAGCACCCAGGAATGGGCGATGTCGTCGGCCTCGGCCGGCAGGGTGACGGCAATGGAGGGGGGCGGCCCGTGCTCGTCGGCCATCATCACCGGGTCCAGCGCCCGGCGCCAGGAGCGGGTCTCGAGGTCGTGCAGGCTGGCGCGGACCTGTTCGTCCGTATCGGCGGGCAGGCCCATGGCGGCCAGGAAGACCCGCTTGGTCTCGGGCGGCACCACCCGCCACTCGCCGAAGAAATCCCACCAGCCGTCCTCGATTCCCGCCAGTCGCGCCAAACGGTCCAGAGCGTCGGTTCCGCTCATTCCTCACTACCCCCTTCACTCTCTTCCCTCTGGACGCCCCGCACGCTGCCGGAGCGTCGCAACACGGCCACCGAGCGGCTGCCCAGCGGATAGGTGATGCCCGCCGCCCATTGGGTGCCCGCCTGCCGCCCCGCCGGATCATTGGTGTCGATCACCAGTTCCCACGAGCGGCCCAGGTTGGGCGGCGGCAGCACGTAGGGCACCGCCTCGTGATAGGCGTTGAGCAGCACCAGGAAGGTGTCGTCCATCTCCTCGTGCCCCGTGAGATTGTCCACGGCGCAGGATTCGCCGCCCAGCACGAAGCCCAGCGAGCGGGCGAACGGCGTCGTCCAGTCGCCGTGCCCCATCTCGCGGCCCTCGGGCGTGATCCACACGATGTCCTTCAAGACCGAATTGGGCAGCCGCTTGCCCTCGAAGAAGCGGGGGCGGCGGAACACCGGATGGTCCTTGCGCAGGCGGATCAGCCTCTGCACGAAGGCCAGCAGATCCTCGTCCACGCTCGACCAGTCGATCCAGCCGATCTCGTTGTCCTGACAATAGGCGTTGTTGTTGCCCTTTTGCGTGCGCCCCATCTCGTCGCCGGCCAGCAGCATGGGCACGCCCTGGGACAACAGCAGGGTGGTCAGCAGATTGCGGCATTGCCGGGCGCGAAGCTCGCGGATCTCGGGGTAGGGCGACGGTCCCTCGTGGCCGCAATTCCAGGCGTAGTTGGCGTCGGTGCCGTCCTTGTTGCCCTCCAGGTTGGCCTCGTTGTGCTTGCGCTCGTAACTGACCAGGTCCTTCAGGGTGAAGCCGTCGTGGCAGGTGACGAAATTGAGGCTGGCCCAGGGCCGCCGCCCGCCCCAGCCGAAAATGTCGGACGAGCCGGTCAGGCGCGACGCCAGATCGCCGATCACCCCGCCCTCGCCGGTCCAGAAGCGGCGCACGGTGTCGCGATAGCGCCCGTTCCACTCGGACCAGCCAGGCGGAAAGCGCCCCACCCGATAGCCGTCTCCCCCCAAATCCCAGGGCTCGGCGATCAGCTTCAGCTTGGACAGCACCGGATCCTGGCGCACCGCGTCGAGGAAGCCGGAGGCATGGTCGAAGCCCCCCTTGCCGCGAACCAGCGACGCCGCCAGATCGAAGCGGAACCCGTCCACATGCATGTCCTCGGCCCAGTAGCGCAAGGAATCCATCACCATCTGCAGCACGCGGGGATGGGCGAGGTTGAGCGTGTTGCCGCACCCCGAGTAATTCTCGTACCAGCGCTTGCCGTCGGGTCCCAGGCGGTAATAGCTGAGGTTGTCGATGCCCCTGAACGACAGCGTCGGCCCCAGGTGGTTGCCCTCGGCGGTGTGGTTGTAGACCACGTCGAGGATCACCTCGATGCCCACGTCGTGCAGGCGCGACACCATGGTCTTGAAGTCGCCGTGGGGGCTGGCCGAGTAATAGCGCGGATCGGCGGCGAAGAAGCCGATGGAATTGTAGCCCCAGTAATTGCGCAGGCCCTTCTCGGCCAGGTGCTTCTCGTCGATCATGGCGTGGACGGGCAGCAATTGCAGCGTGGTCACCCCTAAGCGCCGCAGATGGTCGATCACGCCGGGCTGGGTCAGCCCCAGGAAGGTGCCGCGCATGCCGTTGGCCACGCCGGGATGCTTCATGGTCTGGCCCCGCACATGGGCCTCGTAGACGATGGTCTCGGGCCAGGGCACCTTCGGCCGGCGGTCGTCGCCCCAGGTGAAGGCGGTGTCCAGCACCCGGCACTTGGGCATGAAGCGGGCATTGTCGCGCCGGTCCGCGATCAGGTCCTGCTTGGGCGTGCCGGGGCGAAAGCCGAAATGGGTGTCCGACCACTCGAAGCCTCCCACCAGCGCCCGGGCATAGGGGTCGATCAGCAGCTTGTGGGCGTTGAAGCGGTGCCCCTCGTTGGGATCATAGGGGCCGTGGACGCGATAGCCGTACAATTGCCCGGGGCGGCAATCGGGCAGATAGCCGTGCCAGACCTCGTCGGTGTATTCGGGCAGCTCGATGCGCTCGACCTCGCGCAGGCCGCGCCGGTCGAACAGGCACAGTTCCACCTTCTCGGCATGGGCCGAGAACAGGGCGAAGTTCACGCCATTGCCGTCCCAGGTCGCCCCCAGGGGATGCGGAAGGCCGGGCAGGATGCGGCGGCGGGCGGTCATTGCGGGCCTCCCGGTGGCAGGTTTGACAAACGGATGTCATCGGCGGAATGAACCTCGATCACCCGATTGATGGTGTCTTCCAGCGTCGCGATGAAATCCAGCGCCGCCTCGAACAGCCGCACCTGCTCGGCGGCACGGGATTTCGGCAGTATCAGCAACAAACCATCGTGAATATCCAGTCCCGCAAACAGCTTGAGAAAATCCCGCGCATTCTGGGTTACGAACAGGTAACCGCCGTCCAGAATGACATCGATCAGATTGTAGTCCTGCACCCCGGCCTTGCCGATGAACCGTACATGGGTGGCGTCAAGTCCTCGCGCCTGGGCCGAGGCCACCAGATCGGCCGTCAGGCATTCATCCACCAGGATACGGCGCACCGGATCAGTAATCCTCTTCCGGATGATCGTCGGCATAGCGGATGGCCAGGCGGACATCATCCAGAGTCAGCCAGGGATAGGTCCTGAGAACCTCCAGTTCGCTGGCACCCTGGCGGACGATGGCACCGATGAGATGGGCCGGCACCCGCGTCCCCTTGATGACGGCGAGCCCCCCCATCACGTTGGGGTCCTTGATGATTTCCGGTCTGGTTCCGTGCGGCATGTCCTTCTCCTCAGACGGTGAGTATATACCCTCACCGCTCCCGCTTGAACACGCAGGTGGACAGCGGCGGCAGGCGCAGCCGGATGGACCAGCCATGACCGTGCCAGGGCACCTCCTCCGCCTGGACGCCGCCGTCGTTATGGATGTTGGCGCCGCCATACCATTCGGAATCGGTGTTGAGCAGCTCGCGGTACCAGCCGGGCTCGGGCACGCCGACGCGGTAGGAGTCCCGCACCATCGGGGTGTAGTTGCCGGCAACAACCAGAAAATCACTCGCGTCGAAGCCCTTGCGCAGCCAGGTCAGCACCGAGTTGTCGCGGTCGTTGCAATCGATCCAGGCGAAGCCCGCCGGCTCGTTGTCCAACTGGTGCAGCGCCGGCTCGGTGCGGTAGAGGCGGTTCAGGTCGCGGACCAGCCGCCGCACCCCTTCGTGCCGCCCGTCGCCCAGCAGATGCCAGTCCAGGCTGGCATCCTCGTTCCACTCGCGCTCCTGGGCGAATTCAGAGCCCATGAACAGCAGCTTCTTGCCCGGCTGGGTCCACATGAAGCCGTAATAGGCCCGCAAATTGGCAAAGCGCTGCCAGGAATCGCCCGGCATGCGGCCGAAGATGGAGCCCTTGCCGTGCACCACCTCGTCGTGACTGAGCGGCAGCACGAAATTCTCGTGATAGGCATAGAGCTGGGCGAAGGTCAGGCTGTCGTGGTGATAGCGACGGTGGATGGGGTCCTTGCTGAAATAGCGCAAGGTGTCGTGCATCCAGCCCATGTTCCACTTGAAGCCGAAGCCCAGCCCGCCCAGGTGCACGGGGCGCGACACCATGGGCCAGGCGGTGGATTCCTCGGCGATGGTCATGGCGCCGGGATGCTCGGCATAGACCAGCTGGTTCATGCGGCGCAGGAAGTCGATGGCTTCCAGGTTCTCGTTGCCGCCGTGGCGGTTGGGAATCCACTCGCCGGGCTGGCGCGAGTAGTCCAGATAGAGCATGGAGGCCACCGCATCCACGCGCAGGCCGTCCACGTGATACTGCTCCAGCCAATAGAGCGCGTTGGCGTAGAGGTAGTTGACCACCTCGGTGCGGCCGTAATTGTAGATCTGGGTGTTCCAGTCCTTGTGCACGCCGAGACGCGGGTCCTCGTGCTCGTAGAGATGGGTGCCGTCGAAATGGTGCAGGCCGTGCGGGTCGTTGGGGAAGTGCCCGGCCACCCAGTCGACGATCACGCCGATGCCCTTGCCGTGCAGGCGCTCCACCAGGGTGCGGAACTCGTCGGGCGTGCCGTAGCGCGAGGTGGGCGCGAACAGCCCCACCGGCTGATAGCCCCACGAGCCGCCGAAGGGGTGTTCGTGGACGGGCAGGAACTCCACATGGGTGAAGCCCAGGTCGGCGACGTAATCGCCCAGCTGGTCGGCCAGTTCCAGATAGGAGAGCGGGCGGTTCCAGTCCTCGGGCACCCGGCGCCACGAGCCCAGATGCACCTCATAGATGCTGACCGGGGCGTGACGGTCGTTGCGCGCCTGCTGCGCCGCCATCCACTCGCCATCGGCCCAGTCGCGGCGGCCCAGTTCCCACACCACCGAGGCGGTCTTGGGCGGCACCTCGGCGAAATGGCCATAGGGGTCCGCCTTGAGCGGCAGCAGGCGTCCATCGGACGCGACGATCTCGTATTTGTAAAGGGTGCCCTGCCCCAGGCCGGGGATGAAGATCTCCCACAGCCCGGCCTCGTGGCGCAGGCGCATGGGATGGCGCCGCCCGTCCCAGAGGTTGAAGTCGCCCACCACCGAGACCCGGGCGGCATTGGGCGCCCAGACGGCGAACTCCACGCCGCCCACGCCGTCCACCCAGCGCACCTGGGCGCCCAGCTTCTCGAAGGTGCGCAGATGGGTGCCCTCGCGCAGCAGATGCAGGTCGAGTTCGCCCAGCACCGGCGGGAAACGGTAGGGGTCATCCAGTTCCTCGACCCCGCCGTCATGGCGCACCACCCGCAGACGGTAGGCCCCGGCATCCTTCAGCTTGACGGCGAACAGGCCATCGGCATGGACCCGCTTCATCTCGGTGGCGGCCCCCGCCGCCAGCACGAAGACGCTCTCCGCCTGGGGCTGGAAGGTGCGGATCACCGTGCCGCCCTTCACCCCGTGGGGTCCCAGCACGGCGAAGGGATCGCCGTGGCGCCCCCGAATGATGGCTTCGGCATCATCGGGCCGGATCAGTCTTGCCGCTTCGGGCATCTTCCCCCTCCTGCCGGTCGAGACGACGAGTGTCACCGCCTTTGGCCGGAAAGACAAAGGACGATTTCGCGGGGGCAGGTTTTCGTGGTCCAGTTTTTAAATAGTCTGATTGGACCTTCCGCAAAGCCCCTAAATCTGGTAGTAGATCAGCCTGAGGGGACCGGCCCCGTTCAAGGCCGGTTAGACAATTCGTGCGGCCCGTCGGGGGCGGCACCGCAAATCATGGAGCGTGTTATGGGCGTCCTTCCGAAGGTTCTGGGTCTCACCGTGGCCGGCGTGCTGGTCATCGCTCTGTATCTGGCCGTTCCCGTGCTCAGCGCCGTGTTCGGCGGCGTCGCCAATCCCAGCCCGGCCACCAGCCCGCTGGGCTTCTCGGTCTATCTGGGCCTGCTGCTGACCGCCGTGTTCACCAGCCTGGTGATGTATCTGGCCTCGACCGGCGGCGGCTCGCAGAACTGAGCCCGTCCATACGGAGTTCGAAGCGCCCCGGCC
Source organism: Paramagnetospirillum sp. (assembly GCF_058402745.1). Lineage (NCBI taxonomy): Bacteria > Pseudomonadati > Pseudomonadota > Alphaproteobacteria > Rhodospirillales > Magnetospirillaceae > Paramagnetospirillum > Paramagnetospirillum sp. The sequence continues at coordinate 74,082 of NZ_JBZVFI010000012.1, forward strand.
CCACGGCCGGGGCGTTTTCGTTGGGGCCGCCTACTGGCAGACCTTGTAATCGTCGGTCACCTGATTGCGCACCACCTTGGACAGTTTGGTGAAGGCGGCGAAACCGCGCTTCTCGATGGTCTGCAGCAAGTCGTCGATGTTGTCGCAGAAGCCCTCGGTCAGCGAGATGTGGCGGGCATAGGTGACCAGCCGGCCATCGGCGTAATTGATCTGGTACTTCCAGTCGTCGGGAAACTCCCGTTGCCAGGCCTTCTGGCGCCTGTCCACCGAGGAGCGGAACTTGGCGCCGTTGGCGGCCTCGATCTTCTGCCAGCGGTCCCGGGCCCCGGGCAGCAGGCGTTCGTTGCAGCGATTGGCGGCCTCGCGCAGGAAGATGCCCTGGCGCACCTCCTGCTCCGCCTTGATCTCGGCGGTGGAGAAGCACTTCTTGGGCTTGGCCGCCAGGGCGGCGGCCGGGCTCAGGAGGAGGGCGAGGACGATTGCGGCGCGGAACATGGGTCGGCCCTGGTGGTGGATGCCCGGGCAGTATGCCGCAGCCGCGCCCAGGCCGCCACCCGCCAGCCGAGCAGCACGGCCAGGATGGCGGCATGGATGGCCGGTTCGGTGATGTCCTTCTTGACCATCATCCAGTGATGAGTCACCCCCAGCGGCGCGATGACGTAGACCAGCCGGTGCAGCGCCCGCCAGCGCCGCCCCCCCAGGCGCCGGACCATGGAATCGGTGGAGGTGACGGCCAGGGGCACCAGCAGCACCACCGCCAGCATGCCCAGCGTGATGTAGCGCCGCTTGACGATCTCGCGGCCGATGGCGTTCCAGTCGAAGAACTGGTCGAGGCCCACATAGGACCCCAGGTGCAGCAGCACATAGGCGAAGGCGAACAGCCCCAGCATGCGCCGCCAGCGCCCCACGGCGGTCCAGCCGGTCAGTTGCCGCACGGGCGTCACGGCGAGAGCGATCAGCAGGAAGCGCAACGCCCAGTCGCCGAGAAAGCGGTTGGTGGCCTCGATGGGATTGGCCCCCAGCCCGCCGCTGGTCGCCCGAAACACCAGCAGACCCAGAGGAATGAGGCAGAGGACGAACAGGACGGGCTTGACCCAGGCTTTGCGCAACAGTTTGTCCATCAGCATCTATCCGGTTGAAATGGAAGCGGTTTGCCCCGTCGTCCCGGGCTCGACCCGGGACCCAGGAGTCGCAAAAGACGGCGCTTGAAGCTGGCCCCCCTGGATCCCGGCTCAAGGCCGGGATGACGCAAGGAGTGGGATCGCTTCAGCTTATGCCGGACAGACATCAATAATTCACCGCCAGGTCCATTCCGGAATACAGCGACGCCACCTGATCGGCGTAGCCGTTGAAGGGCAGGGTCTTGCGGCGGAAGAACTCGCCGATCCTCCGTTCGCTGGCCTGGCTCCAGCGCGGATGGTCCACCGCCGGATTGACGTTGGCGTAAAAGCCGTATTCCCGGGGCGCCGCCTTCATCCAGGCGGTCTTTGACGGAGTCTCGGCAAAGCGGATGCGCACGATGGACTTGATGGACTTGAAGCCGTATTTCCACGGCACCACCAGACGGATGGGCGCGCCGTTCTGGGGCAGCAGCTCCTCGCCATAGAGGCCCACCGCCAGCAGGGTGAGCGGATGCATGGCCTCGTCGATGCGCAACCCCTCCACATAGGGCCAGTCGATGACCCGCCCGCGCTGGCCGGGCAGGCGCTCGGGGTCCTGCAGCGTGGTGAACTCCACGTATTTGGCGCGCGAATTGGGCTCGAAGCGCTTCAGGACGTCGGCCAGGGGAATGCCCACCCAGGGAATGACCATGGACCACGCCTCGACGCAGCGCAGACGGTAGATGCGCTCCTCCAGCTTGTGGGGGTTGATCAGATCCTCGTAGCCCAGGGTGCCCGGCCGGGCGCATTCGCCGGCGATGGTGACGCTCCACGGCTTGGGCTTGCCGAAATAGCTGGGCGCCAGCTGGGCGGGATCGGACTTGTCCACCCCCAGTTCGTAGAAGTTGTTGTAGGTGGTGACGTCCTTCCTGGGCGTCGGCGGCTCGTCGGTGGAGAACGGCCCCTTGACGGTGGGAAGCCCCGCCTCGGCCGGAAGGCCGGACAGCGCCAGGGCACCCGCCGCACCCAACGCCAGGAAGCGCCGGCGGTCCAGCCACAGCGCCTTGTCGGTCACCTCGGATGGGCGCAAGCCGCCGCCGGACCTGATCAGCATGTTCGTCACTCCCTATGGCGTCTCGGCCGGCCCAGGCTGTCATCCCGACGCCTTGAGCGGAGGGATCTCCACCTGGAACGGCGGTTCCGAATCGGGCACGCCGGACCAGGACGGGATCCCTCGACTTCGCTCGGGATGACTTGGGCGGCGGACCACTCTCTCCAGGTTCGCCGCCCGCCTTCGGGAGGTTACATGGGGATCACGGCTTCGCTTTGGAACACATCCGCCTCACCGCCTGCCAATCGGCTTCCGACAGGGCCGGCAGCCGGGGGGCGGGCAGCCGCCGGGCCTCGATGGCGGCGGCGCGGCTGGCCGAATCCGGATGGGTCCCCAGCCAGGCCAGCACCGTCCCCTGCCCGCCCTCCATGGCCTCCAGGCGGCGGAAGAACCGGGCGAGACCGTCCGAGCCGATGCCCGCCGCGTCCAGCAGGGCCAGCGCCCCCAGGTCGGCGGCGGTTTCATCCTCGCGGGAATAGGCGCCGGCCATGACGGCGCCCAGGCCGCTGGCCACCAGCCCCGAGGCGTCGCCGGTGATCAGCGTGGCGAACACGCCGACGCCGAGCGCGCGGATCATGGCGGCGGTGACGTGGCGCTCGCCGATATGGGTCAGTTCGTGGGCCAGCACCCCGGCCAGCTCATCCGGCCCCTCGGCCTTGTCGATCAGGCCGGAGAACAGGACGATCTCGCCGCCCGGCAGGGCCAGGGCGTTGACGTCGCGGGAACGCAGCACATGAACCGCGACCTGGCGGCGTTCGGGCGGCAGCGGCTCGGCCAGCCGCCGGGCCAGGGCATCGAGCACCCGCGCCCCGTCGCGGCCCTCGCAGGCCTTCATCTGCCCTTCCAGGCCGGCGGCGATGGACTGGCCCCACTGGCGCTCCAGCCCGGCGGGGACCAGATGGGCGGCCAGCCGCGACACCGGCGCCAGCCCGACCATCAGGCCGATCAGCACCCCCGCCCCCAGCAGGCAGGCCAGCACCAGCCCGGTGTGCCGCGAGCGGCGCGGCCTGGGGGCCTGGGGCAGCACCTCGCGGATGACATAGGCATCCTCCACCGCCAGCCTCGCGTCGGGCTCGGAGGCGCAGCGCAGGCGCACCCCGCGCTTTTCCGGCCACTCGCCATCGGCCAGCAGGTCGGCGGTCTTCCACACGGCGATCAGGAAGCCGTCCACCCCCCGGATCTCCAGGCCGGAAGACAGCACGCGAACCACCACCTTGCGCGCCGCCGCGCTGCGGCCATCGGAAAACCGTCCCGGGCGGTCGGCCTCCATGGTCAGAACTCGCCCGCCCCGTCGAGGACGGCCACCAGTCCCTCGCCGGTGGAGGGGCCGGCCTCGCCCGAGCGACGCACGGCGGCGAAATCGGGCTCGCCCTCGACGCCGATGACGGCGCAGGCGTAGCGGAAGGTGCGCAAGCTGGCCCAGGGGCGCAGAATCCCCAGGCTGAACAGCGAGATGGCCATGTTGCCCGCCACCAGCCGCATCAGCCGCCACGCCCCGGTCTCGGCCGCGAAGCGGCTGCCGGCGAACTCCATTCCCGCCGCCAGATTGCGGTAGAAGCCGGCCCGGTACCATGCCCAGGGCAGGGCCAGGATCAGCACCGCCGCCAGCGCCAGAATCAGCGAGAAGCCCAGCCCGGCCGCCGCCTCGTCCACTTCCCCCTGCTCGACCAGGGCGACCATGGCGCCGCCCAGGACCAGAACCACCACCGCGAACACCAATCCGCTGATCCACACCAGCAGGAAGCGCCGGTAAAGACCCGACGCCGTCGCATCGCACCTGAGATGGCGATCGCCGAAGCTGGTGTTGTTGAAGCGGTAGCGGGCCAGCCACATCTCACCGGCGGGCCAGGCCCAGCCCAGGCTGAGGGGGACGGCGATCCACACCAGCAGCGAGCGGAGCGCGTAACTCCACCCCGAGCCGGTCTGGCCGCCCCGGATGCCGCGCCAGAGGGTGCGGCTCATCTGGTAGCGCCGCGCCCGGTAGAGCCCCACCGCCACCAGCAGCACGGTCAGCAGGTAGAGCGCAGAGACCACCACCCCGCCCAGCGGATTGCCGGCGGTGACCAGCATCTGCGCCCAGGCGAAGCCGGCGACGATGGGCAGGTAGATCAGGAACAGGACCAGCAGGAAGCCGATGAACAGCTCCTTGCCGGTGCCGGTGTACTCCACCGGATCGTCCCAGGCCCGGGTGCCGCCCCACAGCAGGCGGCGCACCCTTGTCTTGCCCCAGAAGCGGTAGAGCGACAGGGTCAGGATGGACAGCACCAGATTGACCAGGGCCAGCCGGACCATCGTCCCGCTTCCGGTGGAATGGGTGAAGGGACGCTGCAGGGTTGCGGTATCGCTCATGGCTTTCTCCCGGCCGGATCACCGAGAGGGTAACCCGGCCGGGCGGCCATGAAAACCTCAGCCGGCGCGAATCTTGTCGATGAATCCCTTGACCTCGCGGCCCAGCACGTCGGACTGCTCGGTCAGGTCCCTGGATTCGCGCAAGACCTCTTCCGAGGTGTCGCCGGCCTGACGGGCGGCGGCGCTGACGCCGACGATGTTGGTGGCGACCGCCTCGGTGCCCTGGGCGGCCTGCTCCACGTTGCGGGCGATCTCGGCGGTGGCGGCCTGCTGCTGCTGCACCGCCGAGGCGATGGACGAGGTCACCTGCGACAATTCGCTGATGGTGGACAGGATGTCCTGGATGGCGCCCACCGCCTGTCCGGTGGCGCCCTGCACCTCGCCGATCTGGTTGGAGATTTCCTCGGTGGCCTTGGCGGTCTGGTTGGCGAGGTTCTTGACCTCGTTGGCCACCACGGCGAAACCCTTGCCGGCGTCGCCGGCCCGGGCGGCCTCGATGGTGGCGTTGAGCGCCAGCAGGTTGGTCTGGGCGGCGATGTCGTTGATCAGGCTGACCACGTCGCCGATGCGCTGGGCGGCCGAGGCCAGGCTCTGGACGATGGCGCCGGTCTGCTCGGCCTTGGTGACCGCATGGTTGGTGGTGGTGGACGAGGTGTCCACCTGCCGGGCGATCTCGGCGATGGAGGCCGACAGTTCCTCGGCGGCCGAGGCCACGGTCTGGACGTTGGAGGAGGCATGCTCGGCCGCGTCGGCCGCCGCCCCCGCCTGGCGCGAGGCCTGCTCGGCGGCCGCCGACATGGACGACGCGGTGCTGCTCATCTTGGTGGCGGCGCTGGCCACGTGATCGACCACCGCCTTGACGTGCCCCTCGAACTCGCCGGCCAGGGCGTTCATGGCGGCCTTGCGCTCGGCCTCGACCTTGGACTTGGCGGCGGCCTGCTCGGCCTCCAGGCGCTTGACCGCCTGCCCGTTCTCCTTGAACACCTCGACGGTGCGGGCCATGTCGCCCACCTCGTCACCCCGCTTCTGGGCGGGAACCTCGATTCCGTAATCACCCCCGGCCATGCGCTCCATGGCGGCGCGCAGGCCGCCCAGCGGGCCGGTGATGCTCCGCGTGATCAGCAGGGCGACGCCGCCCAGCAGGGCCGCCAGGACCAGGAGGGAGACCGTCATGGTGGTCCTGGCCGACTGGTGGGTCGCCTCGGCGGTCTTGGACAGGCTTTCCGCCTTGCCCTTGGAGAAGGCGACGATCTCCTCGAACAGATCGCTGATCAGCTTGACCTGGACGGCGCCCTCGGCGCGGGTGATGGCGGCGCCCTCGGCCCTTTGCCCGGCCCGCATGTGGACGATGACCCGCTCGCGGATCGGCCGCCAGTCCTCGATGGCCTTGCGCAGCGCGGTCATCTTGGCCTTGTCGCCGAGAAAGCGCGGCGCGGCGATCTCCAGATGCTGGAAAACTTCCTTTTCCGAGGCGTTCACCGCCGCCACCGCCGCGTCCATCTGGGCGGCATCCTGGGACAGGGCGACATCCTTCATGCTGCGGTGCATGGCGATGAGGTCGCTCTTGGCCTCCAGCAGGTTGACGGTCACCGTGTAGGGGTGGTCGTACATCTTGGTGGTCAGATCGGCGACGCCATCGACGACCTCCAGCGACCGCCAGCCCAACCCGCCGACCAGCACGAGAATCACGGTGAACGCCAGATAGAGACGGCTGCCGATTTTCATATTGCTCAGCGACATGGGACACCTTTCCCCACAAGGGACCATTGGAATAGGATAGTTAGACAGCGATTCAGACCTTTGTATATAGGTGGTTTCCGCAGGTCATGCGGGACATGCGGCGGCGTCCCGCCGCTGCTACACTGCGCCGGATTGACCGATCCAGGAGGCGACTGTGAGCGACTTTCCCGCCCTGATGCTTGACGAGACCGGCGGCAAGGTGACCGCCTCCATCCGCCGGCTGACCGAGGCCGACCTGCCCGAGGGCGAGGTGCTGGTCAAGGTCGAGTACAGCACGCTCAACTACAAGGACGGCATGATCCTGGGCGGCCTGGGCCGCTTGGTGCGCAAGTATCCGCACGTGCCCGGCGTGGACTTCGCCGGCACCGTCGAGGCCAGCGAGTCGTCCGAGTTCAAGCCCGGCGACAAGGTGATCCTGACCGGCTGGCGGGTGGGCGAGACCCACTGGGGCGGCTATGGGGCCAAGGCCAGGGTCAAGGCGGAGTGGCTGGTGCCGCTGCCCGCCGGCCTTTCCACCCGCCAGGCCATGGCGGTGGGCACCGCCGGCTTCACCGCCATGCTGGCGGTGATGGCGCTGGAGGATCACGGCCTGCGCACCACCGATGAGGGCGAGGTGCTGGTCACCGGCGCCGCCGGCGGCCTGGGCAGCGTCGCCGTGCTGCTGCTGTCCAGGCTGGGCTACCGGGTGGCGGCCTCGACGGGGCGGGAAAGCCTGAGCGAGTACCTGCGCTCGCTGGGGGCGGCGTCCATCATCGACCGCGCCGAGGTGGGCGCGCCGCCGGCCAAGCCGCTGCTGTCGGAACGCTGGGCGGCGGCCGTGGACTCGGTGGGCGGCGCGACGCTCGCCAACACCGTCGCCTCGCTTCGCATGCGCGGTGCCGTGGCCTCGTGCGGCAATGCCGGCGGCGTCGAGTTCGGCATGACGGTGCTGCCCTTCCTGCTGCGGGGCGCCAGCATCCTCGGCATCGATTCGGTGATGTGTCCCAAGCCCAGGCGCATCGTCGCCTGGAAACGTCTGGCCGAACTGTTGCCGCTGGACAAGCTGGACGCGCTGACCACCGAGATCCGGCTGGCCGAATTGCCCGAGATGGGAGCGAAAATCCTCAAGGGCGACGTCAAGGGCCGCGTGGTGGTCGACCCTAACCGGTGACCATCCGACGCCGCCGCTTCACCGCCAGGATGAAGGCGATGGCGGTCAGGTTCATGACGAAGGCGTAGACGATGCTGGGCACCATCATGGCCGGGTTGCCCAGCAGCGTCACCGCCACGAAGATGCCCAGCGCCCCGTTCTGCAGCCCGTTCTCCATCACCACCGCGATGCGGTCGGCCAGATCGAGGCGGGCAAGGGCGCCCAGCGCCCAGGCCCCGGTCATGGCCGCCAGATTGAGCGCCAGGGCGGCGGGAACCACGTCGCCCACATGGTCGATCAGCGCCTGGCGCTGGCTGACGAAGGCCCCCACCACGATCAGGGCGAACAGCAAGGTGGCGAGGGGACGGGCGACGCGGCCCATGCGCTCGGCCAGCTTCGGCCGCAGGCGCTGGATGGCCAGCCCCAGGACCAGCGGCACCGTGTCCACCAGGAAGATGCCCAGCGTCATCTTGCCCACCGGAAGCTCGACGGCCCGGTCATAGCCGGCGAACAGGGCGAGGCCGAAATTGACCAGCAGCGGCACCGTCACGGTGGCGGCCAGGGAAGTGAGCGCGGTGATGGTGGCGGCCAGCGCGATGCGCCCGCCGGCGTGATGGGTGAGCAGGGCCGAGGTCACCCCGGCGGGACAGGCGGCCAGCAGGATCATGCCCACCGCGAAGTCGGGCTCCGGCCTCCAGGCCAGCACCAGCGCCAGCCCCAGGGCGGGCAGCAGCAGCAGCTTGGCCGCCAGCCCCACCGCCATGGCCATGGGCCGGCCGAACACGATGCGAAAGTCGCGCCCGTCCATGGTCAGACCCATGGCGAACATGATGAAGGCCAGCGCCAGCGGCAAGGCGGCCTGGGTGATCACAGCAGCACGCCTGCGGCGAGCAACCCCGCCAGCACCAGTTGGAATCGCGCCGTGGAGGCCAGGATGGCGTTGAAGGCCGGGCCGCGCGCACTGGTGGCGAACCGCAGGATCAGCCACAGGGCGAAGGGCAGCGCCCCCAGGCACAGCCAGCCCCCAGCCGGCCCCAGGGGCGAGGCCAGCACGGCGATGGAGGTGAGCAGCAGCATGCCGTAGACGGCCTTGGAGGCCTCGATGCCGGCGCGGATGGCCAGGGTGCGGCGTCCGGCCAGCCGGTCCGCCTCCATGTCGCGGTAATTGTTGGCCAGCAGCACCGCCGCCGCCACCGCGCCGATGGCCATGCCGACCAAGATCGACTGACCGGTCAGGGAAAGGGTCTGCAGGTAGTAGGTGCCGCCCACCGCGCCGACACCGAAGAAGGCGATGACGAAGGCCTCGCCGGTGGGGGTGTAGGCGATGGGACGGGGCCCGCCGGAATAGGCCCAGCCGGCCAGCAGCGAGGCCAGCCCCAGGGCGATGATCGGCCAGCCGCCCAGCCAGACGAGATAGAGGCCGACCAGGGCGGCCAGGGCGAAGCTGACCAGCGCGGCGCGCCGCACCCGCTCGGGCGTCGCCCATCCCAAGGCGGTGACGCGCGGCGGCCCCTGGCGCAGCGGCTGATCGCCGCCCCGAAGCGCGTCGCCCACGTCGTTGTAGAGGTTGGTGCCCGCCTGAATGGCGAGCGCCCCCAGCAGCGAGGCGGCGAAGGGCCGGGGATCGAGGCCGCCGGTATCGGCGAAGGCCAGCGCGCTGCCCGCCACCACGGGGGCCACGGAAATGGTCAGGGTCTTGGGCCGGATGGCCAGCCACCACAACCGCCAGCCGTCCGGCGGCTGATCGACCCGGCTGGCACGCTGTCCATCGATGACCAGCGACGGCTTTTCGGGCTGGCCGGATTCGAGCTTCATGAGGCGGGCTTCACGCCGGAATGCAGGCAGGCGATGCCCGCCGACAGATCGCGCCAGGCGACGCGCTCGAATCCCGCCGCCCGCATCAGCCCGGCCATCCCGTTCTGGTCGGGAAAGCGGCGGATGGATTCCACCAGATAGGCGTAAGCCGCGGGCTCACGGGCGATCCAGGCGCCCAGGCGCGGAATCACGTGGAAGGAATAGGCGTCGTAGAACGGACGCAGCAACGCCCAGGGCCTGGAGAATTCCAGGCAGACGAACCAGCCGCCGGGCTTGAGCACCCGGACGATCTCGGCCAGGGCGGCTTCCGGGCTGGTGGCGTTCCTGAGACCGAAGGCGATGGTCAGCGTGTCCACCGAATTGCTCTCGAAGGGCATGGCCTCGGCCTTGCCTTCCACGAACTGGATGCCGAGCCCCCGGCAGCGTCTCTCCCCCACCGCCATCATCTCGGGCGAGGGATCGCAGACGATCACCCGGCGGTCGGGCGCCGCCAGCAGGCGGGCCACATCGCCGGTTCCACCGGCCAGATCGACGATCACCTGTCCCGCCCAGGGGCGGGCGGCCCGCACCATCGCCCGCTTCCACAGGCGATGGATGCCGAAGCTCATCACGTCGTTCATCAGGTCGTAGCGCGGCGCCACGGCATTGAACACGGCGCGGATGCGCTGCTCACGCTCTTCCGGCGTGACCGACTGGAAGCCGAAGGTGCCGGACAGCGATGAGGTCAAGGAAGATCACCCCGACGGAACAGGAAGTAGCCGATTCCGGCGCTGACGGTGCCCAGCGCCACTGGATAAGCAAGTGCGAATGTAAGATAGCCGCTGCGGCCCAGCGCGTCGAGGATCACATAGGAACTGGGCCCCAGCACCACCATCTGCGGATCGAACAGCAGGATGGCGGCGGTGCGGAAGCTTTGCAGCGGATTGGCCACGGCGATGCCGACGATCAGCTCCAAGGGCAGCCTTTCGCGGATCATCAGCCCCAGCAGGATCAGGTCGAGGAACAGCAGCAGCACCAGCCAGGTGAGGAAGGCGCCGGTCTGCGCCACGTCGGGGGTGCGCGCCAGGGTGGAGATCAGCATGCCGATGCCGAGGAAGGCCCAGGCCAGCGCCACCAGCAGGGCGGTGTAGAGCACGAACAGGCTCCAATCCACCTGGATACCGCGCAGCGCGGCATAGATGGCGGCCACCGCCATGGCGCCGAACACGGGCAGGAACACCACCACGAAACGGCCGATCATCTTGCCCCAGAACCAGGCGTAAAGCGGCACCGGCAGGGACAGCATGTACTCGAACACGCCGGCGTCGCGGTCGCCCGCCACCGATCTTACCGTGGTGATCAGGATGAACACCGGCAGGATGGCGACGCACAGCTGGATATAGGTCACCAGCAGGCGCGACAGGCCGGTGAAGCCCAGGATGCGCGATTCGGTCAGGCCGAACACGAACAGCAGCACCACGATGCCGCCGAACACGATGGAGTAGAACATGAACCAGCGGGACCGCAGCGATTCCGCGATGTCCAGCCGGGCGGTGAGGTAAAGCGCGTTCATGCCGCCCCTCCAGGGATGTCATTCCGAGCGAAGTCGAGGAATCCCCGCCTGGACCGGCTCGACCGATTTAGGCACAGCGTGCCAGGATGAGATCCCTCGGCCGCGTTGCGCCCTCGGGATGACACGAACAGAGTCATCAGCCGTCTCGCGTCGTGGTGTTGGCGGGTGCTCCCGAGGGCTCGCAGCGGCTGGTGGAGCCCCGGGCCAGCACGGCGTTCTTCATGGCGGTGTAATCGGCGGCCCCGCTTCGTCCCTGGTCCAGCGCGCCGAAGCCGTGGGCCATGGGGGTATGCTGGCCGTCGATGTAGAAGGCCTTCCGGCCATCCATCCACTTGCCCGATTCGACGCCGCCGACCCAGAACTCGACGGTGGCATCGTCGGCCCAGCCCTGCTTGGCCATCCACAACACCGCGTCGCCCAGATCGTCGAACTTGCGGACCTTGCCGTCCTTGCCCCGTACCTGGGCGGCGAAATGGGGATCGTCGATGATCATGCCGCAATATTCGCAGGTCTCGCGGCCCCACTTGATCTCCACCGGTCCGGTGGTCTGCTGGCCGCAGGCCGACACGGCGATGACCATGCCCGGCACCAGGGCCAGGAAGCGGCGGCGATTCACGCTATGATGCTCGCACATGGCATCCGCTCCTATTTCATCTCGATGCCGGCCACCAGACCGGCGTAGCGGGCGAGCACGCCCAGGAAGCGCAACCGGTCGGGGCCGTTGACCACGCCGCGCCACGCCGTGCCGTCCTGCTCGGGCTGGAAATGCCAATCGCCCATGGCGCGCGCGAAGGCGGGCTCGGCCCGGGTCAGGCGCACCAGGCAATCGAGGCGCGCCGTCATCTCCACGTCGTCGGCGACGCGGTCGTCCAGCGCCACCTTGCCCTGGTCCATCTCCACCACGCGGTTGACCAGCGCCGCCACCTCGTCCAGTCGGTGGCTGGTGATCAGCATGACGGCGTTGTCCTTACGCTCGTGCAGCAGGTGGAAGAAGATGTGCCGCGCCTCGGGGTCCAGATTGGCGGCGGGCTCGTCCATGATCAGCAGGTCGGAATCGCGGCCCAAGGCGATGCCGATCAGCATCTTCTGCTTCATGCCGCCCGACAGCTTCACGAAGGGGCGGCCCCGCACCATGTCCCAGTCCAGGCCCAGTTCGCGCACCATGGAGATGATGCGCTCGGGGTCCGAGCCGCAGACGGCGGCCGAGAAGTTGACCAGTTCGCCCACCGGCATCTTCAGCGGCGGCGGAATCTGCGGCACGAAGCCCACGTGGGACAGCACGGCCTTGCGGTTGCCGCGCGGCGGCACGCCGTTGACGGTAACCTTGCCCTCGTGCAGGTACTCGCCCAGCAGGCAGCGGATCAGGGTGGTCTTGCCCGCGCCGTTGGAGCCCACCAGGGCGATCCGCTCGCCCTTGTCGATGGACAGGCTGACGCCGTCCAGCACCCGGTGGCGCTTGAAGGTCTTGGAGACGTTCTCGAAAACGATCATTCCAGCCATGAATCCCCAGATTTACCGTCATGCCCGGACTTGATCCGGGCATCCATGGATTGCCGGGTCAAGCCCGGCAATGACGATTATGATAGCCTACAACAGCTTGTCCAAACCCTTGACCTCGAACCTCAGCGACCCCGTCGGGCAGGCGTCGATGCACAGGCCGCAGCGGGTGCAGTCGGCGCCTATGGCGACGTTGACGTCCTCGGCATAGGTCTTCTTGGTGCAGTCCAGCACGTGTGGCACCAGGCAGACCTTGCGGCAATCGCCCTCGTTCAGGCAATTCTCCATATTGTAGGTGACGCGCAGCGGCGACACCGCGCCGACGAAGCCGTAGGTCAGCCCGATGGGGCAGATGTAGCGGCACCACATGCGGCGGATGAAGATGATCTCGTAGGCCAGCAGGCCCAGCACCCAGATCATGGCCAGACCGGGGCCGTAGATCAGGGCACGGCTGACGATGCCGGTGGGCGAGATGGATTCGAACACCGTATAGCCGCTGACCACCGCCAGCAGGGCGAACACCACGTAAAGCACGGTGCGTGAGGCGCGATGCAGGGGGTAGTCCACCACCATCTTGCGCTTGGCCAGCGCCAGATGGATCTTCTCGGCGATCTCGGCCAGCAGGTGGTAGGGGCAGGTCCACGAGCAGAAGGTCCGCCCGCCCAGCAGCCACCACATGAACAGCACCGTGCCGGTGCCGATCACCAGATTGATCAGGATGACCTTATAGGCCAGCATCACCTGGATGGCCGAATTCAGGTCGGCGAAGTGGAAGCCGATGACGCGGGACGCGGTCAGCGAGCCTTCCACCAGCTGGACGTCGAAGCCGAAGGACAGCACGAAGATCATGTTGACCATGATCAGCGTCGCCCAGCGGATGTTGCGCCACTTGTGGGAGTGCTTCTCGGCGTGGGCGGCCTTGATCTGGCGGGCCTTTTCCGGCCCCTTGACCTGCCGCCTGGCCTCCATCATGGCCAGGGCCTCGGGCGTGTAGCTGGTGGGCTTCTGCGGCTGGGCGCCCAGCATGATCCTCAGCGAGGAGAGGAGCTTCATCACGCGTCTCCCCACTTGCGCCGGATGTCGATGACGATGGAGGCCGGCTCGGTCGGGCAGATCATCTCGCACATGCCGCAGCCGACACAGGCCTCGTGCACCACCGGAGTCCTGCGCTTGTCGGCGGGGTCCTTGCTCATGGGCTCCAGGCTGATGGCGTTGGGAACCGGGCATTCGCGGACGCACAGGTCGCAAAGCTCCAGGTCGTACTTGTATTCCGCCAGCTTGACCGGCTTCCAGCGGTCGATCTCGGGATAGCGGTGAACCCCCTTGAACGGGGCGGGCCGCGCCGGCCCCTTCCAGCCCTCGCCCTTGCGCGCCAGGCAGGCGTTGGGGCGGTCCAGGCGGGCGAGGCCCATGCGGACCTCTTCCTTCTTGCTGATCTTGTGGCTGAGCGCCCCGGTCGGGCAGGCCAGCACGCATTGCACCGCGTCGCAGGAAAAGTCGCAGGCCTGGTCCCGGGCCGGAATGTAGGGCACGCCGACCCCGAAGCCCTCGTCCAGGTCGCCGAGATAGATGGCCCGCACCGGGCAGACCTGGACGCACTGGCCGCACTTGATGCAGGCGGCCAGGAACTCGGCCTCGTCGATGGCGCCCGGCGGCCGCAGCCGGGGCGTCCACTTGCGCAGCACCGGGAAGAATCCGAACAGAGAGGCACCGACCACCGCGCCACCCATGGCGATGGAGCGCATCACCATGCGCCGCGTCTTGTTGTTGGCATGGGGCACCGGGGCCGCCGGCTTGGGCGTGCCGTCCTCGTCAGTCATCATCCTTGCTCCCAGCGGAGGAGGGGCGGTTTGGTTCGGCAATTCCCCGACGCCGCTGGAATACCGGCGCGGCATCGGAAGGCGCGGCGGGGGCCAGGGCGGCGGGTGGCGGAGCGGCCGGCGCGGGCAAAGCCGCGGCGGGAGCGGGAACGGGCGGCGGAACCGCGACCGGCGGCGGGGCCGCGACGGGAGCCGGCGGCGGGGTATAGGGCTGGGCGTCGAGGGTCGGCGCGAAGATGGCCGACGAGGGACGATCCGACAGGCTGGAACCGCGCTCATGGGCGACGGGCACCTCGCCGGCCGGCTTGGGGCGGTCGGCATTCCTGGTCAGCTCCTCGGTGGTCTCCAGGGTCGAGCCGGCGCGGACCTTGGCGTCGGACGCCACCAGGGGATGCTTGTCCTCCAGCATCATCACCGGCTCGGAGAACGGCGCCAGGCGGTCGAGGAAATCCAGCACCTCCAGGAGTGGCGTACCCTTGAAGAAACGGGTGTTGGGCTTGTCCATCCACACCCGGCCGGCGTAATTGTACAGCCGGTGCGGCTTGTCGCCGACGCCGTTGCCGTCGCGGTCGAAGCCCTGGTAATCCTCCCAGCGGTTGCCGTCCCAGACGTTGCGCTTGGCGCTGCCGCCGCCATAGACCGCCAGTTCCGTGATGTTGCCGGTGAACAGATTGCCGGTGAACTCGTTGTCCTTCCAGTCGTTGAGGAAGGCGATGCCGATGTCGTTGTAGGCGATGCGGTTGCCGCGCAGATGGTTCTTGCTGTCGGGCTCGTAGGGTGCCACGTCGATGGAAATGCCTTGCGAGCAATAGAGAATGTCGTTGTTCTCGATCACCACGTCACTGCTTTCCTTGAGCGAAATGCAGACGCCCTGGGCTCCCACCGCCTTGGCGATGACGTTGTTCCGGAGTTCGTCGCCGGTGTCGTACATCATGGAGATGCCGGTGGAATTGTCGAAGAAGTAGTTGCTCTCGGCGATGTTGTACTGGGCCTGCATCAGGTGCAGGCCATAGCGCCCGCCGCTCTGGCGGTTGCCCACGAAGCGGTTGTGGTTGGAATACCAGAAGACGATGTCGCGGCCGCTGATGAACTGGTTGTTCTCGATCAGGTTATGGTGCGAGTACCACAGCTTGATGCCGTCGCCGCGCCTGCCCAGGCTGATCTTCTTGCCCTCCACCACGTTGCGCCGGACGGTGTTGCGCTCGGACTGCTCCAGGCTGAATCCGAACAGCACGTTGTCCATGCGGACGTCTTCGATCAGGTTGTCCTTGCCGCGCACCTGGATGCCGGCATCCTGCTTGGCGTGGCTGGGCCCCGAATTGGTGATGCGGAAGTTGCGCACGGTGGCGCCGTCGGTCTTGATCCACAGGACCGACCCCACCCCCTCGCCGTCCAGGGTCACCTGGTTCTTGCCGTCGAAGATGATCGGCTTGCTGACCACCAGATGGGACTTGTAGCGCCCCGGCGGCGGCGTGATCACCTGGCCGGGCTGGGCGATGTCGATCAGGGCCTGCAGCAGGGCGGAATCCAGCAGCGGTTCCGGCTCCTGCCCCTGGGGGGCCGCCCCGGCGGTGGACAGCCCGGCGGCGAAGACGAAAGCCAGTGTCGCCAGTCTAGACTTGGAAAAGGTCTTGAACCAAACAACCATGGACCTCGTCTCCGCTCCGTCTTCGGGTTGCGAACGGGACTATTCCGACTTCAGCGCCTTGCGCTGCAGCAGCAGCGCCACGATCAGGCACAGCGACGCCGCCACCAGCAGGCCGAAGCCGTAATGGGGGTAGGAGAAGGTGCCGAACTGCGCCACCTTGCCCTCGCCGAACACGGTGGGCATGAAGGGCTTGACCGAGAAGGCCGCCCACGGGCGCAGGTTGTGGCCGAACCACCACAGCCAGGCGGAATAATCGACCACGAAGGCCACCGGAATGACGATACCCGACAGGGGCAGCGTCCACCAGAACGGCCCGGCATAGAACAGGAAGGCAAGCAGCATCACGCCCACCAGCGAGAACAGGTAGGGGGCGGCCATGATCTCGTACTTGGCGCCCACCTCGATGGGCTCCATGCCGATGAAGTGGTTGATGACGTTCATTTCCTCGACGCAGTCGAGGCCGCCCTCCTCGTCGCCCCAGGCCGCCTTCTTGGCGTCCTTCGGCTTATCCTGGCTGGTGCAGCCGTTGAACACGCCGTTGACGTGGAAGTGAATGCGGATGCCGTCGGGGAAGGTCTCGGCCGGGTAGTTGGGCGCCTTCAGGGCCACCCACCAGATGGGCGAGAAATACGCGCCGCCGATAAGAAGCATGGCGATCACGGTCAGAATCCGCACGAGCGCCGGCTTGCTCTTGCTGTTGTTGTTGGCCATGGAAATCAACCCCGTTGGCTGGTCAGGTGGATCGGAGGGAGGGCGGCGCCCCGGATGAAATCCGGACACCGCCCCATTGTCCACCTTATATCAGAAAAATCTACTGGAAGTCAGGATTTTTCCAGCCCTTGGGCGCGATCATGTTGGCCGGGGGCTTCAGACGCGAGGTGTAGTCCAGCACCGCCTTGGTGTCGCGCTCGGTGAAGGTCTGGATCTGCTTCATCATGTCGGGGTTGGCGTTGCGGCGCTTGCCTTCCTTGATCCACTGGTACTGGCGCATCAGGTACTCGTAGTGCTGACCGTGGATGCGGGGATAGAACTTGTCGTTGTCGCCGGCACCGTCGGCGCCGTGGCAGCGGGTGCAGTTCTCTTCATACAGCTTCTTGCCGTGGGCCAGATCCTTGCCGTCGCCCACGCCGGGCTCGGGGTTCATGGGCAGCTTGGCCATGTAGGCGGCCACGTCGGCGATGGCCTGCGGGCCACCGATCTGCGACGGCAGGGCGAAGGGGTACATGGTGGGGTTGTCGCGGTTCAGCGCGCGGATGTCGGCCAGCTGCTTGATGGTGACCTTGGGATGCTGGCCGGCCAGCTGCGGGAAGGTGCCGTCGGTCAGGCCCCAGCCTTCCATCTGATGGCAGGCGGAGCACACCTCGTAGACCTCGCGGCCGTTCTTCAGGTCGGGCTTCAGCTTGAGGGCCTCGTCCTCCTCGCCGCCGCCGGCATGCCACTGGTAGCCTTCCTCGCCGAGCGACTTGCCCTTGGTGGGAACGGCGCCACCGGCGGCGATGGCGGCGCCACCGGCGAGCAGGGCGGAAACAGCGGCCATCACGGCCAGGCTGTGCTTAAGCTTCAACATGGTTCTATCTCCAGGGTCTAGCAAACTGGGCCGCACACTAGCGCGGCCCGGTCCGGCCTCACTTGACTGTGGACAAGTATTCCGCAATCTGGGCGATTTCGTCATCATTGACCAAGTGCATCACAGGCTGCATGGCGTTGGCCTTGCCGTTGGCGCGCGCGCCGGTCTTGATG
Source organism: Paramagnetospirillum sp. (assembly GCF_058402745.1). NCBI lineage: Bacteria > Pseudomonadati > Pseudomonadota > Alphaproteobacteria > Rhodospirillales > Magnetospirillaceae > Paramagnetospirillum > Paramagnetospirillum sp. The sequence continues at coordinate 91,583 of NZ_JBZVFI010000012.1, forward strand.
TCCTTGGTCTGGGCCAGAATATAGGCCTTGTCCTGGCCGGCGATGGCGGGATAGCCGGGCAGCGGCTTCTTGGCCTCCTTGCCGTGGCAGGCGACGCAGGTCTTGGTCAGGAACAGGGTCTTGCCCGGATGCGGCGCGCCGGCGGCGGCGGCGGGAGCGGCCTCCTCCTTCAGGCTGGCCAGATAGGCGGAGACCGCCTTCATGTCGTCGTCGGACATATCCTCGACGATGGGCTTCATGGAATCGACGCTCTGGCCGTTGGTCCGGGCACCGGACTTGATGTCCTTCATCTGGTTGAACATGTAGTCGGCGTTCTGGCCGGCCAGCTTGGGGAAGCCTTCCTGCAGCGGGGTCTTGGCGTCCTCGCCGTGGCAGGCGGCGCAGCCCTTGTCGGCATAGAGCGCCTTGCCATCGGCGGCGAGCGCGGACCCCAGGGAAACGGCGCCGAAGGCGGCGGCCAAAGCCATGACGGGAAGCTGCCGCTTGATGGTCTTGAACATGTCTGATCCTCTCCAGCTCGGTACGACCAGGGACATGGACCGGCCCGCCCCCGAATTGCCACGGAAACTACGCGCGGGGCGCGACCGTCCCCATGACTTTGGTTAAGTATCTGACTTTTCGGGGTGCCGGCGTGATGCGCGTCACGAACGAGGCCCCCGGCCATGAAAAAAGGCGGAGCGGGCAAGCCCACCCCGCCTGATCCTTTCCGCGGTCCGCCGGGACGGGAGAACCCGCCCCGGCCATACCGCAACCGCTTACTTGGCGGCTTCCACCTTCTTGGCGCCGTTCTGCTCCAGGAAGGTCTTGGCACGCAGGCCGATATCGGCGGCCTTGACCTGATACTGGAACCACTGCTCGGCCCACAGGAAGGCGCTGTTGAAGTCGCCCTTGGCGGCGAATTCCTCAGACTTCTTCTTGTTCTGCTCGGCGTAGCCCAGCTGCTCGGTGGCGTCCTCGACCATGGCGACCACCTGCGGGAAGTCCTTGAAGTTCACGCTGGTGATGTAGCCGACGACGCTGTTGATGACGGCCTGGGTGTCGTTGTTGGCCTTCACGCGGGCGTCGTACTCCTTCTGGCCGTAGACCTGGCCTTCCTTGGCCTTGGCACCCGTCGCCTTGTAGTTGGCGGGCTGAACCAGCAGGTAGCCTTCCATCTCGAGGTGCAGCGCCGAGCAGAACTCGGTGCAGTAGTACGGGTACACGCCGGCCTTGTTGGCCTTGATGGTCAGCGAGGCGGTCTTGCCCGGCTCGATGGACAGGTTGCCGTTGTGCTTGGAGATGGCGAAACCATGGGTTTCGTCCTGGGCACGCTCGAGGTTGGTCAGGTGGACGGTGATTTCGTCACCCTCGTTCGCCTCGATGATTTCCGGCGTGATGTGCGAGCGGATCACGGTGCCGAACACCTCGACCTTGCCCGGCTTCTTCTCGACGCGCTCCTGGCCGGGACGCACCGCGAACGGCGACTTCTTCTCGGTACGGGAGTCGGTGCCGAACGGATAGCGGACGTTGGTCTTCAGCTTCTCGGTCGCGATGGACACGGCGTAGTGGGGCTCGCCCAGCGGCAGCGGCATATCGTACAGCAGCTGCATCTTGTCGCCGGAGATGTCGATCAGCTGGTGGTTCTGCGGATGCAGCGGACCCACCTGGGCGAAACGATCGATGGCCAGCTTGTTCAGCGCGATCAGGTACTTGCCCTTGGGCTTGGCGGTGTCGCCTTCCATGGCCATCAGGTGGCCGATGTTGTAGTGCACCGACACCTTGTCCAGCACCTTGCCTTCACAGTAGTCCCACTTGGCCACCATGGAGTCCACGTACAGCGAGGTGTACGCGACGCAGGGCTTGGCGTCGTACTGGGTGTGGAGCGGGCCGAGGCCCAGCGCCACCTGCTTGTGGGCGACGGTCTCGAGAGCGATGATCGGAATGCCGTACTCGTCCTTGGCGGCATAGTTGCCGGCCTTCATGGCGGCTTCGATCTTGGCGATGTCGTAGACGGTGGTGTGGCTGTCCAGCTTGCCGGACACGATCACGTACTTGCCGTCGGGGGTGACGTCGGCGCCGTGGGGGCTCTTGGGCTCGGGGATGAGCACCAGGATGCCTTCCTTGACCGCGGTCTCGATGGTCAGCACGTTGTGGCCGTTGATCTTCTTGGCCTTGCCGGCCTTGACCAGCTCGGCGGCCTTCTTCCAGTTGATCACGTGCAGGTAGTCGTGGTCCTTGGCCGAGCAGCCCGCCTCGAAGGGCGGACGGCCGCGCTCGATGCCGCCGACGTAGCGCTCGGTGCAGAAGGAGTTCACGAAAGCCCAGCCGTCCGACGGGCCCTTGCCGAAGTCGGACAGGTCCTGGCTGTAGGGCGGCAGTTCGAGGGAGAACGAGTTCTCGGGCTCGATGCGGCCATGCTCGCGGTTGAACTTCCAGAAGGTGGTCGCGCCGCGATACTTCTCGTTGAACTGCTCCAGCGGAGCGAATTCACCGCCCAGCGGGGCGGCGTACTGGGCGGGCTCGATCACGTAGTCGGTGTTCGGGCTGACGAAGGCGCCGCCGTGCTCGGACTGCATGATCGGGTTCTGGACGATCTGCTTGGTCTCGAAGTCGCGCAGGTCGACCACCGCGATGCGGGGCGTGTTCTTGTCGTTGATGAACAGCCACTGGCCGTCGGTCTCGCCGTTGGTCTCGGAGATGGCCGGATGGTGGGTATCGCCCCACAGGATGGTGCGGCCCTGGACGTCCGAGCCCTGCTTCAGCACGGCCTTGGATTCGTCGTCGTAGCCATAGCCCTGCCAGGGCTCGGGAGTGAACACGCCGATGTACTTCAGGATGCGCATCGAGGGCACGCCGTACACGATCACCTGACCGCTCTGGCCACCCGAGCTGAACACCACGAATTCGTCGATCTTGCCGGTCGGATGATAGGTCTTGGCGGCGGCCATCAGATCGTTTTCGGTCAGACCACGGCGCTTCATCACATCCTGCAGCGTCTCCGCCGAGGCGGCACTGGCCACAAGGGCGCCAAAGCTGACAGTAGCGAGCAGAGTCGCCAGTTTGCGGCTTCTATGCATCTTCCCCACCTTTTGAATTGTTGAAACTGAACAAAATGATACCCAACCTTCGCCGAAGACGATGGGACCGGGGCGGGGCAAAAGCCTTAACTTTCGTCAAGAAAGCCCACGTAAATTCCGCGCGCCCTCGGCATGGCCGCCGGGCTATGATCGCGCTTCCCAAATGCCCCGATGAGCGGCATCAAGGAGCGTCACGAGGACAAGGGATCGATGGACATGCGACGGTTGCTGCTTACCCTTCTGATGTGCCTGGCCGTGATTCCGGCAGCCCGCGCCCAGGAGGATTCCAGGGTTTCCGGGCGTTTCCTGCTGACCGACATGAACGGGCGGACCGTCACCGACGAGATGTACCGGGGCCGGGTCCGCCTGGTCACCTTCGGCTACACCTTCTGCCCCGACATCTGCCCCACCGTCCTCAACACCCTGTCGGCGGCGCTGGACCATCTGGGCCCCGACAAGGCCAAGGTGGCGACGCTGTTCATCTCGGTCGACCCCGAGCGCGACACCCCGGCCCATCTCAAGGAATACCTGAACGCCTTCCCCGACATCACCGGCCTGTCGGGCACGCCCGAGCAGGTTGCCGCCGCCGCGCGCAACTTCAAGGTCCGCTACGAGCGTCAGAAGCCCGAGGGCGACGATCCCAAAACCTATGCCGTGGACCACACCGCCTCCATCTACATCATGGACCGCGAGGGCAATTTCCTGGCCAAGCTGCCGCATATGGCCGCGCCGGACCGGGTGGCCGACCGGGTGCGTTCGTACCTTGCGCCCCGCAGGGCCGAGGACCGGCAATGAAGCGCCGCGCCTTCATCCTGGCGGCGGCCGCCCTGGCCGCGCGCCCCGCCTGGGCCGCTCCCAAGGGACAGCGCGGCCTGGTCATCCACGACCAGCCCCGGCCCGTGGCGGCGCTGGACATCAGGGATGCGGATTCCCGGCCTGCCGGGCTTGAAACCCTGAAAGGCAAGCCGATCCTGCTGAATCTGTGGGCCAGCTGGTGCATGCCCTGCGTCGCCGAGCTTCCGGCGCTGGACCGCCTGAAGCCCGCCCTCGACGCCAAGGGCGTCGCCCTGGTCGCCCTGTCGCTGGACCGGGGCGGCAAGCTGACGGTGGTCAACACCTTCGCCCGCCTCGGCATCAAGAACCTGGGCATCCATACCGACGAGAACCGCGCGGCGGCGGAAAAGCTGGACGCGCCCGCCCTGCCCGTCACCCTGCTGATCGATGCCCAGGGGCGCGAGGTCGCGCGTTTCATCGGGGCCGCCGAGTGGGACGGCCCCGACGCGGCCCGCCTGCTGGACGCCCTGGCGACGGGAAGCCGCCCGACCCCGGACATGGCGCCGCCCCCGGTCAAGATGGGCGCGGCGCCTTAAGAACGACGAGCGTCAAATATGAAACAGGCTGTCATGCTGAGCGCCGGCGAAGCATCTTTCAGCCTGAGGCGGCTGCCGCAGGTGCCTGAAAGACCCTTCGCCAAGGCTCAGGGTGACAATCCGTCTCTGATTTGACGCTCGATGCTTTAAAAGGCCCGCGCGCCCTGGCGGACGCGCGGACGGAGCGAAGCGGCGGCTACTTGTGGCCGTGGTGCATCATGCCGCCCGGCATGGCGGAGCCCGGCGCCATGGCGCCCGGCGCCTGCACCGGAACCTGGACCATGACCGCGCCGGCCTTCTCGAATTTCAGGGTCACCGGCACGGTGGTGCCTTCCTTCACCGGGGCGTTGAGCCCGATGAACATGATGTGGTCGCCGCCCGGCTTCAGGTCCACCGTGCCATGCTGGGGCAGCGCCAGGGAGTCCACCTTGCGCATGCGGTAGATGTCGCCGTCCTTCACATGGGTATGCAGCTCGACGCTCTTGGAAATGCCGGCCTCGGCCGCCACCAGCCGGTCGGCGCCGCCGTGGTTGCGGATGGTCATGAAGGCGGCTCCGGTGCCGCCGGTCATGGGAGCGGCCCGCATGAACGGATTGACCACCTCGATATCGGCGGCGGCCGCCTCTCCGGCGACGGACAGCCCCAGCAGCAGGGCGGCGGCAATGGCAATGGACTTCATCGGGAAACTCCAGACAGTAGACAGGTGCTGTCGCCCCCGGACGAGGGGGACGGCGAAAAATCACGATGGGGAATTTCAGGGATGGCGGCGGGCGACGTCAAGCCGCCGCGATCGGAGGGCCGCGGGCGAGCTGGTGGCGGGATGCCTGCCCGTCCCTGTGTGTCGAACCGGTCGCGGCGATGCGAAGCCCTGCCGTACCTGCGGTGGGTACTTTGAAGGTTGGGGACGGCAATGCCCCTTTCGCCGGCGACGCGGCCTGGCACACCAGGCAGCATCCGTGACTTTCCGACTGCCCCTCCTCGCCCAGGGGGGATGGAACCGCCGTACGCTCGGTTCCGCCCGCGGGCGACGCGTGGCAGATGCCGGTCCGCGCGGCCAGCGTCACCAGGAAGGTTTCCCCCCTGAACGCCAGATCGAGACCGGGCAGCAACCCCTGGAAGACGAATCCCGCCGCCACCAGCGCGACCGCCAGCAGCCGCGCCATGGGGCGGCGGCCGATGCGGAAGAGCGACGGGACGGCAGGGACAGAACGCAAGGCGGTCCTCCTCGGGGGTCCTACAGGAACGCACGCCCGGCGATCGCCGACATTGACCCTGATCAAGTCCGGAGCAAGGCGCTGTTCAACCCTGAGCGGCGGCGGGACGGCGGGCGGCGACCGCCCGGGCCCGCACATAGGGGGCCAGCCTGGAATCCTCGCCCAGGATGTGGGCCATCACCCACTTTTCCATCAGGCTGCGGACCGCCGACACGAAATCCTCGTGGCTGATGCCGGACAGCAGCGGCAGCAGCAGGACGCGGCGCAGGGCGGCCGCCATCTCGGCGTGCAGCGCCTTGTGCCGGTGATAGTCGGGAAAGCCGCACTGAAGCATCAGCTGCTCCTCGCGGGAGAAATGGTCCCCCGCCTCGGCCATCAGCCGCGCGGCGGCCGACTTGGCGGCATCGAGCGTCCGGCTGGCTTCCAGTTCACGCCAGACGGCGATCATGCGATCATGGTCGTCGTCGAGTCCCTGGTGTCCGATGCGGTAGCTCGCGGCCATGTCTCCCCCCTGGAAGTACAAGGAAATAGTCCCTCAAGTTCCGCGAACGAACAAACGCCACTCTGTGACGCTTTCCCGCGTCAAAATGACGGTTTATGGTCAAATTCAAGCCGATCAGCCTACAAGACTTCGCCAAGCATTCCGAAAGCCATAATCCATGAGCCAATACGCCTTCTTCTCCGCCATGCTTCGGTTCGTGGCCGCCAAGACCGCCGCCACCGCTTCGGACTCGCGGACGGCCGACATGATGGCGATCCTGCGCCGCATCGCCGACACGGTGGAGCGCGACCCCGACTTCGAAATCCCCGGCGACGGGCTGGAACTGGCCGCCCGCGCCCTGGCCGGCTTCGCCGCCTTCCTGCAGAAGAGCATCCTTCCCGAGGCCGTGGCCCACGGCAACCAGGGAGGCGAGGCCCAGATCCGCTGGGCGGTGGACCGCGCCATGGACGCCGTCAACACCTTGCTGGCGCGGGCGGCGCTGCAGGACGGCCAGCCGGTGCGCATCACCCTGCCACCGCCCCCGGGTTGATACGTAATTCACCTTACTCTTGCCCCCCTGCCATTGGGCATGGTTCACTGGCCGATCATCTACCGGACGTTTCGCGGAGCTGACGAGGGTATGCTGACCAGGGATGTTGCGGCGGGCGAGGTGATCTTCCGCCAGGGTGATGCCGCCGACATGGCCTATCTGATCGAGTCGGGCACCATCCAGATTCGCCATGACGGCGCGGCCGAGTGCGAAGCCCGCCCCCTGGCCCTGCTGGGACCGGGCGAGGTGTTCGGTGAGTTGGGCGTCATCGACGGCGAGCCGCGCTCGGCCACCGCAATCGCCCAGACTTCGGCCCGGCTGGTCACGGTAAGCGCGGAGAAGATCCAGCAATCCATCGCCCGCTCCGACCCGTTCTTCGCGGAACTGATGCGCAAGCTGGTCGGACGGCTGCGCAACTCGCGGACCAAGGGCGAGGCCGAAATCGTGGCCGACCTGCAAAGCTCGGGCTTCGGTCCGGGCTTCGAGGACATCCTGCGCGAGCGCGACATCGCCGAGGGCATCATCCGGGGCGAGATCGAGCCCTTCCTCCAGCCCGTCGTCGATCTGCGGACCGGCGCCATCCGGGGATATGAATCGCTGGCGCGCTGGCGCTCCGACAAATTCGGCCTGATGACGCCCTGCGCCTTCCTGCCGCTGGCGCGGCGGACCGGCCTGATCCGCCGCATCGACCTGACCATGGCCGACCGGGCGCTGAACATCTGCGCCGGCTTCGGACGGGACGAGGACGCCCCCTACGTGGCCATCAACATTTCGGCCTGGCACCTGCGCGACCGCACCCTGGTCGATACCCTGAAGCGCATGCTGGCCCAGCACCGCCTGCCGCCGCGGCGGGTCTGCGTCGAGATCACCGAGACCATGCTGATCGACGAGACCTCCGACGCCGATTGCCTGCTGGCCGAATTGCGCGATTGCGGCATCCGCGTCGCGCTGGACGATTTCGGCACCGGCTTCTCGCCGCTGGCCTTCCTCTACCGCCTGCCCATCGACACCCTGAAGATCGACGGCTCCATGGTGGAGGGCATCGAGTCCTCGGCCCGCCAGCGGGGCGTGCTGGAGGGCCTGAGGGAATTGTGCGCCCGCCTCGGCATCGAGGTCATCGCCGAGGGCATCGAATCGGAGCGGACCGCGGCCAGCTTGCTGGAACTGGGTTTCACCCTGGGCCAGGGAACCCATTTCGCCGCCCCCGCCGCCGTGGACGAGGCCCTGCGGAAACAGGCGTCATGACCAGCGAACCCGACGATGCCACCCACATCCACGTGCAGGCCGAACAGGTGTTCGCCAGTCTGGCCGCCTACCAGCACGCCCTGACCAGCCACGTGGACTGGCTGCAATCCTGGTACAGCTCGGTTCTCAACTGGGACGACCAGGCCCGCCCCAACCCGGCCGCCGAGCACTGCCGCTTCACCGAATGGTACGATGGCGCCGGCCAGTCGGCGCTGGCCGGCTATCCCGCCTTCGGCGAACTGGGAAAGCTGCACCGCGAAATTCATTCCAAGGCCGAGCAGATCACCGAGCGGGCGGCGGGTGGACATACCGTCACCACCTCGGATTACGAGTCCATGATGGCCCTGGTCCTGGCCTTCAGCACCACCGCCCAGGGGCTGGAACGCGACACCTGGCGCACCCTGGCGACGGTGGACGCCCTGACCGGCCTGGGCAACCGCCAGACCATGATGAGCCACCTGATCGGCGAGCGCGACCGCGCCATCCGCCTGAAGCAGCCCTGCTGCGTCGGGCTGGTGGACATCGACCATTTCAAGAGGATCAACGACACCCACGGCCACGCGGTGGGCGACCGGGTGCTCCGCGCGGTGGCGGAAGTCCTGCGCAACACCGTCCGGCCCTATGACGTGCTGTACCGCTATGGCGGCGAGGAGTTCCTGGTCTGCCTGCCCGCCGCCACCCAGACGGACGGCCTGCACGTGCTGGAACGCATGCGCGCCGCCATTGCCGGACTGAACCTGTCCACGGCTTCGGGCCGGCCCATTCCCGTCACCGCGACCTTCGGCCTGGCCGAACTGTCCGCCGACCTGTCGGTGGAGGAATCCCTCGACCGCGCCGATATCGCGCTTTACGACGGCAAGCGCGGCGGGCGGAACCGGGTGACGGTGTGGTGCGGCGACGGCCCGGCCTGAAGGCGGCCGACACGATGGCTGGACACCCCAAACTATTGGGGTATCATTCTCCTATCGAAAGCTAGGTCGGGAGGGAGGTCGTCTCGCCCGGCCCCGTTGCGTGGATGGGGGGCGCCATGGCCGGCTTGATCAAGGTTGACATCGCCGCCGGCCTGTCGTGGGTCGAAATCCCCGATCGCGATCTGCGGGTGCTGTGCGGCTGTCCCGCCGATTCCGTCAAGCACATGATGCTGCGCGGGCTGATCCGCCCCACCGAGGTGGGGGGAATCCGCTGCGAGACCGGCCCTTCGGCCATTCTGCTCTCCGACGTGATGATTCAGAACGGCGCCTTCTGCAATCTGGCCGAATTTCCCGTGCTGCAGATGTTCTACCGCCAGGGCATGCTGTTGCCCGGCCACCCCAACAACACCGGGCGCCGCCCCCTGCTGATCGGCCGCAACGAGCAGCTCCAGGCCCAGTTCCAGTACATCTACCGCGGCAATTACGGCCTGATTTCCGTCGAGGAACTGATGGAGGCCGGCCTGGACGAGGCCACCGCGCGCGAGATGATGCGCCTCAAGCTGCGTTTCGCCTTCGGCCGCATCCAGCATCCGCGCGAACTGCTCGACACCAAGGCCCTGGCCGACGAGCCCATCGAGATCGCCGACGGCGTCCTGCTTCGCCGCACCGCGCTCAACCAATTCGAGTTTTCCTATGGCGGCGAGCGGGTGAGCGTCGACCTCAACCTGCCGCCCTTCGAGATCCATGAGTGCCCCTACACCCTGGGCTTCCACCAGATCCCGCGCGAATACTTCGCCGTCATCCATTCCGGCGACGGCGACGGTTGGGACATCCGGCGCCCCAGCATGGGCGCCATCCTGGTGTTCCAGGGGCGCATCTACCTGATCGACGCCGGCCCCAACCTGATCTACTCCCTCAATTCGCTGGGCATCGGCATCAACGAGGTGGAAGGCATCTTCCACACCCATTCCCATGACGACCATTTCGCCGGCCTGACCACCCTGATCCGCGCCGACCGGCGCATCAAGTACTTCGCCACCCCCATGGTCCGCGCCGCGGTGACCAAGAAGCTGGCCGCCCTGCTCTCCATCGAGGAGGAGGACTTTTCCGACTATTTCGAGGTCCGCGACCTGGTGATGGGCGAGTGGAACGACGCCGGCAGCCTGGAAGTCCGCCCCATCTTCTCGCCCCATCCGGTGGAGACCACGCCCTTCTACTTCCGCGTCCTGGCCGAGGGCGGCTACCGTACCTACGCGCACATGGCCGACATTTCCGGGCTCGACATCCTGGAAGGCATGATCTCCGAGGACCCGGACAAGCCGGGCCTGTCGCTCGCCTGGTTCGAACGCATCGTCGCCGACTACTTCGAACCGGCCGACGTCAAGAAGGTGGATATCGGCGGCGGCCTGATTCACGGCGTGGCCCAGGATTTCGCCGAGGACCAGTCGCGCAAGATCATCCTGTCCCACACCGCCCTGAAACTGACCGACGAACAGAAGCGCATCGGCTCGGGCGCCTCGTTCGGCACGGTGGACGTGCTGGTGCGCAGCTACCGCGACTTCGCCCGGCGCTCGGCCTACGAGCATCTGGCCGGCTACTTCCCCGAGGTCGGCGACGCCCACCTGCAGGTGCTGCTCAATTGCCCGCTGGAAAGCTTCAACCCCGAAACCATCCTGATCCGCGAGGGCGTGGTGGGCAACGCCATCTACCTGGTGCTGGCCGGCCAGGTGGAGATGCTGTCCTCGGACAGCCAGGTGCGCTCGCTGTTGTCGGCCGGCGCCCTGCTGGGGGAGCTGGCCGGGCTGCATGGCCTGCCGTCCATGGAGACCTACCGCGCCACCTCCTACGTCCAGGCCCTTCGCCTGTCCGCCGATTTCTACCTGGAATTCGTCAAGCGCCACGACCTGTTCGCCGCCATCTCACGTCTGATGGAGATCCGCGAATTCCTCAGCCACACCTGGCTGTTCGGCGAAGTGGTGTCCACCGGAACCCTCAACCGCATCGCCACCGACATGCGCCCGTGCGCCGTCGCCGCCGGCGAGGTGCTGTCGGTGGGTGATCGCAATGTCGCCCTGATCCGGGTCGGGTCGGCTCGCCGTCTGGTGGGCGACCAGGAACTGGAGATTCTGGGCCCGGGCGACTTCTTCGGCGAGGAAACCGCCGTGTTCGAGACGCCCAGGCTGTCGCGCATCGTCTCGTCGGAGCCCATGGAGCTTTACGTGGTGCCGGCCCGGACGCTGCAAGACATCCCCGGCGTGCGCTGGAAGCTGTTCGAGACCTTCCACCGCCGCACCCGCGCCTGCGCCGAGGCCCAGATCGTCACCACCGACGATCTGGTCTGGCGCGACGAGTATTCGGTCAACATCCAGCGCATCGACAACCACCACCGCCGCCTGTTCGAAATGGCCAACCGCCTGATCGAGGCGGTCCGCCTCGGCAAGGGCAAGACCGAGATGGGCGAGGCGCTGGACCTGCTGATGGGCTACGCCATGTACCATTTCGCCGAGGAGGAAGCGCTGCTGGAGCGCTACGGCTATCCCGAGGGCGGGGGCCATGCCGCCAAGCACCGACGGCTGATGGCCCAGATCCGCGAACTGGAGGAACGTCTGGCCGCGTCGGCCATCACCGCCGGCGAGGTCCTGACCTTCCTGCAGGACTGGATCGTCAACCACATACTGATGGAAGACAGACGCTACGCCCCCTTCATCAATTCAAAGGGCGTATACTAAGGTCAATGCCCTATGAAAGGGCGCCTCGAGCAGACAGAACAAGAAGCAGCCCCCGGGAGGACGCTGGATGATGGATGAGGGCCGGGAGGGCGCTCCACCCGATCGCGACATCGACATGACCATGATGCAGGGCGTGCTCGATCGTCTTGATCAGGGTATTTCCGTGTTTTCCGGCGACCTGCGCCTGATCTTGTGGAACCAGCGCTTCGCCGACCTTCACGACTTTCCCGAAGGCTTTCTCCATCACGGACTGAGCTTCGAGGACATCATCCGCTTCAACGCCCGACGCGGCGAGTACGGCGACTGCAACGTCGAGGCCTATGTGGCGACCCGGGTGGCATCGGCCCTGGAATTCCGCCCCCATCGCTTCGAACGGACCCGGCCCAACGGCACCACCCTGGACATCATCGGCAACCCGCTGCCGGGCGGCGGCTTCGTCACCACCTACTCGGACGTGACGGTCAACCGGCAGGTGGCCGAGAACCTGCGCTTTTCCAACGACCGTCTGGACCAGATGGTCGAGCGCCGCACCCAGGCCCTGCGGGAAAGCGAGGAGCGCCACCGCGCCTACGGCGAATTCCTGGAAGCCACCGTCCAGAACATGCCCCAGGGCGTCTGCCTGTTCGACAACGACCTCAACCTGGTGGTCGCCAACAAGGGCTTCTTCGAACTGACCCAGATTCCCGCCGGCTTCAACGTCAAGGGCATCAACTTCCGCGAATTCATGCTCTACAACGCCCAGCGCGGCGAGTACGGCCCCGGCAACCCGGCGGATCTGGCCGACCAGCGGGTCGAGCAGGCCCGCAAGATGGAGCCCCACGCCTTCGACCGCACCCGGCCCGACGGCACGGTGATCGAGGTGCGCGGCAACCCCATCCCGGGGCGCGGCTTCATCAGCACCTTCACCGACATCACCGCCCGGGCGCGGGCCGAGGAATCGCTGCGCGAGGCCGCCACCATGGCGCGGGCCATGCTGGACGCGCCCGGGCTGATCGTCCTGCTGATCCGCCTGGACGGAACCATCGTCGATCTCAACGAGGAGGCGGCGCGCGGCCTGGGGGCCGGCAAGGACGAGATGATCGGCAGCAACATCTTCACCTCCATGCCGCCCCGGGTGGCTGAACGGCGCTTCGCCCACGCCCAGCAGGCGGTGTTCGAGGGTCGCGCCGTCTATTTCGAGGACGAGCGCGACGGCCGCTGGTTCGAAACCACCATGACCCCCTACCCCATCGACCAGGACGGCATTCCCCGGGTGATGGTCATCGCCCACGACGTCACCCACCGCCACCAGGCGGAACAGCGCCTGCGCGAGGCCACCGCGCTGGCCCAGGCGGCCAACTGCACCAAGACCGACTTCCTGGCCGCCATGAGCCACGAGCTGCGCACGCCCTTGAACGCCATCCTGGGCTTTTCCGAGATCATCTCGCGCGAGATGTTCGGGCCGGTGGGCGAGCGCTACCGCGCCTACGGCCAGGACATCAATTCCGCCGGGCAGCACCTGCTGGCCATGATCAACGACATCCTGGACATCTCGCGCATCGAGATCGGCGCCTTCACCTTGTGCATCGAGCCGGTCGATCCGCACGAGCTGGCCGATTCCTGCCTGCGCCTGGTCAGCACCCGCGCCGAGGCCGGCGACATCCGGCTGGCCGAGGATCTGCCCGACACCTTGCCCCACCTGCTGATCGACGCCAGGCGGAGCAAGCAGATCCTGATCAACCTGCTGGGCAACGCCGTGAAGTTCACGCCGCCGGGCGGCTCGGTCACCCTCAGGGGAGAGAGGCTCACCTCGGGCGGCGTCGCCTTCCACGTGGCCGATACCGGCATCGGCATGAGCGAGGCCGACATAGCCATCGCCCTGTCGCCCTTCGGTCAGGTGGATACCGGCCTCGACCGCCGCTTCGAGGGCGCCGGGCTGGGCCTGCCCCTGGCCAAATCCCTGGCGGAACTGCACGGCGGCAGCCTGGACATCCGCTCCACCCCCGGCAAGGGGACCACGGTCAGCGTCTATTTCCCCGAATCGTGCATCGCGCCTTAGGCTTGGCCAGCGCCGCCGGACGCGGTCCTCCGGCGGCCTGACCACCGCGCGGCACCAGCTGGTGGTTGCCCGGTCCGATCAGGTCGGCGCGCCCCATCTTCTGCAGCACCTCGCGCAGGATCGGCCAGTTCTCGGGATCGTGCCAGCGCAGGAAGGCCTTGTGCAGCCTCCTCTGCCGCAGCCCCTTGGCGGTGAACACCTCCTCGCCTTCGCGGCGCACCGGCCGGATGGGGTCGCGGCCGCTGTGGTACATGGCGGTGGCCAGAGACATGGGCGTCGGCAGGAAGGTCTGCACCTGATCCAGCCGGAAACCGTTCCGTTTCAGCCACAGGGCGAGGTTCAGCATGTCGCGGTCGGTGGTGCCGGGATGGGCGGCGATGAAATAGGGGATGAGGTAGAGCTTCTTGCCCGCCCGGGCCGCCGCCTTCTCGAACATCTCCCTGAAGCGTTCGTAGGAGCCGATGCCCGGCTTCATCATCTTGGAAAGCGGCCCGTCCTCGGTATGCTCGGGGGCGATCTTGAGGTAGCCGCCCACGTGGTGGCGGACCAGTTCGTCCACATAGGCCGGGCTGGTCACCGCCAGATCGTAGCGCACGCCCGAGCCGATGCTGACCCGCTTCACCCCCGGGACAGCCCGCGCCGCGCGGTAAAGCCGGATCAGCGGGTCGTGGTCGGTGCCCAGCGTCTTGCAGATGTCGGGATAGACGCAGGACAGCCGCCGGCAGACCTTCTGCACCTCGGGCTCGCGGCAGCCCAGCCGCCACATGTTGGCGGTGGGCCCGCCCAGATCGGAGATGGTGCCGGTGAAGCCCTTGGTCCTGTCCCTGATCTCCGCGATCTCGCGCACGATGGAGGCCTCGGAGCGGCTCTGGATGATGCGGCCCTCGTGCTCGGTGATGGAGCAGAAGGAACAGCCGCCGAAACAGCCGCGCACGATGTTGATGGAAAAGCGGATCATCTCCCAGGCGGGAATCCTGGCCTCGCCGTAGGAGGGATGCGGTCCCCGCGCATAGGGCAGGTCGTAGACGCCATCCAACTCGGGAGTGGAGAGCGGCAGCGGCGGCTCGGCCACCCACACTTCCTTGTCGCCGTGGCGCTGGACCAGCGGCCGGGCGTTGAGCGGATTGCTCTCCTGGTGCAGCACCCGCGACGCCTGGGCGTAGAGCACGGGATCGTCCCGCACCTGCTCGAAGGACGGCAGGCGCACCACCACCTTGTCGCCCTTCACCGCCGGCTGGGCGACGTCGATGTCGGAGGCATCCACCACCCGCCAGTCCTCGGGCACGGCGTCGCGCACGAACACCGTTCCCCGGATATCGCGCATGGCCTTGGGGGCCTCGCCGGCCACCGTCCGGCGGGCGATCTCGACGATGGCCCGCTCGGCGTTGCCGAACACCAGCAGGTCGGCCTTGGCGTCCATCAGCACCGAGCGCCGCAGCTTTTCCGACCAGATGTCGAAATGGGCGATGCGGCGCAAGGACGCCTCGATGCCGCCGATCACCACCGGGACGTCCTTGAAGGCCTCGCGGCAGCGCTGGGCGTAGACGATGACGGCGCGGTCGGGCCGCCTGCCGCCCTCGCCGCCCGGGGTGTAATTGTCGTCGCTGCGGATGCGCCGGTCCGAGGTGTAGTGGTTGACCATGGAATCCATGTTGCCCGCCGTCACCCCGAAGAACAGGCGGGGCCGGCCGAGCGCGCGGAAAGGATCAGGCCCGCTCCAGTCGGGCTGGGCGATGATTCCCACGCGAAAGCCCTGGGATTCCAGCAGGCGCCCCACGATGGCCATGCCGAAGCTGGGATGGTCCACATAGGCGTCGCCGGTGACCAGCACCACGTCGCATTCGTCCCAGCCGAGCGCCTCCATCTCGGCCCGGCTCATGGGCAGGAAGGGCGCCGCCGGACGGCGGGGAAAGGAAAGGGGGGTGGTCATGGTCGGTCCCGGGTGTTGCCGCTTCCCTCTCTTCCTCCCCTTTGGCCCCTGGATGCAACATCTGATTTCCAGCAATGCAGCGATGTCGCTTGCCCTGTCCCCCCACTTCCAGGCACATTCCCGGCTTTGTTCCCGGCGGTTCCGGAAAGCCCGAAGACGATGGTTCGCGATTTGGCGGTTCGAGTGGTTGACTGGTGCTGGCGCCACGCCTGGGCGGTGGTGGCCGTCTCGCTGGCCGCCACCGTTCTGTTCGGCTGGTACGCCGCCACCCACCTGTCGCTGGACACCGACGAGAGCAAACTGATCTCGTCCGAGCTGCCCTACCGCAAGGTGGAAAAGACCATCGACCGGGCCTTTCCCCACTCCACCGACCGGCTGGCGGTGGTCATCGACGCCCCCACCGCCGAGCTGGCCGAGGACGCGGTGGAACGACTGGCCCAGGCCCTGCCGGTGGCCAACAAGGGCATCGTCCACGATGCCGCCCGGCCGCCCGAGGAAATGTACTTCCGCAAGAACGGCCTCCTGTTCCTGCCCGCCGCCGAGCTGGAGCAGGTGGTGGAGCGGCTGGTCCAGGCGCAGCCGCTGCTGGGTTCCATCGCCAAGGACCCCTCGTTGCGCGGCCTGCTGTCGGCGGTGGATCTGGTGCTGCAGGGCATCAGCCACGGTCAGGCGGTGCCCAAGGACATCGAGCCGCTGCTGGCCCAGCTGGAAGCGCCGGCCGCCGCCATCGCCGCCGGCCGGGCGCCCAGGCCGGTGGACTGGCAGGCGCTGATGTCGGGCGGCCCGGCCAAGGACGCGCCGCGCCGTTTCCTGATGGTCCATGGCGCACTCGATTACGGCGCGCTGGAGCCGGCCGCCGACCTGATCAAGGCGGTGCGCGCCACCGCCCGCGACCTGGGCCTGGTGCCCGAGCAGGGCTACCGCGTGCGCATCACCGGCGGCCTCGCCCTGGCCGACGCCAATTTCGCCACGGTGGCCGAGGGGGTGGAACTGTCGGCGCCGCTTTCCTTCCTGGGGGTGGCGCTGCTGCTGTTCTGGGGCGTGCGCTCGGCCCGGGTGGTGTGGGCCATCATGCTCTGCCTGGTGGTCGGGCTGGTGTGGACCGCCGCCTTCGCCGCCTGGGCGGTGGGCAGCCTCAATCCCATCTCGGTGGCCTTCGCGGTGATGTTCCTCGGCATCGCCGTGGATTTCAGCATCCAGTTCGTCACCGCCTACCGCAACCAGCGCCACATGGAGATGCCGCCCGACGGCGCGGCGCGCGGCGCGGCCGGCGCCATGGCGACGCCGCTGACCCTGGCGGCGGTGGCGACCGCCGTCGGCTTCCTGTCGTTCATGCCCACCGACTACACCGGCGTGTCCCAGCTTGGACTGATCGCCGGCGCCGGCATGATCATCGCGGTCGTGGTCAATTTCACCCTGCTGCCGGCCATGCTGGCGCTGGTCAACCCGCCGGCGGAGATGGAGCCGGTGGGGTTCCCGCTGCAAGCCTCGGACGCGGCCCTGCGCCGCCATGCCAAGCCCATCGTGGCCGTTTCCTGCGCCATCGGACTGGTGGGCGCCGTGCTGCTGCCGGTGGTGCCCATGGATTTCGACCCGCTGCACCTGCAGGACCCCAAGGCCGAGGCGGTGGCCACCTTCATGGATCTGGCCAAGGACCCCGACAACGGCGTCTACAACCTCGACACCCTGGCTCCGTCGGTGGAAGCGGCCCGCGCCCTGGCGGACAAGCTGTCCGGCCTGCCCGAAGTCCACCGGGCGATGACGGTCACCACCTTCATTCCCGAGGGCCAGGACGAGAAGCTGGCCCTGATCGGCGACGTGGCCATGGTGCTGGGTCCGACGCTGAACCCGGCCAAGGTTCTGCCCCCGCCCTCGCCCGACGACGTGCTGGCCGCCATCACCCGGCTGGCCGGCCAGCTGGAGACCGCCGCCCCGGACCACCCGCCGTCGCAGCGCCTGGCCAGGCATCTGAAGGCGGTCGCCGCCAAGGGGCCCCGGGCCGCCGAGGATTACCAGAAGGCCGCCGCCGGCCTGCCGGCCCTCTTGTCCAGCATCAGGCGCTCGCTGGAGGCCGAGCCGGTCAGCCTCGACACCCTGCCGGCCGAGCTGAAGCAGGGATGGATCGCCGTCGACGGCCAACGGGTCCGGGTCCAGGTTCTGCCCAAGGTGGACATCCAGGACGAGACGCTTCGCCGCCGCTTCATCGCCGCCGTCTCGGCGGTGACCCCCGAGGTGGCCGGCGCCCCCATCTCCATGGAAGAGGCCGGCAAGGTGGTGATCCGGGCCTTCGCCATCGCCGCCATGGGCGCCCTGGCGGCCATCGGCCTGCTGCTGGGCTTCATGGTCCGTCGGGTGCTGGATTCGGTGCTGGTGGTGTCGCCCCTGGTGCTGGGGGCGCTGGCCACGGTGGTGGCCGCCCGTCTGGCCGGCATCGAGCTGAACTTCGCCAACGTCATCGCCCTGCCGCTGCTGCTGGGCATCGGCGTGGCCTTCAACATCTATTACGTGGTCAACTGGCGGGCCGGAATCGTCGATCACCTGTCGTCGCCCACCACCCGGGCGGTGCTGTTCTCGGCGCTGACCACCGGCGTGGCCTTCGGCAGCCTGGCGGTGTCGCCCCATCTGGGCACCGCCTCCATGGGCATGCTACTGTTCCTGTCGCTGGGCATCACGGTTCTGTCCACCTTCGTGCTGCTGCCCGCCATCTTCCACCTGATCGGCAAGCCCAGATGACCCGGCGCCTTATCGTCACCGCCGACGATTTCGGCCGTTCCGTCGAGGTCAACCGGGCGGTGGAGGACGGCCACGCCAACGGCATCCTTACCGCCGCCAGCCTGATGGTCACCGAGGGCGCGGTCGAGGACGCGGTCGAGCGCGCCCGCCGGCTCCCCACCCTGGGAGTCGGCCTGCACGTCACCCTGGTGGACGGCATTCCCGCCCTGCCTCCCGCCGAGATTCCCGATCTGGTGGATCAGCGGGGGATGTTCACCCTGGACCTGGTGCGCCTCGGCACCCGCATCTTCCTGTCGAAGGCCACCCAGCGGCAGGTGACGGCCGAGATGCGCGCCCAGTTCGAGCTGTTCAAGGCCACCGGTCTGCAACTCGCCCATGTGGACTTCCACCACCACTACCACCAGCACCCGACGGTGTTCGATCTGGTGCTGGATCTGGCGGTGGAGTACGGCGCGCCCGGCATCCGCATCCCGTGGGAGCCGCCGCTGCTGTCCTATCGGGCGCGGGGCGACCGGCTGGGCACCCGGCTGTTCAACGGCATCTTCCACTGGCGGCGCAACCACGCCATGGCCGCCAAGGCCCGGTCGCGCGGCCTGCTGGTCAACCAGCGGGCCTTCGGCGTCAACGATTCCGGCCAGATGGACGCCGCCAAGGTGAACTCGTTCCTGGACGTGCTGCCCGATGGCCTGTCGGAGATCTACTGCCATCCCGCCACCGCCCATTGGAGCGCGCCGCGCCCCATGCCGCCCCACTATCGCATCGACGAGGAGTACCAGGCCCTGATCGCCCCGGAAAACCGCCGCAAGGTCGCCGAACTGGGTATCCGTCTCACCACCTTCGCCGCCGAGGCCGCCGGCCGATGAAAGCCAACCTGCTGCGCCTTGGCGTCATCGTCCTGATCATCGCCGCGGCCTGGTACATGCGCGACGGCTTCGGCGACGTGGGCGGCGCGCTCGAGACCGCCGGATGGGGCGGCGTGGTGCTGATGGCGCTGACCCACGTCCTGCCGGTGGCGCTGTGCGGGGTGGCCTGGGGCCTGCTGCAGGACGAGATTCCCACCTGGAAGTTCTCGGTGGCCCGCTGGATCAAGGACGGAGTGGGCGAGCTGGCCGGCATCCTGCCGCTGTCGGGCGAGATGGCGGCCATCCGCCTGATGACCCGCTACGGCTTCCGCGTCGCCGATTCCACCGCCATCGTCATGGTGGACGTCACCGCCGAGGCCATCGCCCAGTTCTTCTTCAGCATCCTGGGCGTCGCCCTGTGGCTGCACCTCTACCCCGAGGCCGAGGTCACCCGCTGGGCGCTGATCGCGCTGGGGGTCAGCATTCCCGGCCTCGCCATCTTCGTGGCGCTGCAGCGCTCGGTGGTGATGCGCTTCCTGGAGACCCTGCCGGCCCGGATCATGCCCCATGCCTGGGACGCCCCCGAGGCCGATGCCGGGGTGCACGCCGCCGTGCTGACGCTCTATTCCGACCACCGGCGGTTCGCCCGCTCGGTGTTCTGGCACATCCTGGCCTGGGCGGCGGGCGCCATCGAGGCCTGGGTGGCGCTGTGGCTGCTGGGCTACCCCATGGGGCTGGCCGAGGTGCTGGCGCTGGAAAGCATCATCTACGCCATCCGCTCGGTGGCCTTCGTGGTGCCGGGCGCCATCGGGCTGCAGGAAGGCGGCTACATGCTGGTGGGCGCCGTCCTCGGCCTGCCCACCGAGATCGCCCTGGCGGTCTCGCTCCTGAAGCGCGGCCGCGAGCTGCTGATGGGGCTGCCCGCCCTGTTCGCCTGGCACTACATCGAGCATTCCACCGCCAAGCAGAAGGCCCCGGCCGAGAAGACCGGGGCCTGATTGCGGGCAAGATGCCCGCGCTCCGAAAGGAGCGCCTTCCGATACGTTGCGGGCGGGGCGCCCGCGCTCCGAAAGGTTAATGGGAGCGCGGGCGTCCCGCCCGCCCTTAAGCGCTGCGGATTTCCTTGATGAAGCCCGCCACCTCCTGGGCCAGCTGGTTGGAGGCGCCCTTGAGGCCGTTGGCGGCGTCGTAGACCTGATCCGACATCAGCTTGGTCTCCTCGGCTGCGTCCGACACCACCTGGACGTTCTCGGCGGCCGAGGCGGTGCCGTGGGCGGCCTGTTCCACCGAGCGGGCGATCTCGGCGGTGGCCGCGCCCTGCTCCTCCACCGCGGCGGCGATGGCCGATGACAACTCGCTGATGTTGCCGATGGTATCCGAGATGGAGCGGATGGCGTCCACCGCCGAACGGGTCTCGGTCTGGATGGCGGTGACCTGCTGGCCGATCTCCTCGGTGGCCTTGGCGGTCTGGTTGGCCAGATGCTTGACCTCGTTGGCGACCACGGCGAAGCCCTTGCCCGCCTCGCCGGCGCGGGCCGCCTCGATGGTGGCGTTGAGCGCCAGCAGATTGGTCTGGGAGGCGATGTCGGTGATCAGGTTGACCACGTCGCCGATCTTCTGCGCCGCCTCGGCCAGAGAGCGGACCATGCGGTCGGTCTCGCCCGCCTGACGCACCGCGTCGCCCGAGATGGTCGCGGCATGGGCCACCTGACGGGAAATCTCGGTCACCGAGGAGGACAGTTCCTGGGTCGCGGCCGAGACCGACTGGACGTTGGCGGTGACCTGACCGGTCATGGCGGTGACGTTGCCGGCCTGGGACATGGTCTGCTGGGCGTTGGCCGACAGGGTCTGGGCATTGCCCAAGAGCGAGCCCGACGACACGTCGATCAGATCGACCACGCCCTTGACCCGCTCCTCCAGGGACTTGGCGACACGGTTCAGTTCGGCCTTGCGGCTTTCCTCGGCCTGACGGTCCAGTTCGGCCTTTTCCAGGGCGGAATAGCCGATCTTGGCCTTCAGCGCCCGGAGCAGGGCGTGCAGCTGGCTGAATTCATGGACGTCGGCCACCGGAATCTCGTGGGCCTGATTGCCGGCGGCGATGGCGTCGAAATGGCGTTCCATGGCCATCATGGGCCTGCGGATGCCGCCCAGGATCCACACCGCCAGGACGAAGCCCAGGACGAGAGCGGCCACAAGGGCGGCGGCCACCATCATGGTCAGGGACGACACGTGCTGCTCGGCCAGGGCGAAGGTCTTGCCCGCATCCCTGTTCTGGAAGGCGATGAGATCCTTGAGCGCGGCATGGGTCGCGTTGAAGAGGGGCCGCATGGTCTCGCCGAAATGCCGGGCGAGAGCGGCGGCATCGTTCCTGCGCGCCATGTCCATGGCGGGAACAAGCCCCTGGTCCCGGAAGGCCGACCGCGTCGTCGTGAACCTGTCGATCAGCGCCTTCTCCTCGTCGGGATGGGAGCCCTCGGAATACTGCTGCCACTTCTTGTCGATGGTGGCGGCGTTGGCCTCGATGGCGGCGAGACGCTCGGCCACCGGCCGCCAATGCTGATTGGTCAGCATCTGCAACTCGATGGTGGCGACTTGCCGGTAATTCTCCTGCAGCAGATCGACGATCTCGGCCAGCTCGATGGCGGCCGTGGTGTTTTCCTTGTAAACCACCCGCAGATCGTTGCCCATGCTCCGCACGCCGTTGATGCCCAGACCACCGACGATCAGCATCAGAATACCCAGCACGGCCATGACGCCGCCCAGCCGGCCGGCGATGGAATTCTTCAGTACGGCCAGCCGGCCGGCCAGCCCGGTGGAGATAACCCGCCCGTCCCGGATGGCCAGACCCTGGGCCTTTCCTTCGCGGAACAGCTGATAGGCCTGCTCGGCGGCGTTGACCTGGGCGCGGGACGGCTTTGAGCGGATGGAGACGTAGCCGGCGATCTGGCCGTTCTCCATGATGGGCGTCACATTGGCCCGGACCCAGTAATGGTCGCCGTTCTTGGCCCGGTTCTTGACATAGCCTTCCCACGGCCGCCCGGCCTTGATGGCGGCCCACAGATCGGCGAAGGCCTCCTTGGGCATGTGGGGATGGCGCACCAGATTGTGGGGCGAGCCCAGCAATTCCTGCTCGGTGAAGCCGCTGATGTCGATGAAGGCCTTGTTGACGAAGGTGATGCGCCCGCCCGCGTCGGTGCGCGACACCAGCATGTCGCCGTCCTTCAGTTCCACCTCGCGGTTGGTGATCGGTCCATTGTCACGCATCGTCGCTCTCCCTCTGGCCGCACGTCATTCGGGCAGGATGGAATCCTTGCACAATTATCCACGCCCTACGACATAAATTGCCCAAGCCTTTAGAATGGTACGTTACTTTACGTATTCAAGGCTGCTAATGAAATTTCCCAGCGTGACGGTGGGAAAAGGGGGAAAAGTTTCTGTTGTGCCCTCCCCCATCCCGCCGCTAGGGTCCGCCCCATGAGCGAAGTCCAGACCCTGACCGTCACCGAGGACGAGGCCGACATCCGCCTCGACCGTTGGTTCAAGCGCCACTTTCCCGCCATCGGCCACGGGCTGCTGGAAAAGTGGCTGCGCGCCGGCAACGTCCGGGTGGACGGCAAGCGCGCCAAGTCCAACCAGCGCCTGGAAGCCGGACAGGCGATCCGCGTGCCGCCCCAGCCCGCCGCCGAGGCGCCGCCGCGCGAGGCCAAGCCCGTTCCGGTGGACGACAAGACGGCGCGCATGCTCAAAGACGCCGTCCTTTACATGGACGACGACGTCATCGCGCTGAACAAGCCGGCGGGACTGGCGGTGCAGGGCGGCACCGGCATGGCCGACAAGCACCTGGACGCCTGGCTGGACGCGCTGAGCTTCGGGGCGGGCCGGCCCAAGCTGGTCCACCGCCTGGACAAGGACACCTCGGGCGTGCTGCTGCTGGGCCGCACCGCCAACGCCACCGCCAAGCTGGCCGCCGCCTTCAAGAGCCGCTCGGCGCGCAAGTGCTACTGGGCGCTGGTGGCCGGCGTGCCGCGCTATCCCCAGGGCCGCATCGACGCGCCGCTGGCCAAGCTGCCCGGCAAGGCCGGCGAGAAGGTGGCGGTGGACAAGGAGGACGGCAAGCACGCCGTCACCTATTACCGGGTGGTGGATTCCACCCTGAAGCGGGCCGCCTGGCTGGAGATGGAGCCCCGCACCGGACGCACCCACCAGCTGCGCGCCCATTGCCTGCTGCTGGGCACGCCGATCATGGGCGACGGCAAGTATGGCGGCAAGGAGGCCCTGATCGAGGGCACCGGCGTGTCGCGCAAGCTGCACCTGCACGCCCGCGCCGTGCGGCTGCCCCATCCGCGCACCGGGCGACCGCTGGAAGTGGTGGCGCCGCTGCCGCCCCACATCAAGGCCAGCTTCGACTTCTTCGGCTTCACCGAGGGCGAGTCCGGCCCGCCTTTCGCCGCCTTCGAGGAAGAATAGAATCCTTCATCGTTCCGCCGCATTCCGGCGGTTGGTTGCCGAGGCCCGATGGGGTAAGATAACCCCACGAAAAATACGAGCAGCGCGCCGGAGTCCGATGTCCCATCTGCGCCTTGCCGTCTTCGATGTGGACGGCACCCTGGTGGACAGCCAGCACAACATCGTCTCGGCCATGACCGAGGCGTGGGGCAACTTGAACCTGGGCATCCCCCGGCCCGAGCAGGTCCGCCGCATCATCGGCCTGTCCCTGGTGGACGCCTGCGCGGTGCTGCTGCCCTGGGCCAACCCCACCGTTCACCGCGCCGTAGCCGATGCCTACAAGGAAGCCTTCCGCGCCATGCGCCTGCTGCCCGACACCATGGAACCGCTGTTTCCCGGCGTGAAGGAGGCCCTCGACCGCCTGGAGGGCGAGGGCTGGCTGCTGGGTCTGGCCACCGGCAAGTCGCGACGCGGCGTCGATTCCCTGCTGGAGGCCCACGATCTCAAGGGCCGCTTCGTCACCATCCAGACCGCCGACGACAACCCCAGCAAGCCCAACCCGGCCATGCTGCGCCGCGCCGCCGCCGATTGCGGGCTGGAGCCGGGCGAGATCGTCATGATCGGCGACACCGCCTACGACATGGCCATGGCCGCCGCCGCCCGCACCGCCGCCGTCGGCGTGTCTTGGGGCTACCATTCCCTGGACGAGCTGCAGCGGGCCGGCGCCCAGGTGGTGCTCGACACCTTCGACAACCTGACCGAGGTGCTGGACGCGCTGACCGGAGACAAGTCCGGGGACGGGGCATGAAGCCAGGCACGATCGCCAGGATCGTCGCCGGTCTGATCCTGGTTCTGGTGGTCGCGGTGATCGCGGCCGGCAAATCCCTCAAATCCGACGTCTACAACGCCTTCCTCGCCGAACGGGTCCGGGAGGCCACCGGCCTCGACCTCACCTTCGCCGGGGCCACCAAGCTGAAGCTGGGGCCGTCGCCGGTGCTCAGCTTCACCGGCGTGACCCTCTCCGCCGGCAAGGGAGCGGAAATCCTCTACATCGACCGCATCGAGGCACGCGTCGCCCTGGTGCCGCTGGCGCTCCGCCAGTTGCGCCTCGAAAGCCTCGGCCTCTTCCGTCCGGTGCTGCACGCCCAGAACCTGTCTCGGCTGGGCCGGATGACGCCGCCGGACGTCACCGCTCCGCCGGCCGGCGCTCCGCTGACCCGCCTCGCCCTGTCCGAGGTGGGAATCGAGGACGCCGCCATCCGCTGGAGCGGCGGCACCGTCCAGGTGGCCAAGGCGACGATCCGTCCGGAAAGCGAGGCCGGCGGCCCCCTGTCGCTGCAGGTGAACGGCCGCTGGCAGGACAAGGGCTTCGACCTGACCGGCGTGGTCGGCCCACTGTCGGCCCTGGCCGGCGCCAAGCCCTATCCCGTCCAGTTCAAGGGCACCCTGGGCGGCGCCACCCTGACCCTGCGCGGCACCATGGCATCGCCCCTGGCCGCCAAGGGGCTGGAGTTCGACATCCGCGCCCAGGGCGAGGAACTGGCCGAATTGCTGCGCCTGCGCCCCGGCACGCCGCCCAGCCGGACCTTCGGCCCCTTCAAGCTGGCCGCCCGCCTCTCCGATTCCGCCGGCCCCCTGGCGCTGGCCGATATCGACGCCATCATCGGCCGCCGGGAATCCCTGCTGATCACCGCCAAGGGTCATGTGGCCGATGCCACCGGCCCGGCCGGCGTCGATCTGGCCTTCGGCCTGGAGGCGGATTCCCTGGCCGGCGCGACGCGCCTGCTGGGCCTGGGCCTGGACCTGCCCAACGCCGGGCCGGTCAAGCTGTCGGCCCGCCTGACCGACATCGAGGGCGGCTGGCGCCTCACCGGCCTGAAGAGCACCCTGGGCCGCAGTGATCTGGCCGGGGAACTGTCCCTGGTGCTGACGCCCCGTCCCCGCCTCTACGGCCGGCTGGGCGCCGCCCTGCTCAATCCGGGCGACTTCTCGCTGCCGCCGCCGCGCGGCGGGCCGCCGGCCCAGGCCTCGCAGCCACAGCGGCCGGCCATCCCCATCGATGACGGCCGCATCCTGGGCACCGACCCTCTGCTCCTCGATCTGGTCCGCGACATGGATGCCTCGCTGTCGCTGGCCGCCACCCGGCTGCCCTGGGGACCGGTCACCCTGTCCGATGCCGCCGTCGAACTCAACATGGCCGCCGGCCGTCTGGCGCTGACCGGGTTCACCGCCCGGGCGGGCGAGGGACGGCTCGCGGGGGAGATGAAGCTGGACGCCGCCGCCCGGACGCCGCTTCTGACGCTGCGCCTGTCCGCCGCCGCCGCCGACCCCGCCTTGCTGACCGGCGGCGCCCTGAAGGGGGCCAAGGCCGATTTCGCCGTCGACCTCAAGGCCCAGGGCACCAATCCGCGCAATCTTGCCGGCAGCGCCGAGGGCAGCCTGTCCCTGGCCCTGGGCGAGACCGTGCTGACCGGCAAGGCCGGCGGCGATCTGGCCGCCCGGCTGGCCCGCGACATCGACCCGCGCGCCCAGGAGGCCGAGGGGCTGCGCCTGCGCTGCCTGGTGGCCCGCCTGCCGGTCAAGGCCGGGCTGATCGGCCTGGACAAGGGCCTGGGCGCCGAGACCGCCGCCGCCGCCGCCATGGCCATGGGCAGCATCGATCTGCGGACCGAGGCCCTGGACGTCACGGTCGTCAGCCGGAGCGCCCCGCCGCTGAAGGTCAAGGGCATGCTGGGAAATCCGGTGGTCACGCCGGAAGGAGCGGGCAAGGGCGCCGCCGACGCCGCCCCCTGCCGCACGGCCCAGGCCCGCCGCCTTCCCCGTTAAAGCAACACACCATCCGAGAAGGCTTCGTTCCCGTGCTCAAGTCCATCAAGCGCTTCTACAAGGAATCGGCGGTCACCCCCCGTGACGGCGGCTTCGCCATCCTGCTGGACGGCAAGGCGATCAAGACCCCGGGCGCCCGCCCCCTGGCCGTCCCCGCCCTCGCCCTGGCCGAGGCCATCGCCGGCGAGTGGCGCGACCAGGGCGACATGGTGCTGCCCTCCACCATGCCCATGACCCAGCTGGCCAGCACCGCTCTCGACCGCGTCGGCCCCGAGCGTCCCCACATGGTCCAGCAACTGATGAACTACGCCGGCACCGACCTGCTGTGCTATCGCGCCGAAACGCCCGCCGATCTGGTGGCGCGCCAGAGCGCCGCCTGGCAGCCGCTGCTGGATTGGGCGGCCCAGGTGCTGGACGCGCCCCTCGCCGTCACCACCGGGCTGACCGCCCTGCCCCAGCCCGAGGCCTCGCTGGCCGCCCTGCGGATTCGGGTGGAGGCCTATGACGACTGGCGCCTGACCGCGCTGCAATCGGCCACATCGGCCATGGGCTCGCTGATTCTCGGCCTCGCCCTCACCGAGGGGCGCCTGGACGCCGAGGCGGCCTTCCAGGCTTCGCAGGTGGACGAAACCTACCAGATCGAGCAATGGGGCGAGGATTGGGAGGCCGCCGACCGCCGGGCGGCGCTGAAGGCCGACATCGAGGCCGCCGCCCGCTTCCTCGGGCTGTTCACCCCTTCCTGAAGGCGCACCAGAAGCCGGGCGGGCCACGGTGGCGGTCGATCTCGATGGCCGCCTCGCGAAATCCGGTCTCGGCGGCCAGCCGGCGAAGATAGGCGCGGCTGTGGGCGTATTCGCCCGGCTTGGTCACGGCGATCCGGCGGGGATCGCCCAGGGGATCCACCGAGAACAGGAACGCTCCGTCCGCCTCGAGCAAGCGGGCGGCCTGGACGAAGAACGGCCGCAGATCGGCGAAGTAGTACAGCACGCAGGAGGCGAAGATGGTCTCGAACGGGCCGTCGATGCCGGCCAGCGCATCGGGCAGGCAGCCTTCGACCAGGGTGTCGTAGGTGTTGCGGGCCCGAGCCTGGACCAGCATGGCCGGTGACCGCTCGATGCCGGTCACCGAACTGGCGGAAGCCGGCAGCTTGGCGGCCAGCAGGCCGGTCCCGGTGCCCAGTTCCAGCACGCGGCGCAGCCTTCGGCCGGGGAAGGTCTCCTGATAGAGGCGCAGCATGCGGTCGCTGAAGAAATTGTGCAGGTCGTTGCCGTCGTAGCCGTCGGCGATGGCGTCGAGCCGCTCCACCGTGGTGGCCTCCCCGGCGGTGCCGTCCCAATCGGGGAGCAGCCGGCCGAAGCACTCCACCGCCTCCTCCGCCCGCCCGCCGCCCAGAAGGGCCATGGACAGGTTGTGGCAATGGGCCGGGTTGTCGGGATCGCCCGCCTGGGCCAGCGTCAGTGTGTCGATGGCGGCCTGGAACTTCCTGGTCTGCAGTTGGGCCATGCCGCGATAGGGCAGAAAGCGCCAGTCGCCGGCGATCTGAGCCTCGTGATGGGCGCAGACCCGTTCCACGTCGGCATGGGCGTGGAGATGGGACAGGGCGTGGACCAGATCGAACAGCAGATCCGCCTGGGGATCGCGGCGCACCGCCTCGACCATCGCCTCGATGCCGTCCTGGTCGCGGCCGCAGGCCAGATAGACCTTGCCCATGAGATTGCGCGGCAGCGGGTCCCGGGGCCGGAGCGCCTCCGCCCCCTGGAATGCCGTCAGCGCCCCCGGGAAGTCCCCCTGACGGGCGAGGCCGACACCATGTTGAATGAACTCCTCGAAGGTCATCGCGCCGCTCCGAAAGGTTTGGTCATTGGTACTCCGCCGCTCCGGCCCTGTCACGCGAAAGGGGCCGTCCCTCCCGGGACGGCCCCTTCGTCATCTCAGCCACGACGGAGGAGGCTTATTCCTCGTCGGCATCGGCCTTCTTGTCGGCGGTGGGGCCGGAATCGGTGCCCTTGGCGGCCGGATCGCGGTCAACCAGCTCGATGATGGCCATGGGGGCGCAATCGCCGTAACGGAAGCCGGCCTTCAGCACGCGGGTGTAGCCACCGTTGCGGGTCTTGTAGCGCTCGCCGATCACGGCGAACAGCTTGGCGACCACCTTGTCGTCGCGCAGGAAGGCATAGGCCTGACGGCGGGCGTGCAGGTCGCCGCGCTTGCCCAGGGTGATCAGCTTCTCGACCACCGGACGCAGGTCCTTGGCCTTGGGCAGGGTGGTCTTGATCTGCTCGTGCTTCAAGAGGGCGTTGGACAAGCTGACGAACAGGGCCTTACGGGCCGACTTGTCGCGGTTCAGCTTACGGCCGGACATACCATGACGCATAACAACTCTCCTCGTCGCTTGGCCTCGCCGGGCGAAGCCGATTGGACTGCCGCGTCGCCTCCATCAGGGGAGAACGGGCGGGTGGACCGGATGGTCCGATAAACATCCCTCTCAAATCGTCACCCCCGGGCTTGACCCGGGGGTCCAGGGATGGCCGGGTCAAGCCCGGCCATGACGAAAAAGGATGAGGACTTAGTAGGGCTCTTCCAGCTTCTTGGCCAGCTCTTCGATGTTCTCCGGCGGCCAATTGGCGATTTCCATGCCCAGGTGCAGACCCATCTGCGCCAGCACTTCCTTGATCTCGTTCAGCGACTTGCGGCCGAAATTGGGAGTGCGCAGCATCTCGGCCTCGGTCTTCTGGACCAGATCGCCGATGTAGATGATGTTGTCGTTCTTCAGGCAGTTGGCCGAACGGACCGACAGTTCCAGCTCGTCCACCTTGCGCAGCAGGTTCTTGTTGAAGGGCAGTTCGTCCTTCTTCTCTTCCTCGACGACCGCGGTGGGCTCCTCGAAGTTGATGAACAGCTGCAGCTGGTCCTGCAGGATGCGGGCGGCCAGGGCCACCGCGTCATCCGGCGTGACCGCGCCGTTGGTCTCCACCGTCATGGACAGCTTGTCGTAGTCGGTGACCTGGCCCACGCGGGTGTTTTCCACCTTGTAGGCCACCTTGCGCACCGGCGAGAAGATGGCGTCGATCGGAATGAGGCCGATCGGCGAATCCTCGGGACGGTTCTGCGAGGCCGGGACGTAACCCTTGCCGGTCTCGACCGTGAACTCGATGTTCAGCTTGGCGCCCTCGTCCAGGGTGCACAGCACCAGATCGGGGTCCATGATCTCGATGTCGTGGCCGACCTCGATCAGGCCGGCGGTGACTTCACCCGGGCCGACCGCACGCAGGTGCATGCGCTTCGGGCCCTCGCCGTGCATGCGCAGGCCGAGAGTCTTGATGTTCAGGATGATGTCGGTGACATCTTCCCGCACGCCGGGGATCGACGAGAATTCGTGCAGAACGCCGTCGATCTGGATGGCCGTGACGGCGGCACCCTGCAGCGACGACAGCAGCACGCGGCGCAGGGAATTGCCCAGCGTCATGCCGAAGCCGCGCTCCAGCGGCTCGGCGACCACGGTCGCGGTACGCTGGGCATCGGCCCCGGGCTCCACATGGAGCTTGTTGGGCTTAATCAGTTCCTGCCAGTTCTTCTGAATCACGAGCGTGACCTCATGCTGAACAAAGGAAAACGAAAACGGGCACGCCGCCGAACCTCCTCCTAGCCGAGGAAGCCGGCGGCATCCCGATCCAAGGAAACCCGATCAGACGCGACGGCGCTTGCGCGGCCGGCACCCGTTGTGCGGGATCGGCGTGACGTCGCGGATCGACGTGATCTGGAAGCCCACGGCCTGCAGAGCGCGCAGAGCGGACTCGCGACCGGCACCAGGACCCTTCACCTCGACCTCCAGGGTGCGCATGCCGTGCTCGGACGCCTTGCGGCCCGCATCTTCGGCAGCCACCTGGGCGGCGTACGGAGTCGACTTGCGCGAGCCCTTGAAGCCCTGCATGCCGGCCGAGGACCAGGAAATGGTGTTACCCTGGGCATCGGTGATGGTGATCATGGTGTTGTTGAACGTGGCATTCACATGCGCCACGCCCGAGGTGATGTTCTTGCGCTCGCGGCGACGAGGACGCGCGGCAGCAGCGGGCTTAGCCATCGGAGGTGTTCCTTACTTGGTAACTTTCTTCTTGCCGGCAATCGGCTTGGCCGGACCCTTGCGGGTACGGGCATTGGTGTGGGTCCGCTGACCGTGAACCGGCAGGCCGCGGCGATGACGCAGACCGCGATAGCAGCCCAGGTCCATCAGACGCTTGATGTTCATGGCCACCGCACGACGCAGGTCGCCTTCGACCTGGTAGTCACGGTCGATGAGCTCACGGATCTTGAGCACTTCGTCGTCGGTCAGCTGATTGACGCGACGCTCGGCGGGAATCCCCAGCGAGGTGGTGATCTCCGCCGCCTTGGCGCGGCCGATGCCATGAATGTAGGTCAGCGCGATCAGAACGCGCTTGTTCGTCGGAATATTGACGCCAGCGATACGAGCCAAAGCTGGTTACTCCTTCACCAGATAAAAGACCGCGCCACAAGATGACCCGGAGCCGTTAACCAAAAACGCGCCCCTGGCCTCGCCCATGACGGGGGAAACCGAAGGTGCGGGATTATAGGGCGATTCGATCAAGAGTCAACCGTCTCGCCCTATAGAAACACATTACTTCGCCGCGTCCAGAATCCCTTCCAGGGCCTTGGTCACATCGGCGATGTCCATGGTGCCGTCCACCAGCTTCAGCGCGCCCTTCTTGTCGTAATAGGGCAGCAGCGGAGCGGTCTGGGCGTGATAGGCGTCGAGACGCTTGGTCACGGTCTCGACGTTGTCGTCGGGACGGCGAGCGAACTCGGTGCCGCCGCAGGAATCGCAGGTCCCCGCGATCTTGGGCAGCTGGAACTTGTCGTGATAGCCGGCGCCGCACTTGGCGCAGGTGTAGCGGCCGGTGATGCGCTCGACGATGTAGGCGTCGGGCACGCGGATCTCGATGGCGAAATCCAGCTTCTTGCCCTTCCTGGCCATCATGGCGTCGAGGGCCTCGGCCTGGGCCACGGTGCGGGGGAAACCGTCGAAGATGGCGCCCTTGGCCACGTCGGGCTGGTCCAGGCGCTCGTCGATGATGGCGATGACGATCTCGTCGGACACCAGCTGGCCGGCGTCCATCACGGCCTTGGCCTTCTTGCCCACCTCGGAGCCGGACGCCACGGCGGCGCGCAGCATGTCGCCGGTGGAGAGCTGAACCAGGCCGTACTTGTCCTGAAGACGCTTGGCCTGGGTTCCCTTGCCGCCACCCGGCGGCCCCAACAGAACGAGATTCATCGGATGTCCCCTCTTTCTTCTTGGCAGTTAACGCCGCCCGCGCAGCCGGGACTTCTTGATGAGTCCCTCGTACTGGTGCGCAAGCAGATGCGACTGGACCTGAGCCACGGTATCCATGGTCACCGACACCACGATCAGCAGCGAGGTGCCGCCGAAGTAGAACGGCACCGCGAACTTGCTGATCAGGATTTCCGGCAGGACCGACAGCGCCGACAGGTAGGCGGCGCCCACCACCGTGAGGCGGGTCAGCACGTAATCGAGATAGTCCGAGGTGTTCTTGCCCGGGCGGATGCCCGGAATGAAGCCACCATACTTCTTCAGGTTCTCGGCCGTATCCACCGGATTGAACACCACGGCGGTATAGAAGAACGAGAAGAAGACGATCAGGCCCAGATACAGCGCCAGGTACAGGGGCTGGCCCCGGCCCATCAGGGCGGTGAAGGTGGTCAGCCATTCCGGCCCGCCGGCCGCCGAGAACTGGGCGATGGTCACCGGCATCAGCAGGATGGAGCTGGCGAAGATCGGCGGAATGACGCCCGAGGTGTTGACCTTGAGCGGCAGGTGCGAGGACTCGCCGCCGAACATCTTGTTGCCCACCTGGCGCTTCGGATACTGGACGATGATCCGGCGCTGGGCGCGCTCCATGTAGACGATGAAGGCGATGACCGCGACGCTCATCAGCAGGATGCCGATGATCACCAGCACGGGAATGGCGCCGGTGCGGCCCAGTTCCAGGGTGCTGCCGATGGCCGACGGCAATTCCGCCACGATGCCGGCCATGATGATCAGCGAGGTGCCCTGCCCGATGCCGCGCGCCGTGATCTGCTCGCCCAGCCACATCAGGAACAGGGTGCCGCCGGTCAGCGTCACCACGGTGGAAAAGCGGAACAGCAGGGAGCTGTCCATCATCACCGCGCTGCCCCGGGTGCTGGTCATGCTCTCCAGGCCGACGGCGATGCCGTAGGCCTGCATGACCGCGATGACCACGGTGAGGTAACGGGTGTACTGGTTGATCTTCTTGCGTCCGGCCTCGCCTTCCTTCTTCACCGCTTCCAGCGACGGGACGACCGTGGTCATCAGCTGGAGGATGATGGAGGCCGAGATGTACGGCATGATGTTGAGCGCGAAGATGGTCATGCGGCTCAGGGCGCCGCCGGCCAGCATGTCGAACATGCCGAGCATGCCGCCGCCCGACTGCTTGAACAGGTCGCCGAGCACCTGCGGATCGACGCCCGGCATGGGAATCCAGGTTCCCAGGCGATAGACGACCAGGGCCCACAGGGTGAACCAGATGCGCTTCTTGAGATCGGTGGCCTTGGCGAGAACGCCAAAGTTCAGATTCGCGGCGAGCTGCTCGGCAGCGGAGGCCATGCCTTACTCCGGGGTTCGGTGGCGCGGGGCGGCTTGCCCCCTCGGGGGCCGGCACCGCACCACAAATCCTTGATCCAGCCCTTGACCCGGGTCAATCGCCCCGGGCTGGGGATTCGACGCGTGAAAGAGCGTGAGGGGCGCGCGGCCCCTCACCTCCCAATTCACTCGGCAGCGGCCTTGGGCGCGGTCACGGTGACCGAGCCGCCGGCCTTCTCGACGGCGGCGATGGCCGCGGCCGAGGCACCGGTCACCTCGATGGCGACCTTGGCCTTGATCTCGCCATGGCCCAGCAGGCGGACGCCGTCCAGGACCTTGCCGATCAGGCCGGCGGCCGACAGGGCCTCGGCGTTGATGGGCTTGGCGGCATCGATGCGACCACCGTCGATGGCCTTCTGCAGGCGGCCGAGATTGATCACGGCGAAGTGCTTGGCGTTCGGGTTGTTGAACCCGCGCTTGGGCAGACGGCGGTAGATGGGCATCTGACCGCCTTCGAAGCCGTTGATCGCCACGCCGGTGCGCGAGGTCTGACCCTTCACGCCCTTGCCCGAAGTCTTGCCCTTGCCGGAGCCGATGCCACGGCCGAGGCGCTTCGACTGGTAGCGCGCGCCCTCGTTGTCGCGAAGTTCGTTGAGCTTCATTTCTTTTCGTCCTCGTCACGGTCGGCCGGGGCATTCAGCCCCGGCCCCCGGATGTTCTAGTCTTCGACGCGCACCAGATGGCGGACCTTGGTGATCATGCCGCGCACCGCCGGAGTATCCTCCAGCTCACGGGTGCGGTGCATCTTGCCCAGGCCCAGGCCGATCAGCGTGGCGCCCTGGTCGGCCGGACGGCCGATGGGGCTGCCGATCTGGGTGACCTTGACGGTCGCCTTGGCGGCGGTGGTCTTCTTGGCGGCCATGTTCAATGTCCTCCCGATCAAGCGCCGGCGGCGGCCGCGGCGGCGGCACCGTCGCGACGACCGATGATCTCGCCCACCTTCTTGCCGCGCTTGGCGGCGACATGGCGGGGAGAAGCCAGGTTGATCAGGGCGTCGAAGGTCGCCTTGATCATGTTGTGCGGGTTGGAGGTGCCGAGGCACTTGGCCACGACGTCCTGGACACCCATGGTCTCGAACACGGCGCGCATCGGGCCGCCGGCGATGATGCCGGTACCGGCCGGGGCGGCCCGCAGGATGACGCGGCCGGCACCGAAATGGCCGAAGGCGTCATGATGCAGGGTGCGACCCTCGCGCAGCGCGATCTTGATCATGTTGCGCTTGGCCTGTTCGGTGGCCTTGCGGATGGCTTCCGGAACTTCGCGGGCCTTGCCCGAACCGCAGCCGACGCGGCCCTTGGCGTCACCCACCACGACCAGGGCGGCGAAGGCGAAGCGACGGCCACCCTTCACCACCTTGGCGACGCGGTTGATGTGGACCAGCTTATCGACGAATTCCGATTCCTCGCGCTCGCGCGGGGTCTGCTCGGCGCCGCCGCGACCGCGATTCGGGCGGTCGCCGCGTTCGCCGCGCTCGCCGCCACGGCCGCGCTCGGGACGATCAGAAGAGGGAGTACGTGCCATTGCTCATCATCCTCAGAAAGACAGGCCGCCTTCGCGGGCCGCATCGGCCAGGGCCTTGACCCGACCGTGGTAGATGTAGCCGCCGCGGTCGAACACCACTTCCGTGACGCCCGCCGCCTTGGCCCGCTCGGCGATCAGCTTGCCGACGGCGGCCGCAGCCTCCTTGTCGGCGCCGGTCTTCAAATTGCCCTTCAGCTCCTTGTCGAGCGTCGAGGCGGCGGCCAGGGTGACGCCCTTGAGGTCGTCGATCACCTGGACGTAGATGTTCTTGCCGGAGCGGAAGACGGACAGACGGATACGGCCGTTGCCCTTCTCCTTGATGCTCTGGCGGGCGCGCCGCTTGCGGCGCTCGAAAAGATTCTTCGGCGTCATCATGGCGGAGCCCCTTACTTCTTCTTACCTTCCTTGCGGAGGATAGTCTCGGTTTCGTACTTGATGCCCTTGCCCTTGTAGGGCTCGGGACCACGGAAGGCGCGGATCTCCGCCGCGATCTGGCCGACCTGACGCTTGTCGCGGCCGGAGATCGAGATGGCGGTGGGCTTGTCGCACTTCATGGTCACGTCGGCCGGGATCGGATATTCGATGTCGTGCGAATAGCCGAGCTGCAGCTTCAGCGACTTGCCCTCGACCGCGGCGCGGTAACCGACGCCGTTGATCTCGAGGTTGACGGTGAACCCCTCCGACACGCCCTTGACCATGTTGTTCAGGTGCGCGCGGGTGGTGCCCCACATCATGCGGGCGTGCTTGGTTTCGTTCTTGGGCTTCACCCAGATCAGGTTGCCGTCGAGGGTGACCTCGACGTTGTCCCTGAGGGTGAGCGTCGACTCACCCAGCTTGCCCTTGACGGTGACTTCGGGTCCGGTGATCTGAACGGTGACACCCGACGGCACCGAGACGGGATATTTGCCGACTCGCGACATTTTCAGGTCCCTCCGTTAGAACACTTCGCAGAGGACTTCGCCGCCGACGTTCTGAGTGCGAGCCTCAGAGTCGGACATGACGCCGCGCGGGGTCGAGAGGATGGTGATCCCCAGCCCGTTGGCGACGCGGCGAAGGTCGGCGATCTTGGAATAGACGCGGCGGCCCGGAGTGGACACGCGCGAGATTTCCCGGATCACCGGCTGACCCTCGTGATACTTCAGTTCGATGCTGAGCTGGGCGACGCCGGGGCGCAGCTCGCTCTTGGAGTAGCCGCGGATGTAGCCTTCGCGCTTCAGCACCTCGAGGACGTTGGCGCGCAGGCTGGACGCCGGCGAGACAACGGTGGACTTGTTGGCCCGCTGGCCGTTGCGGATGCGGGTCAGCAGATCGCCGAGAGGATCGGTCATGGACATGGATCGTCCTCCCTTACCAGCTGGACTTGACCATGCCGGGAATCTGGCCCTGCGAGGCGAGCTCGCGCAGCTTGTTCCGGCACAGCTTGAACTTGCGATAGTTACCGCGCGAACGGCCCGTGACCTCGCAGCGCAGACGCACGCGGATCTTGGACGAGTTGCGGGGCAGCTCCGCCAGCTTCAGGGAGGCTTCGAAGCGCTCCTCCGGGCTGGCTTCACGGTTGTTGGCGATCGCCTTCAACTTGGCGCGGCGAGCGGCGAACTGGGCCGCCATGCGCTCACGCTTCTTGTTGCGCTCGACCGAGCTGATCTTAGCCATTGCCTAAATCTCCAATCAGGCCACGAACGGCATGTCGAAGCCCTTGAGGAGGGCCTTGGCCTCCTCGTTGGACTTGGCCGTGGTGACGAAGATGATGTCCATGCCGCGGATGGTCTCAACCTTGTCGTAGTTGATTTCCGGGAAGACGATCTGCTCTTTCAGGCCCAGCGAGTAGTTGCCGCGGCCATCGAAGCTCTTGCCCGGAACGCCACGGAAGTCGCGGACGCGGGGCAGCGCGATGTTGATCAGGCGGTCGAGGAATTCGTACATCCGTTCGGCCCGCAGGGTGACCTTGCAGCCCACGACCTGGCCTTCGCGCAGCTTGAACTGGGCGATGGACTTCTTGGCCTTGGTGCTGACCGGCTTCTGGCCGGAAATCATGGTCAACTCGGCAATGGCCGACTCGATCTTCTTGGAATCCTGGGCGGCTTCACCGACGCCCATGTTGATCACGATCTTCTCGAGCTTCGGCACCTGCATGGGGTTCGCGTAGTTGAACTCCTTCTGCAGGGCGGGCTTGACGACCGTATCGTAGTGCTTGCGCAGACGTGCCATCTGTCTGTTCCTTCGGCTTACCGGTCGATGACTTCGCCGGAGCGACGCGCAACGCGCACCTTCCGACCGTCTTCGAGGATCTTGTGACCGATGCGGGTCGCCTTGCCGTCCTTGGGGTCCTCGTGGGCGACGTTGGAGACGTGGATCGACGCCTCCTTCTCCACGATGCCGCCCTGGGAGGTGGCGGAGGGACGGGTGTGGCGCTTCACCATGTTGACGCCGGAGACGATGACGCGCTGCTCGGACGGCATGGCGGCGATGACCTCGCCCTTCTTGCCCTTGTCCTTGCCGGCGAGAACGACGACCCGGTCACCCTTCTTCACGTTCATGGAAGCCATGATTAGAGGACCTCCGGAGCCAGAGAGATGATCTTCATGAACTTCTTGCCGCGAAGCTCACGAGTGACGGGGCCAAAAATACGGGTGCCGATGGGCTCGCCCTGCTTGTTGATCAGGACGGCTGCATTGGTGTCGAACCGGATGGCGGAGCCGTCGGGACGACGGATTTCCTTGGCGGTACGAACGATGACGGCGCGGTGCACGTCACCCTTCTTCACGCGGCCACGCGGAATCGCCTCCTTGATGGAAACGACGATGACGTCGCCCACCGTGGCGATGGTCCGGTGCGAGCCGCCCAACACCTTGATGCACTGCACCCGGCGGGCACCCGAATTATCGGCGACGTCCAGGTTGGTTTGCATCTGGATCATGATGTCTCTTCCTTATATCCAGTCGCGACCGTCAAGCCTGGGGCTCGACGATCACTTCCCAGCACTTGGTCTTGGAGATCGGCGCGCATTCGCGGATGCGAATGGTCTCGCCGGTCTTGCAGACGTTGTTCTCGTCGTGGGCGTGGTACTTCTTGGAACGACGGATGAACTTCTTGTAGATCGGGTGCATCACGCGCCGCTCGACGCTGACCACCACGGTCTTGTCCATCTTGTCGCTCACCACGACGCCCTGAAGAATGCGCTTCGGCATTTGAATGGGCCTCCTTAGGACGCGCTTTTGGCGCGCTCGCCGAGCAGCGTCTTGATGGTCGCGATCTCGCGACGCACGGCACGCACCCGGGCGGTATTCTCCAGCTGGCCGGAGGCCCGCTGGAAGCGAAGATTGAACTGCTCCTTCTTGAGCGCGATGACCTGCTCCTTCAGCTGGTCAACACTCTTCTGGCGCAGATCGGCAGCCTTGGTCGCCATGGCTAGATATCCCCGATCCGAGAAATGAACTTGGTCTTGATCGGCAGCTTGGCGGCGGCCAGGGCAAAACCGTGACGGGCGATTTCCTCGGCGACGCCATCCACCTCGAAGAGGATGCGGCCGGGAGCCACGCGGGCGGTCCAGAACTCGGGCGCGCCCTTACCGGAGCCCATGCGGACTTCGGCAGGCTTGGACGACACCGGCAGGTCCGGGAAGATGCGGATCCACACGCGGCCCTGACGCTTCATGTGACGGGTCAGGGCGCGACGGGCGGCCTCGATCTGGCGGGCGGTGATGCGCTCGGGCTCCAGGGCCTTGAGGCCGTAGGCGCCGAAATTCAAGGCGGAACCACCCTTGGTGACCCCCTTGATCCGGCCCTTGTGGGCCTTGCGGAACTTAGTACGCTTGGGAGAAAGCATCTCTCTTCCCTCTCAAATCAGCGGCGTTCGGCCGGGGCGGTTTCCCCGGCGGCGCGCTTGTCCTGGGCCATGGGGTCATGGGCGAGGATCTCGCCCTTGAACACCCAAACCTTCACGCCGCAGGTGCCGTAGGTGGTGCGGGCGGTGCCCACGCCGTAATCCACGTCGGCACGCAGCGTGTGCAGCGGCACGCGGCCTTCGCGGTACCACTCCATGCGGGCGATTTCAGCGCCACCCAGACGGCCGGAGCAGTTGATACGAATGCCCTGGGCGCCCAGACGCATGGCCGACTGCACGGCGCGCTTCATGGCGCGACGGAAGGCGACGCGGCGCTCGAGCTGCTGGGCGATGGACTCGGCCACCAACTGGGCATCCAGTTCGGGCTTCCTGATCTCGACGATGTTGAGGTGAACCTCGCCACCGGTCATCTTCGAGAGCTCCTTGCGCAGCACCTCGATGTCCGCGCCCTTCTTGCCGATCACCACGCCCGGACGGGCGGTATGGATGGTGATGCGGGCCTTCTTGGCGGGACGCTCGATGACCACGCGCGACACGCCGGCCTGGGCCAGCTTCTCGCGCAGGTACTTGCGGAGCTTCAGGTCCTCGTGCAGCAGCTTGGCGTAGGTCTCGTCCGCGAACCACCGGGAATCCCAGGTGCGGTTGATGCCGACGCGCAGGCCGATCGGATTGACTTTCTGACCCATCTGCTTACTCCCCCGCCGCTTCGGCGCGTTCGCGCACGATGACGGTCAGATTGCTGAACGGCTTCTCGATCCGGCCGACGCGGCCACGGGCGCGCGCCTTCCAACGCTTCATCACCATGGCCTTGCCCACGTGGGCCTCGGCGACATAGAGACGGTCGACGTCCAGCTGGTGGTTGTTCTCGGCATTGGCGATGGCGGACTGCAGCACCGACCGCACCACCACGGCGATGCGCCGCTTGGAGAAGGTCAGGGCGTTGAGCGCCACGTCGGCCTTGAGGCCGCGGATGCTTTCGGCAACCAGGTTGAGCTTGCGCGGGCTGGTGCGGATGGTGGCCAGGAAAGCCTTGGCCTCGGTCTCCGCCAGGACCCTGTCTGCGGGTTTCTTGCCCATGGCTTACTTCCTCTTCGCCTTCTTGTCGACCGCGTGGCCGTAGAACGTGCGGGTCGGCGAGAACTCACCGAACTTGTGTCCGATCATGTTCTCGGTCACCAGCACCGGAATGAACTTCTGGCCGTTGTAGACGCCAAAGGTCAGACCGACGAACTGCGGCAGGATGGTCGAACGACGCGACCAGATCTTGATGACCTCGTTGCGGCCGCTGGCGCGGGCCTTGTCGGCCTTTCCCAGCATGTAGCCGTCGAGGAAGGGGCCTTTCCAAACGGAACGAGCCATGTTTCAGCCCCTCCTACTGAGTCTGACGGCGGCGCATGATGAGCCGGTCCGTCTTCTTGTTGCTGCGAGTCTTCTTGCCCTTGGTGGGCTTGCCCCACGGGGTGACCGGATGACGGCCGCCCGAGGTGCGGCCTTCGCCGCCGCCGTGCGGGTGGTCGATCGGGTTCATGGCGACACCGCGGACGGAGGGGCGACGGCCCATCCACACGGCGCGGCCGGCCTTGCCCAGCGAGACGTTCTGCTGGTCCGGGTTGGACACGGCGCCGATGGTGGCCATGCACTCACCGCGAACCATGCGCAGCTCGCCCGAGGCCAGGCGGAGCTGGGCGTAGCCCTGATCCTTGCCGACCAGCTGGACGTAGGTGCCGGCCGAACGGGCCAGCTGACCACCCTTGCCCACCTTGAGCTCCACGTTGTGCACCACGGTGCCCACGGGGATGTTCTTCAGCGGCATGGCGTTGCCCGGC
This sequence comes from Paramagnetospirillum sp., assembly GCF_058402745.1. Taxonomy (NCBI): domain Bacteria; kingdom Pseudomonadati; phylum Pseudomonadota; class Alphaproteobacteria; order Rhodospirillales; family Magnetospirillaceae; genus Paramagnetospirillum; species Paramagnetospirillum sp. Next base: position 131,838 of record NZ_JBZVFI010000012.1, read on the forward strand.
TTGATGTCGGCCTTCTCGGAGGCGATCACCTGGTCGCCGACAGCCAGACGCTGCGGGGCGATGATGTAGGCCTTCTCGCCGTCGGCGTAGGACACCAGAGCGATGAAGGCGGTACGGTTGGGATCGTACTCCAGACGCTCGACCGTGGCGGCAACGTCGAACTTGTTGCGCTTGAAGTCGATGATGCGGTAGCGGCGCTTGTGCCCGCCGCCACGCCACCGGGCGGTGACCCGACCGGTGTTGTTGCGGCCGCCCTTGGAGCGCAGGCCTTCGGTCAGGCCCTTCTCGGGCTTGCCCTTCCACAGTTCAGAGCGATCGACCAGGACCAGCTGGCGACGGCCCGGAGTCGTGGGCTTGAAAGTCTTCAGTGCCATGGTCTCAGACTCCCGTGGTCACGTCGATGGAGTGGCCCTCGGCCAGCGTCACGACCGCCTTCTTGACGTCGGAACGCACGCCGGGACGGCCGCGGAAGCGCTTGACCTTGCCCTTGGCGATCAGGGTGTTCACGGCGGTGACCTTCACCCCGAAAATACCCTCGACAGCGGCCTTGATCTCCGGCTTGGTCGCGTCCAGCGGCACCTTGAAGGTGACCTGACGGTACTCGGAGCCCATGGTCGCCTTTTCGGTGATCACGGGGGCGCGGACGACGTCGTACATCCGCTCCTTGCTGATGACGAGCTTGCTCATTTCAGGCGAGCCTCCAGGGCGGCGACCGCGTCCTTGGTCAGGACCAGGGTTTCACGGCGCAGGATGTCATAGACGTTGGCACCCTGGCTCGGCAGCACATCCACGAAGGGGATGTTGCGGCTGGCGAGAGCGAAGTTGCCGTCCACGGCGGAGCCGTCGATGAACAGCACCGAGCTCAGGCCCAGCTTGGCCAGGCGGGCGGCCAGGTCCTTGGTCTTGGGCGAACCGGCGTTGGCCGCGTCCACCACGATCAGCTTGCCGTCGGCCACCTTGGCCGACAGGGCGGTCTTCAGGGCCAGCTTGCGGACCTTCTTGGGCAGATCGTGGGCGTGCGAGCGCACCACGGGGCCGAAGATGGTGGCGCCGCCACGGAACTGGGCGGAGCGCAGCGAACCCTGACGGGCACGACCGCCACCCTTCTGCGCGAAGGGCTTCTTGGTGGTGCCGGAAATCTCGCTGATGGTCTTGGTCTTGTGATTGCCGGACTGGCGCTTGGCCAGCTGCCAGTTGACGGCGCGGAACAGGATGTCCCCACGCACCGGCACGGCGAAGATCTCGTCGGCCAGTTCGATTTCGCCGACGGTCTGGTTGTCCAGGCTGATTACGTTCGTCTTCATCGCCTTGATCCTTTACTCGGCCGAGGCCGCGGCCTTGACGCCGGCCGGGAACGGCACGCCATCAGGCAGCTTGCGCTTCACCGCGTCGCGGACGAGCACCCAGGACCCCTCGTGACCGGGAACCGAACCCTTGACCAGGATCAGGCCGCGATCGGCGTCGGTGGACACCACGGTGAGGTTCTGAGTAGTCACCTGCTCATCACCCAGATGACCGGCCATCTTCTTGCCCTTGAACACCTTGCCGGGGTCCTGGCGCTGGCCGGTGGAGCCGTGGGAGCGGTGCGACACCGAAACGCCGTGCGTGGCCTCGAGGCCACGGAAGTTCCAGCGCTTCATACCGCCGGCAAAGCCCTTGCCGATGGTGGTGCCGGTCACGTCCACGTACTGACCGGGGATGAAATGGGCAGCGGAGAGTTCGGTGCCGACCTCGAGAACGTTCTCGGGCGCGACACGGAATTCAACCAGCTTCTTCTTGGGCTCGACCTTGGCCTTGGCGAAGTTGGCGCGAGCAGGCTTGCTCACGTTCTTCACCTTGGCGGTACCGGCACCAAGCTGAACGGCGACGTAGCCGTCCTTTTCCACAGAGCGGGTCGAGACCACCTGGCAGGTGTCGACCTTCAGCACGGTGACCGGCACATGGGTGCCGTCAGCGGTGAAGATCCTCGTCATGCCGACCTTCTGGGCGATGAGACCAGAGCGCATTGTTAGGTTCCTTAGAGCTTGATCTCGACATCGACGCCGGCGGCCAGGTCGAGCTTCATCAGCGCGTCCACGGTCTGCGGGGTCGGGTCGACGATATCCAGAAGCCGCTTGTGAGTCCGAATTTCGAACTGCTCGCGCGACTTCTTGTCGATGTGCGGGCTACGGTTCACGGTGAACTTCTCGATCCGCGAGGGAAGCGGGATCGGACCGCGCACCTGCGCCCCGGTCCTCTTGGCGGTGTTGACGATCTCGCGGGTGGACTGGTCCAGCACGCGATGATCAAACGCCTTGAGGCGGATGCGGATGTTCTGGCTTTCCATGTTCAAGTCATCCGTCAAATCGGATCGGCGCCCCATCGGAGCGCCGATCGGTGAAAACAGTCAATTCAAAGAGCCTCCCGCAGTTAGCCGCCTTGCCAGTAGCGCAGCCGCTCTTACGGAATGAGGCCGAAGCCGAAGGCAGCCTTATACAGAGACTCATGGGGCTTGGCAACAGGACTCTTCCGCATGATCCGCGGACTTTATCCGCCGGCCCGCATGGCCTTCCAGATGGCCACCGCCTGCGCCGTCTGGGGCACGTCGTGGACGCGCAGCACCTGAACCCCGGCGTCCAGTCCGGCCAGATTGGCGGCGAGCGTCCCGGGCAGGCGGGCCGAAGCCGCCTCGCCCCGGGACAGCCGCGCCACGAAGCTCTTGCGGCTGACCCCCAGCAGCAGCGGCAGGCCGAGGCCATGCAGCACGGCCAGGCTCCCCAGGATCTGGACGCAATGCTCCGGCGTCTTGCCGAAGCCGATGCCGGGGTCGAGGCAAATCCGCTCGCGGGGAATGCCGGCCGCCTCGCATTCCCTCACCCGGGCGGCGAGATGGTCGAACACGTCGAGCGGCGCCGAGGCGTAGACCGGCGCCGCCTGCATGGTGCGGGGGTCGTCGCCCTGCATGTGCATCAGGCAGAGATCGGCGCCGCTTCGGGCCGCCACCGTCAGGGACTCGGAATCCCCCAGCAGGGCGGTGACGTCGTTGATGATCCTGGCCCCCGCCTCCACCGCCGCCCCCATGATCGCCGCGTGGCGGGTGTCGATGGAGACGCACAGGCCCTTTTCCGCCAGGGCGCGCACCACGGGCAGCACGCGGCGCGCCTCCTCCTCCGGGCCGACCGGGTCGGCGCCGGGCCGGGTGGATTCGCCGCCCACGTCGATGATGTCGGCTCCGGCCTCGGCCAGGGCGAGGCCGCGCGTGATGGCGGCGTCGGCCTCGAACACCTCGCCGCCGTCGGAGAAGCTGTCGGGGGTGACGTTGACGATGCCCATGATGCGGGGCCGGTCCATCTCCAGCCCACCCCAGGGCCGGCGACGGGCGCCCATGCGATGAATGGTCTCGGCCACCAGGCGGGCGAGCGCCGGGTCCTCGCCCTCGGCCCAGTCCACCACCTCGGCGAAGGGGGCCACGGCCAGGGCGGCCCCTCCCCCCGCCCGCCGGGTGATCACCCCCAGCGCGGTGAAGGCGGCCCAGCCGTCGGCCAGGGGCCAGCCATTGCCCGAGATGATCGCGGCGGCGGCCTGCTCGCCCCACACCAGACCGGTGGGCAGGAGATGGAGGCCGCCTCCCGAGACGTCGAAGCCCCGCGGCAGGGCGGGGCTTCGGGTGAAGGCGGACGACACCGACACGTCAGGCACCGGGCTGCGGCTCCGGATCATAGCCGGGACGCGAGCCGGGGCCGGACGAGGGCACCGACGAGCGGCGCGGCGGGTCCTTGGGGCGCCACTCGTTGCCGTCGCGGTTGATGGAATCACCCCGGATCAGGGCGTCGATGTCGTCCTTGGACAGGGTTTCGTATTCCAGCAGGCCCTTGGCGATGATCTCCAGCTCGGCGCGGTACTTGGCGAGGATCTCGCGGGCGGTGTTCTCGCCCTCCTCCACGAAGCGGCGCACCTCGGAATCGATCAGGCTGGCGGTGGCTTCCGACACGTTCTTGTGCTGGGTCACCGAATGGCCGAGGAAGATTTCCTCCTGGTTGTCGTTGTAGCGCAACGGCCCCAGCTTCTCGGAGAAACCGTACTCGGTCACCAGCTTGCGCGACAGGTCGGTGGCGCGCTGGATGTCGTTGGAGGCCCCCGTGGTCACCGCGTCCAGGCCGAAGATCATCTCCTCGGCGACGCGGCCGCCGAAGAACGAGGCGATCATCGCCTTGATCTGCTTCAGCGACAGGGAGTAGCGGTCGCGCTCGGGCAGCGACATGGTGACGCCCAGGGCCCGGCCGCGCGGAATGATGGTCACCTTGTGCAGCGGCTCGTGACCGGGCACGTGCATCATCACCAGAGCGTGGCCGGCCTCGTGATAGGCGGTCAGCTTCTTCTCGTCGTCGCTCATCACCATGGAGCGGCGCTCGGCGCCCATCATGACCTTGTCCTTGGCCGCCTCGAATTCGGCCATGGTCACCACGCGCTTGCCGGCGCGCGCCGCCAGCAGGGCGGCCTCGTTGACCAGATTGGACAGGTCGGCGCCGGAAAAACCGGGGGTGCCGCGCGCGATGATCTTGGCGTCCACGTCGGGGGCCAGGGGGACCTTGCGCATGTGGACCTTGAGGATCTTCTCGCGGCCCAGGATGTCGGGATTGGGCACCACCACCTGACGGTCGAAGCGGCCGGGACGCAGCAGCGCCGGGTCCAGCACGTCGGGACGGTTGGTGGCGGCGATCAGGATGACACCCTCGTTGGACTCGAAGCCGTCCATCTCGACCAGCAGCTGGTTGAGGGTCTGCTCGCGCTCGTCGTTGCCGCCGCCCAGGCCGGCGCCGCGATGGCGGCCCACCGCGTCGATCTCGTCGATGAAGATGATGCAGGGGGCGTTCTTCTTGCCCTGCTCGAACATGTCGCGCACGCGGGACGCGCCGACACCCACGAACATCTCGACGAAGTCGGAGCCCGAGATGGTGAAGAACGGCACGTTGGCCTCGCCGGCGATGGCGCGGGCCAGCAGGGTCTTGCCGGTGCCGGGCGGGCCGACCAGCAGGCAGCCCTTGGGAATCTTGCCGCCCAGGCGCTGGAACTTCTGCGGGTCCTTGAGGAACTCGACGATTTCCTCCAGCTCGGACTTGGCCTCGTCGATGCCGGCGACGTCCTCGAAGGTGACGCGGCCGGTCTTTTCCGTCAGCAGGCGGGCGCGGGACTTGCCGAAGCCCATGGCCTTGCCGCCGCCGCCCTGCATCTGGCGCATGAAGAACACCCAGACGCCGATCAGCAGCAGCATGGGGAACCACGACACCAGCACGCTCCACAGCGTCGGCGCGTCGTCGGACGGCGGCACCGCCGTGATGCGCACGTTGTGGGCGCGCAGCTTGTCGACGATGTTGACGTCCTGGGGCATGTAGGTGGTGAAGGGGCGGCCGTCGGTGAAATGACCGTTGACCACGCTGCCCTGGATGGTCACGTCGGCGACGGCGCCGCGATCCACGTCGGCCAGGAATTCGGAATAGGAGGTCTGGCCCGGACCGCGTGGCGGCGAGGATGCCTGGAACAGATTGAAGAGCATCACCAGCAGCACGGCGATGATGACCCACAACGCCAGGTTCTTGCTGAAATTCAAGGTAGCGTCCTTCCCGTCAAGTGCTGTACCGGACCAAGTCGTCTACACATAGTGCCGATTCCCGCCGGCACAAGCGGAAACGGTAAGAACATGGAGCGGCGCGGCGCGCAAGCCGATCAGCAGGCGCCCGGCCTCCTCCCGGTTATAGCCGAGGTGCGGCGCCGCGAGAATACCCCGCTCATCGTAAAGCGCAGGTAAAGTGGGACAGGCGCAGGCGGGCACCGGCTCCGGCCGCGCGCGGCCCAGCAGATCCGCCACCTTTCGCCGCCCCTGCGACCCCAGCGCCCCCAGGCTCAAGCCCGGCGGCGCATGGGGGGCCACCACCGCCTCGAACCGCCCGTCCCAGCGAATTCGCGCCCCCGGAATCAGGGGCAGCATGCCCTCCACCCGCTCCGGCTCGCGGCAGATCACCACGCCCGAGCCCTGGGGCACGACGCGGCAGCCCGCCAGGGTGCGGGCCGTCGCCGGACCGTCCCGCAAGGCACCGTACAGCCGTTCCAGCCGTTCCAGCCGGGGAGTGTGCGCCTCGCCGCCCACCGCCAGCAGCAGGCGGGCCAGCAGACGCAGTCCCACCTCGTCGGGCAGCCCGGCGAGGGCGTGGGAGTTGAGGCGGGCATAGCCGGCCGCATCAAGGACCACGTGGCGGAGAGCCGCCTCGGCCACCATGGTGTCGATCGCCTCCCGGGCGCGGGCCAGGGTGCGGGCGGTGGCGGCCAGACGCTCGCCGCTCAGCCCCTCGGCGGCCAGGGCGGGGGCCAGACGGCGCAGCCGCACCCGGGCGAAGGCGGAATTGGCGTTGGAGGGATCAGTGATCCACTCCCGGCCCCTCTCCCGCAAGGTGGCCTCCAGCCGGGCGCGGGGGACCGTCAGCAGCGGCCGCAGCAGGCGGCCCCAGGGGGTGGGGCGCTCGGGCGCCATGGCCGACAGCCCCTCCAGCCCCGAGCCGCGCCCCAGGCGCAGCAGCAGGGTCTCGGCCTGGTCGTCGCGGTGATGGGCCAGCAGCAGATGCAGGATGCCCCGGGCGGCGCAGGCCCCACCCAGCAGGCGGTAGCGGGCGGTTCGCGCCGCCGCCTGAAGATCGGCCCGGGGCTTTTCCCCCGTCCAGGCCAGGATACGGCGAGCGATGCCCTGGTCGTCCAGCCAGTGCCCCACCCGCTCGGCCTCGGCGGCGGAATCGGGGCGCAGGCCGTGATCGACGGTCAGCGCCACCACCTCGCCCCCCCGCTCCTTCGCCCAATCGGCAGCCAGCAGGACCAGCGCCATGGAATCGGCGCCGCCCGACACCGCGACCCCCAGGCGCGGCGCGGATTCGAACGGCCCCATCGGCGCCATCAGGCGGGAAAACTCGTCGGATGTCAGCGGCAGGACGGACATGGTCTTCAGGCGTCCCCAACATATCGGGCTATCGCCCGAACCCATCCGGGGCGTTTGCCCCGGCCCCCATTCTTTTTCATCGATAAGACAAAGGGAGGCTTGGAGGCATCGCCTCCAAGCGGGTTTGGGCGGCAGCCCAATGCAAGGTCACTTACAGCCCAGGCGCTGCTTGTCGCCCTGGACGGCGCGCTTGATGCGGTCGGCCATGTCGGGATGCTCGGCGAACAGCAGGGCGTAGGTGCGGCAGGCCTGGTCCTTCATGTTCAGATGGCCGAACGAGGCGCCCAGCTTATAGAGCATGTCGGGGGCCTTGGTATGCTTGGGGTACTTCTTGTAGGCCTCGCCGAACAGCTTGGCCGAGGCGGCGAAGTCCTTCTTCTGGGAAAAGGCGATGTCGCCCAGCCAGAACTGGGCGTTGCCCGCCAGCTGGTGGTTGGGGTGGGCCTTGAGGAAGGCCTGCAGCCCGCGCTCCGCCCCGTCGTAATCGCCCTTCTGCAGCAGGCCGTAGGCCTCCTCATAGGCCGACTGGGCATCCTTCGGAGGGGCCTTGGCCGCCTGCTGCTGCGATTCGGCCTCGCCCTTCTTCAGGGCGCCGGCCGGCATGGAGCCCAGGGTCTGCGGCCCCGGAGCGGGGCCTTCGTTGTCGGCGGAATTGGCGCCGGGCTTGACGCCCTTGGGCGGAATCAGCACCGGGGCGCCGCTGGGCGTGGTGGCGCCGGCCGCCGGCATGGACAGGGATTGGGGCTGCGCGGGGGCGGTGGACGAGGACGGGGCCGAACCGCGCGCCGCCTCCAGATCCTTGAAGCGCAGGTCGAGATCGGCCTGCATGCGCTCCATCTGCTTGGCCAGTTGCGAGGCCTTGAAATTGGCCTCCTCGATCTTGCCGGTGAGGAAGCGGTTGGCTTCCTCCAGTTCGTTGATGCGGTCCTCCAGGCGCGACGCCATGGTGCCGGCCACGCTGCCGTCGTTGGAGCGCACCACCGTGGTGGTGCCGCGCGCCGCCTGCTGCTGCATGGTCATCAGATCGCGTTCCAGCCGCTCGATGCGGTCGTACAGCGCCCTGGTGTCGGCCTGGGCCGAGGCGGGATCGGAACCGGCGCCGAGCATCAGCGCGCAAAAGGCGGTGGCAAGAACCAGACGACGCACGGCCTACCTCATCTTCGAAACGGATGCGGAAGAATGACTATTGAACGCGATCAAGGCAAGAGCAAGGCAAGGAATCCCGGATGGTGACATCCCGGAAAAACAAATAAGGCGCCTGCCCCGCCGAAGCGGAGGCAGGCGCCCCATTCTTTTCGTCCGTAAACGGCCTGATTAGTTCAGGACGGTCACGCCACGACGGTTCTGCGACCAGGCGGCCTCGTTCGAGCCCAGAGCGACGGGGCGCTCCTTGCCGTAGGAGACGGTCTTGACGCGAGCGGCGGCGACGCCGGCGGCCTTCAGGTACTCGGCGACCGAATTGGCGCGACGCTCACCCAGAGCCAGGTTGTACTCACGGGTGCCGCGCTCGTCGGCATGACCTTCGATGGTCAGCGAGTAGTTCGGATAGGCCTTCAGCCAGGCAGCCTGCTTGTCCAGGGTGGCCTTGGCGTCAGCGCGCAGGCTGGACTTGTCGAAGTCGAAGAAGACGCGGTCGCCGACATTGGCGACGAAGTCTTCCTTCGAGCCCTTCACGATGCCCGAGGAAACGGCCGGAGAGGTCTGGCCAGCGCCACCCTTGGCACCGGTATCGGAAGGAGCGGATTCGCAAGCGGCCAGCAGAGCGGCGGCGGCAACGATGGTCAGGAAACGCAGTTTCATATTTGAGGACTCCCCCTCAATGCGACGCGGGAATGGAAATAAGATCGGACCTTAGAGACTCCGCGCCGTCCGATCAAGGACGACACGCCCCACCAATGACACCGTTAGCGATGGGACCCGATGTCACCGGATTAAATCCTAATCGGCGCGGACTATACAAACATAATTCTAGGGAATCAAGGGGGACCACGCAGGATCCGACCCGTCGATGGGGGTCAAGAGCACTCTTTCATTAACGCCGGTCAGGTCGATGGTGTACAGACGCACCACCTGGCCCCGCCCGCGCTCATCCGAAGGAGATTCGCGGAAAAAGGACAGGACCCGGCCGTTGGGCGCCCAGGTGGGGCCTTCCACCAGGAAACCCTCGGCCAGCAGGCGCTCGCCCGAACCATCGGTGCGCATGACACCTATGAAGAATTGCCCACCCTTCTGCTTGGTGAAGGCGATGAGATCGCCTCTGGGGCTCCAGACCGGCGTGGCGTAGCGGCCGTCGCCGAAGCTGATGCGCTGCGGATTGGAGCCGTCCGCCCCCATGACGTAGATCTGCTGGCCGCCGCTGCGGTCGGATTCGAAGACGATCTGCTGGCCGTCGGGGGAATAGCTGGGCGCCGTCTCGATGGCCGGGCTGAAGGTCAGCTGCTTCTTCTGACGGGTCAGCAGGTTCATCTCGTAGATTTCGGTATTGCCGCTTTCGGCCATGCTGAAGATGACCTTGTTGCCGTCGGGCGAGAAGCGCGGCGCGAAGGTCATGCCGGGGAAGTTGCCCAGGGATTCGCGCCGTCCGGTGTCCAGATTGAAGATGTAGACCCGGGGCACGCCCTTGAAATACGACAGGTAGGTGATCTCGCGGGCGCTGGGCGAGAAGCGCGGCGTAAGAACCAATTCCGATCCGTCGGTGAGGAAGCGGTGGTTCTCGCCGTCCTGGTCCATGATCGAAAGGCGCTTCTTGCGGTCGTTCTTGGGACCGGATTCCGCGATGTAGACGATCTGGGTGTCGAAATAGCCGTCCTCGCCGGTCACCCGCTTGTAGATGGCGTCGGCCACCTTGTGCGACAGCCGCCGCCAGTCCTGGGGCGAGGCCGAGAGCGTCCAGCCGGTCATGTAGGCTTCGTTGAACACGTCCCACAGACGGAATTCCACCCGGATGCGCCCGTCGGCGCCGCTTTCCACCTTGCCGCTGACCAGGGCCTCGGCGTTGATGGCCTTCCAGTCGGGAAAACGCGGCCCGGCCTGCAGGCTGGCCACCGTCTGAATGAACGCCTTGGGATCGATGGGCCGGAACAGGCCCGACCGCTCCAGATCGGCGGACACCACCCGGGCGATGTCGGCGCCGATGCGGGCATCGCCGGCGAAGTCGGGAATGGCGATGGGCAGCGGCTTCATCTGGCCGCGGGTGATGTCGATGCGCACCTCGGCATTGGCGGGCAGAGCCGCCAGGACCCCGAGGACGACGAAGGCGCAAAGCGCCAAGAGCGAGCGGATGCGAGTCATGGGGATCATCTTCCTGCCGCGAACTTGGGGTTGAAGGCCAACGTGAAATCCTTGAACTGCTCGTACTTGTCCGCCGGAATAGGCAACGGGCTGGCGGCGCGCACGGCGCGGCGCGCGCTGTCGGCGGCGGCCTGATAAAACGGGTTGAGCATCATCAGCGGGTCGGCGACCACGTCGGCGGCGGTCACCGTTCCATCGGGCAGCACCGAGACCTTGATCTGCACCACCAGCTTGTCGGCGTCCTTGGCCCCGGCCGGCACGTTCCAGAACCGCTCGATATGGGCGCGGATACGGTCGCGCTCGGTCATGGAGACCGGCTCGAGGGGATTGTGCGACGCCGAGCCCCTGACCGATTGCGGCGCGGTCTGGGTGGCGGTCTTGTTTTCCGGCACCGAGGGCTTGAGCTTCTCGGTGGACTTGAGAAGCTTGTCCAGTTCCTCCTGGGGAGTGGGCTTCTTCTTGTCCACCGACTTCAGCAGCGAATCCAGCTCGTCCTTGACGTCCTTCTGCTTCTTGGGCGGCTCGGGGCGCGGCTCGGGCTTGGGGGGCGGCGGCGGCTCGGGCTTGGGCTCGGGCTTGGGTTCCGGCTTCGGCATGGGTGCCGGCTCCGGCTTGGGGGGCGGAGGCGCGGGCGCGGGCGGCGGAGGCGGCGCCGGGGTGGGCGGCGGCGGCGGCTTGGGCGGTTCGGGCTTGGGCGGCTCGGGCTTGGGGGGCTCGGGCTTGGGCGGCTCGGGCTCGGCCTTCTGCGGTTCGGGCTGCGGCTTGTTGTCCTGCAGCGGCGGCGGGTTGGTCTTGGCGCCGATGGGGACGATATCGACGACCATGGGCGCTTCCTCCACCGGCAGCTCGCGCCAGAACTGCGGCAGGCCGAACACCGCCAGCAGGAACAGCGCCAGATGCAGAAGACCGGAGAAGACGTAGCTTTCGCGCCGCATTTCCATGACGGGAGCCTAGCGACCTCCCTTCCTGGCGGGCTTGGCCGGCTCGGAAGCGCCCTTGACCTCGGTGACCAGGGCGACCTTGGCGAAGCCGGCGGCTCCCAGCGTGCCCATCACCTCCATCACGCGGCCGTAATCGATGCCCTTGTCGCCGCGCACGAAGATGCGGGTCTCGGGCTTCTGGGCGGTGATGGCCTGAAGGCGGGGAGCCAGTTCGTCGATCTGCACCTCGGTTTCCTGAATCCAGATCTTGCCGTGGGCGTCGATGGTCACCGACAGCGGCTGGTCGTCGCCCTTCAAGGGCGCCGCCGAGGTCTTGGGCAGGTCCACCTGCACGCCGGCGGTGAGCAGCGGCGCGGTGACCATGAAGATCACCAGCAGCACCAGCATGACGTCCACCAGCGGCGTGACGTTGATTTCGGCCACCGGCCGGAAGCGGCGGGAATGCCCGCCCTTGCGGGCGCCGATGGACGCGCCCATCAGGCCTTCTCCTCGAGCTGGCGCGACAGGATGGCGCCGAATTCACCGGCGAAGTTCTCCAGACGCTTGGAATAGCGGTCCAGGTCGTTGGAGATCTTGTTGTAGGCGATCACCGCCGGAATGGCGGCCACCAGGCCCAGCGCGGTGGCGAACAGCGCCTCGGCGATGCCGGGCGCCACCACGGCCAGCGAGGTGTTCTTGGTCGCGGCGATGGACTGGAACGAGTTCATGATGCCCCACACCGTGCCGAACAGGCCGATGAACGGCGCCGTCGAGCCCACCGAGGCCAGGAAGCCCAGGCGGCGCTCCAAGAGCTCCATCTCGCGGCCCAAGGTCACGCTCATCACCCGGTCGATGCGCTGGGGCAGGCTGGCCCGCGTCGAATCGCGGTCGGCCAGCCCCTTGGCCGCCGAACGGCGCCATTCGCGCATGGCGGCGACGAAGATGGACGACATGGGGTCCATGGGCCGGGCGCCGATGCGGTCGTAAAGCTCCTCCAGCGACCCGCCGGACCAGAAGGCCTCCTCGAACTGGTCGGCCCGGGTGGTGAGCTGGCGCACCTTCATCAGCTTGTCGAAGATGATGGCCCAGCACCAGAACGAGGCCACAAGCAAGGAAATCATCACCAGCTTGACGATGATATCGGCGCGCATGAACAGCGCCCACATGGACAAGTCCATCTGCGCCGCCGCTCCGGCCGCGCCTACTGCCTGAGAAGGATCCATGACACCTACCGCCTTTCGCTGATCCGCTTCGCGAACAATTCCCTGACCGGCGCCGGAATGCGGGCCGGTTTGCCGGACAGGGTGATATAGCCCAGGCGCACCCCGATGCGCACCAATTCAGTTCCGTCGTCGGCGCGGATGATCCGCTGGTCCAGTTCAATACTGGCGCCACCGATGGAAGTCACCTCGGTTTCCACCGAAAGCAGGTCGTCCAGCCTGGCCGGGCGCCGGAAGTCCATGTTGGCCGAGCGCACCGCGAAGGCGGTTCCCTCGCCGTCCTCCAGCATGGCCCGCTGGCTGACGCCCAACTCGCGCACCAGCTCGGTGCGCGCCCGCTCGGCGAAGTTCAGGTAGTTGGAGTGATAGACGATGCCGCCGGCATCGGTATCCTCGTAATAGACGCGGATGGGGAAGGTGTGGGTCATGGCCTGCCCCCATTATTTTTCCCGTCATCGCCGGGCTTGACCCGGCGATCCATGGATGCCCGGATCAAGTCCGGGCATGACGGAACAATAAGGGTGTGCGCCCCGCTCATTCCCCCTCCTCGTCCATGCGGGTGAGCAGATCCAGCTGGACCAGCAGATCCTTGGGCGGATTGAGGCCGATATGCTTGAAGCCCGAGGCCGACAGCATGCGGCCGCGCGGCGTGCGCTGGATCATGCCCTGCTGCAGCAGATAGGGCTCGACCACCTCTTCCAGGGTGTCGCGGCTTTCCGACAGCGCGGCGGCCAGGGTTTCCACCCCCACCGGCCCGCCGCCGTAATTCTCGGCGATGCAACGCAGGTAGCGGCGGTCCATGGCGTCCAGGCCGATGCGGTCCACTTCCAGGCGGTTCAGCGCCGCGTCGGCGATGGCGGCATCCACCGGCGACTTGCCGGCCACCGCGGCGAAATCCCTGACCCGGCGCAGCAGGCGGCCGGCCACGCGCGGCGTGCCCCGGGAGCGTCGCGCCACCTCGGCGGCGCCGTCGGGGGTGAGATCGAAGCCCAGCACGCGGGCGCCGCGCGACACGATGCTTTCCAGCTCGGCCGGCTCGTAGAAATTCATGCGGCAGGGAATGCCGAAACGCTCGCGCAAGGGCGTGGTCAGCAGGCCCGAGCGGGTGGTGGCCCCCACCAGGGTGAAGCGGGGCAGATCGATGCGCACGGAACGGGCCGCCGGCCCTTCACCGATGATCAGATCCAACTGAAAGTCCTCCATCGCAGGATAGAGAACCTCCTCTATGGCAGGATTAAGGCGATGGATTTCGTCGATGAACAGGACGTCGTTGGGCTCGAGATTGGTCAAGAGCGCAGCCAGATCGCCGGCCCGCTGGATCACCGGGCCGGAGGTGGCGCGAAAGCCCACCCCCAGCTCGCGGGCGACGATCTGGGCCAGGGTGGTCTTGCCCAGGCCGGGCGGGCCATGGAACAGCACGTGGTCCAGCGCGTCGCCGCGGGCGCGGGCGGCGGTGATGAACACCTTGAGGTTCTCGCACACCTGTCGCTGGCCGACGAAATCATCCAGCGACAGCGGCCGCAGCGAGGTCTCGGCATCGGTGGAATTCTGCTCGGGCGAGACCATGCGGGGAGTCATGAGCAGCCTCCCGAACATGTCATCCCGAACGCAGTGAGGGATCTTTCAGGCACTGCGGCTGAAAGATCCTTCGGCTTCGCCTCGGGATGACAGACCCCCATCATGCCAGCAGCCCCTTGCCCAGGCGCTTCAGCGCGGCGCGGATCAGGGCCGAGGACTCGGCGTCGTCACCCAGCTCGCGGGCGGTTTCCCCCACCGCCTGGAAGGCTTCGAGGCGCTTGTAGCCCAAATTGACCAGGGCGGAGACGGCATCCTCCATGCGGCCGGAACCGGCGGGCAGCGGCGCGGCGGAAGCCACGGCCCCGGCGGCGGCATGAAAGCCGCCCAGCGCGATCTTGCCCGCCTTGTCCTTCAACTCGGTGAGGATGCGCAAAGCCAGCTTCGGCCCCACGCCGTTGGCCCGGGTCAGCCCCGCCTTGTCCTGCGCCGCGATGATCTGCAAAAGCTGCTCGGGCGAGGCCACCGACAGGATGGCCAGGGCCACCTTGGCCCCCACCCCCTGCACCGTGGTCAGCAGGCGGAACCAGTCGCGCTCGCCGGTTTCCAGGAAGCCGAACAGCGAGATGGCGTCTTCCCGCACCTGGGTCTCGACGAACAGGGTGGCGGCGACTCCCACCTCCAGCCGCGCCAGGGTCTTGGCCGAACAGGCCACCAGATAGCCGACGCCGTGGCAATCCACCACCGCCCAGTCGTCGCCCAGGGAATCGATCAGGCCCTTCAGCTTGGCGATCATCGCGCCACCGCCTTCGCCAGCTTCTGCTGAGTGCCGCGATGATGGGCGTGGCAGATGGCCACCGCCAGGGCGTCGGCGGCGTCGGGGGTGGCGGCGAGGCAGCCGGGCAGCAGGGTGCGCACCATCATGCCCACCTGCTCCTTGGCGGCGCGCCCGGTGCCGACCACCGATTGCTTGACCAGGGTGGCGGCGTATTCGCCCACCGGCAAGCCGGCCTTGGCGGGGACCAGCAGCACCACGCCCCGGGCCTGGCCCAGCTTCAGCGTGCTGGCCGGGTTCATGTTGACGAAGGTTTCCTCCACCGCCGCCTCGTCGGGGCCGAATTCGGCGATCACCGAAAGAATGGCGTCATGGAGCTGGACCAGGCGCTCGGCCAGCGGGGCTTCGGTGGCTGGACGGATCACTCCGTCCGCCACATGGCGCAGCCGGTTGTCCACGGCGTCGATGACGCCCCAGCCGGTATTGCGCAACCCCGGGTCCAACCCCAAAATTCTCACCCCAGCTTTTCCATGATCTCGTCGGGAATCTCGAAATTGGCCTGGACGCGCTGGACGTCGTCGTTGTCCTCCAGGATGTCCAGCAGCTTCAAGAGGGTGCGGGCGGTTTCCTCGTCGGAGACCGGCACGGTGGTCTGGGGCTTCCAGTCCAGGCGGGCGTATTCCGGCGTGCCGAACTTGGCTTCCAGCGCGTCGCGCACCGCGCCCAGGTCATCGGGGGCACAGGTGATCTCGTGGCCGTCCTCGTCGGATTCCACGTTGTCGGCGCCGGCGTCGAGCGCGCCCTCGAACATGGCCTCGGCACCGGCGGCGGAAGCCGGGTAGCGGATGGCGCCGACCCGGTCGAACATGAACGACACGGAATTGGTCTCGCCCAGGGCGCCGCCGTTCTTGTTGAAGGCGGTGCGCACCTCGGTGGCGGTGCGGTTGCGGTTGTCGGTCAGCCCCTCGACGATGATGGCCACCGAACCGGGACCATAGCCCTCGTAGCGCACTTCCTCGTAATTGGTGCCGTCGTCGCCACCGGCGCCGCGCTTGATGGCGCGCTCCATGGTGTCCTTGGGCATGTTGGCGGCGCGGGCCGCCATGATGGCGGCGCGCAGGCGCGGATTCATGGCCGGGTCGGGCAGGCCGGTCTTGGCCGAAACCGTCAACTCGCGGATCAGCTTGGTGAAAACCTTGGCCCGCTTGGCGTCCTGCGCCCCCTTGCGGTGCATGATGTTCTTGAACTGTGAATGCCCGGCCATATTCCGCTACCAATTCCGATGGAAGGAGGATCGACCGGTGCCTATACCACATGTTGTGGCAAAGCAACAGGCATCACGCCGCCGGGACGGCGCGATGCCCTGCGCATGGCTTGGAATAGGAGGTCAATGGCTGGCGCGGACCACCATCTCGGTGATGGCGGCCGGGTCGGTCACCCCCATGGAACGCCCCATTTCCATCTTGCCGCGATAGGTGATCAGGGTGCTCTGGCTCTTCACTCCGAGCTGGGCCAGAACGTCCTTCTGGCTGTCGAAATCCACCGAGAACACCTTGAGCGCCGGGTTCGAGGATTCCAGCTTGTCGATGGTGGGCTTCTGCGCCTTGCAGGTGGGACACCAGGGGGCCGTCACATGGACCAAGATGGGCGAGCCGGCCGCCTGGGCGGCGTCGAACGCCACCTTGTCCCACATCTGGGCGGCTTGGGCGGCGGGCGCGGCGAAAACCAGGGCGAACAGCAGGGTCAGGCGGGAAAGAAGGCGGGCCATGGGGAATCCTCCGAATAGAAACAGAGCGTCTTCCCCATTTCGTCCCGTGGCGGGAAAAGGTTAGCCCGGCCCGAACGTTTCCTCACCGGGCCTGGGCGTCGATCTTCCTGCGCATGGCGTCGAACAGCACCTCGATGTTGCCGCCGGCATTGCGCACCACCGAGGTGAAGTCGGAACGGATGGTGGTGAGCAATCCCGCCCCCTCGGCGATGACGTCGGTGATCACCAGCCGTCCCGCCGGGCTGCGGGTGATGACGAAGGACAGGATCACGCTGTCCTGGGGCGGGAGAATCATGCGGGCCTTGACCAGCACGCCGTCTTCCCGCTCCTCGCTGCCCAGCACCTCCACCTGGGTCGAGCCGGACGAATTGTCGATCAGTTCGGCATAGGTGGCGACGAAAAAGGGGATCAGCAGGGACACGAAGGTGTCCTTCTGGGCCTGGGTCGCCTTGCGCCAGTGGCGTCCCAGGATCAGTTCGGATTCATAGGCGATGTCGCCGTATTTCGACACCAGGGTGGCGACCTTGTCGCGGCTGATTTCGTGGCTGAAGGGACCGCCGGCGAAGGTGGCCGCCGCGTCGGCGACCGCCTGCCGGACCAGGGCCTCGGCCTCGGGGCCGCCGGCGGCCCGCGCGGGCTGGACGGCCAACAACAGAATCGCCAGAGCCATGGAAACCACAGCCTTCATCGTTCTCCCCCCCCTTCTACCAATCGGGCCAGCACTCGGCCAGGCGTCCTCCCAGACGCAATGGCGCGGCGCGCAGCGCCAGTCCGGTGCGGTCGTCGGTTTCCACCATCACGCCGCACAGCGTCCCCGGCCCCTCGGCGGGCGACAGGCGCTCGCCGGGAATCTTGCGCACGAATTTGAAGATGGCGGCGTCCTTCTTCATGCCGATCACCGAATCGTAGTCGCCGCACATGCCGGCATCGGTCTGGTAGGCGGTGCCCTTGCCCAGAATCTGGCAATCGGCGGTGGGCACGTGGGAATGGCTGCCCACCACCAGGCTGGCGCGGCCGTCCGACAGGTGGCCCAGCGCCATCTTCTCGCTGGAGGCCTCGGCATGGACATCGACGACGATGGCATCGACGCCGCCGGCCCCCATGCGGGCCTTGGCCAGCACCGCCTCCAGCGCGGCGAAGGGATCGTCCAGGGCGTCCATGAACAGCCGGCCCATGACCTGGACCACCATCACCTTGCGCCCGCGAGGGCCGGCATAGGTGCCGGTTCCACGTCCCGGCGTGCCGGCGGGATAGTTGAGCGGGCGCAGCACGCGGGGCTCGGCGTCCAGATAGGGGATGATCTCGCGCTGGTCCCAGGTGTGGTTGCCCAGCGTGATCACGTCCACGCCCATGGCGAAGAAGTCCTCGCAGATCTTGGGCGTGATGCCGAAGCCGTGGGCGGCGTTCTCGCCGTTGGCGACGATGAAGTCGGGAGACAGGCGGTTCCTGATCTCGGCCAGGCGCCCGGCGATCACGTCGCGCCCCGAACGCCCGACCACGTCGCCCATGTACAGAAGTCTCATTTGCCCGCCGTCACGATCACGCCCTGCTCCGTGGCTATCATATCCAATGGCACGTCCCAGGGATCGGTGGGAACCCTGTCCACCTCCTGGACGGCGAAGGCCAGGCCGATGGCGAGAAGCGCCCCGCCCCGGCGCAGATCGCCCAAGGTCCGGTCATAATATCCGCCGCCATAGCCCAGACGGAACCCCCTTCTGTCGAAGGCCAGCAGCGGCACCAGCAGGGCGGCGGGAACGACGGGCGGGGCTTCGGCGGGGTGGCGGGTGCCGTGCGGCCCGGCTTCCAGGCCGTCGCCGGGGCTCCAGCGGCGGAATTCCAGGACGCCGCCGGTTTCGGTCACCGCCGGCAAGGCCAGGACATGTCCCAGCGAAGCCAGGGCCTCCATCAGCGGCAAGGGGTCGATCTCGCCTTCCAGCGGCCAATAGCCGGCCACCACGCCGCCTTGGGGCAGGCCCAGCGCTCCCGCCAGCCCGGCCAGGGCGCGGGCGGCGGCGGGGCCGTGGGACAGGGCGGCGTCGCGCCGTTTTCGGCGGGCGGCGGCGCGCATCGGGGTCTTGTCGGCGGAAGGGGTGGCGGCGTCGGTCATGTCGGGGCTATGTGGAGCGGCGCCGCCTCGGCCGTTGGCCATGCAAGTCCTCCGTGGCCTGCTTACGCAGGTGGGTGGCCATATACCGGAACCAGGGCTCCGACAGGGACAGCCCCCGAGAGGAAGTTATTGGCCCCAGGGACATTGGCTGCCTGACGCACCGCGCAGCAGACCGCTCCGTTGCTGAAGCTAGGCTCTTTCGAGGCGCATAGCAATGGCCTCGATGCGCCGGGTCAGCGAGTCGATCAGCCCGGCCAGCTTGGCGTCGCCCTCGGCCGCCGCGCCCACCTCGCCGCCGATCTTGGACAGTTCCTCCCGCGCCTCGGCCAGTTCGTCGGCCAGCAGCAGGCCGACCATGACCAGCAGGCGGGAATCGCTGACCGAGCCCACCGAGGACAGCAGGTGCTGGGCGCGGGCGTCCACCTCGCGGCCCAGGACATGGACCCGGGCCACCTGGGAATCGTCGCAGGCGATGTCGTAGACCCGGCCGTTGATGGTGACGTTGACGACAGCCACGGCGCTTACTCCTCCAGCAGGTCGCGCAGGCGGTCGATGGCGGCGTCCAGCCGGGTCGAGACCACGCGGGTGGTTTCCTCCAGCCGGGCGTAGTCGTCGCGGGCGCCGCGCAGCTCGCCGGCCAGCAGCAGATCTCCGGCGCCCACCCGGGCCGAGGCGGATTCAAGACGGTCGATGGCGGCGCCCAGGCGGCGCATGGCCTCTTCGGTGCGTTGCAAGCTCTGCCCCTGACGCTGTTCCACGATCCATCCCCATGCTCTGGAATCGAAACCGAAGGTATGGCCGAAGGGCACCCGAGTCAACAAAGGCCGGGTTGATCGCCGGCAAGGCGCAGGATACCCTTGGCCTTTCCCCGCTTCCGCGAAGGATCGAAACCATGCGCTCCGCCCTGAAGGCCGCCCTGTTCGCCGCCGCGATCCTTTGCCCCGTGGCGGTTTCGGCCGAGCAGCCCCTGCCGTTGTCCAAGGGCCAGACCCTGTACGTGCCGGTCTATTCCCACATCTCCCACGGCAACCTGGACGGTCGGGGCAAGCCCTCGGAACTGTTGCTGTCCTCCATGCTGAGCCTGCGCAACACCGACCTCGCCCATTCCATCACCGTCACCTCGGCGCGCTATTACGACACCGACGGCAAGCTGCTGCGCGAGTACCTGCCCAAGCCGCTGGTGCTCGGCCCCATGGGCTCGTCCGAGCTGTTCGTCGAGCACAAGGACAAGAGCGGCGGCAGCGGCGCCAATTTCGTGGTGGAGTGGAAGGCCGAGCGGGCGGTCAACCCGCCCCTGGTCGAAACGGTCAACGCCTATTTCTTCGGCACCCAGTCGGTGGCCTTCACCAGCCCCGGCCGCCCCATTCACCCCAATCCGTGACCCGGGCCAATCCGTGACCCGGGCCACCATCCATTCCCTGGATCAGGCCCGCGCCGTCGTGGCGGCGGCCGCCGCCGACCGACCGGTCGGACTGCAAAGCCCGCCCGGAGCCGCAGGCTTCCACGGCATCGGCTGGTGGCTGGCCCTGACCCGGGCCCTGGCGGCGGAATTCCCCGAACGCGAAATCGAGGCGGCGCTCGATTGCGGCGATGCCCCGGGCCTCGCCCTGGCGGCGCTGCGGGCGGGAGTGCCGCTGGTGCGGGTGAGCAATCTCGCCGACGGCGTCAGGGGCAAACTGGACCATATCGCCCGCCAGATGGGCGCGCGGCTGGAAGGCTGACCGGTCAGATATCGTACATCAGCACCGTTTCCACCGCGCCGCGCCGGTTGCACATGTCGGCCAGGGTGGTGTTGTCGAGAATGGCGGCGATGGCGTCGCGCACGTCCTGCATGACGGCGCGGATGGCGCAGGCGGCTTCATCGACGCAATCGTCACAGCGCCGGTAGGCGGTCCGCGACACGCAGGGAACCGGAGCCAGAGGCCCGTCCAGCACCCGCACGATGTCACCGACCATGATGCGCGCCGCCGGCCGGCCCAGGATGTAGCCGCCGCCCTTGCCCTTCTTGGACGACAGCAGGCCCTGGTTCTTCATCTCCAGCAGAATGGCATCGAGGAATTTCTTGGGAATCCGCTCCGACGCGGCGATGTCGGCGATCAGCACCGGCCCCAGCCCTTCATGGCGGGCCAGATGGACCATGGCCTTCAGGCCGTATTTCGCCTTGCTCGACAGCATCACCACACCCAATCCATAGAGCTATAGAGAAGGGGATCAGGGGGACGGTGTCAACACACGTCATGCCAAGTCTTATCGAGACCTGGCTAGGCCCAAGGGGCCGCGCGCCTTATGGCGTGAAAGCCAAGGGTCGCGGAGGCGACCCGCCCGGCGATTGAGGGGCTGAAATAACCAATAAAATGCAGGGGCGGGCCTGTGCCGGGCCCGCCCCCGCCAGGTTGCGGCCTCAGGGAGACTGGAGGGCCGCGGTGAATTCAGGCAGCACCTTGAAGAGATCCGCCACCAGGCCGTAATCGGCGACCTGGAAGATGGGGGCCTCTTCGTCCTTGTTGATGGCGACGATGACCTTGGAATCCTTCATGCCGGCCAGGTGCTGGATGGCGCCCGAGATGCCGACGGCGATGTAGAGGTCGGGGGCGACGATCTTGCCGGTCTGGCCCACCTGGAAGTCGTTGGGCACGAAGCCGGCGTCCACGGCGGCGCGGCTGGCGCCCACGGCGGCGCCCAAGCGGTCGGCCACCGCTTCCAGCAGGGGAAAGTTGTCGCCCGACTGCATGCCGCGCCCGCCCGAGATGATGACCCGCGCGCTGGTCAGTTCGGGGCGCTCGGACTTGCTGAGCTGGCTGTCCACGAAGGAGGACAGGGCGGGATCGGCGGCGGCCGCGACACTCTCGACCGCGGCGGAGCCACCGGTGGCGGCGGCCGCCTCGAAGCCGGTGCCGCGCACGGTGATCACCTTGACCGCGTCCTTGGACTGCACGGTGGCCAGCGCGTTGCCGGCATAGATGGGACGCACGAAGGTGTCGGGCGACACCACCGCCGTGATCTCGGAAATCTGCGCCACGTCCAGCAGCGCCGCGACGCGGGGGCTGACGTTCTTGCCCGACGTGGTGGCGGGGGCCAGGACGTGGCTGTAGCCGCCGGCGAGGCTGACCACCAGGGCGGCCAGGGGCTCGGCCAGATGGTTGGCGTAGAGGGCGGAATCGGCGCTCAGCACCTTGGCGACGCCCGCCACCTTGGCGGCGGCCTCGGCCACCGCGCCGATGCCGGAGCCGGCCACCAGCACATGGACCTCGCCGCCGATCCTGGTCGCGGCGGTGACGGTGTTCAGCGTGGCGGATTTGAGAGCGCCGCCTTCATGCTCTGCCAGAACCAGAATGGTCATTCGTTCGTCCTCTTTCTTGCCATTTTCTTGTCCGTCATTCCCGCGAAAGCGGGAAGATGGACTCACATTTCAAGTGCAACACCGAGATCGATGGCTTTTCCGAGGAAAGCCTCAAGCGGAGTTCGATATCCGAGGCACTTTCGCGGGGTGAGGTTGTAGTCCATGGCCAGGTCGTCCAGATCGGCCTGGGAAACTGCCGCGAGATCTGTTTTTCGCGGCAGTCCCCGCCGCATTCGCCCGATGGCGTTCTCGACGCCGCCCTTCTGCCAGGGGCTATGGGGATCGCAGAAATAGGTTTTCATGCGAAGCCTTGTCTTCAGGCGGCGATGGGCCGCGAATTCAGAGCCGTTATCGAAGGTGATGGTGCGGCGCTGCTCGGCAGGAAATCGCCGCAGCATGGCGGTCAGGCTGTCGGCGATTGGCTCGGCGGCTTTGCTGAGGTGATGCCGGAGCAGAAGCAGGCGCGAGCTACGTTCGTGCGCCACCAGGACGGCTTGGCGATAGCGGGAGAACAGCATCAGATCGGCTTCCCAGTGGCCGGTCTGGCGCCGGTCGGCGACCTCGGCGGGACGCTCGGCTACCGGCACTCGCTGGGGAATGAAATGCACCGAGCTGCCGCCCTTGCGGCCACGCCAGCCACGCTGAAACTTGGCGCGCGGCAGCAGCCGGTGCAGATAGTCCTTGTGGCTGTTCACGCGCCAGTAGATGTAGCGGTAAATTGACTCGTGGCTGATCACCGGCCTACCTTGCTCAAGCTCGAGCCGCCCGGCGATCTGCTCCGGGGACCATCCCATCGCAAGGCCGTCCAAGGTCAGTTTCCTGAGCGCGCTCGAGCGCTCCAGTTTGTAAAGCTTGCGCCGCCGCCGGGCGCGGGCCTGGATCATCGCCCAATCCACCTTGTAGCCGACTTGGGCGCCACTGTTGCGCTCCAGCTCTCGGCTGATTGTTGACGCCGCCCGGCCCAAGGCCCGGGCAATGGCTCGCCGAGATTTACCGTCTGCATGCAGACGGTAAATCTCGCACCGCTCATCCAGACTGAGCTGATTGTATCGTTGTCCCATCGCAGCACCCATTATAGCGGGTGTTGCACTTCGATCGTGAGCTTAGGGAATCCATGCCTGACACGAGATGCTTGCGGCTCCATGGACCCCCGCCTGCGCGGGGGTGACGGCAAGAGGCTGTTCAGATCACCTTCGCTTCGTTCTTCAGCTTGTCCACCAGGGCGGCCACGTCGGCCACCTTGATGCCGGCCTTGCGCTTGGGCGGCTCTTCCACCTTCAGCGTCACCAGGCGGGGCGCCACGTCGACGCCCAGATCGGCCGGGCTGACCGTGTCGATGGGCTTCTTCTTGGCCTTCATGATGTTGGGCAGGCTGGCGTAGCGCGGCTCGTTCAGGCGCAGGTCGGTGGTCACCACGGCGGGCAGCACGAGGGTCACCGTCTCCAGGCCGCCGTCGACCTCGCGGGTCACGGTGACGGCATCGGCGCCGATCTCCACCTTGCTGGCGAAGGTGCCCTGGGCACAGCCCAGCAGGGCGGCGAGCATCTGGCCGGTCTGGTTGCTGTCGTCGTCGATGGCCTGCTTGCCCAGGATGATCAGGCCGGGGGATTCCTTGGCCACCAGGGCCTTCAGCACCTTGGCGACGCCCAGCGGCTGCACCTCGTCGTCCGTCTGCACCAGAACACCCCGGTCGGCGCCCATGGCCAGCGCGGTGCGCAGGGTCTCGGAGCACGCCGCCGGGCCGACCGACACCACCACCACCTCGGTGGCCTTGCCGGCTTCCTTGAGGCGAACCGCCTCTTCCACCGCGATCTCGTCGAACGGATTCATGGAGAACTTGACGTTCTGCGTCTCGACCCCGGACCCGTCCGACTTCACCCGGATCTTGACGTTGTAATCGATCACCCGCTTGATCGCGACCAGGACTTTCATTTGTCTTTCAATCCCTTAGTTGGCAGGGAGCTCAGTTGTCATCCTGAGCCTCGGGCGAAGGATCTTTCACGCGACAGCGGCGGCCGCCTCAGGCTGAAAGATCCTTCCTCCCTTCGGTCGTCAGGATAACAAACCCTTAGCTGAACGCCTGGATCCCCGTCTGGGCGCGGCCCAGGATCAGGGCATGGACGTCGTGAGCGCCTTCGTAGGTGTTCACGGTCTCCAGGTTCACCATGTGGCGGATGACGTGGAACTCTTCCGAGATGCCGTTGCCGCCGTGCATGTCGCGGGCCATGCGGGCGATGTCCAGCGCCTTGCCGCAATTGTTGCGCTTGATCAGCGACACGGCTTCCGGCGCCCAGGTGCCCTCGTCCATCATGCGGCCGACGCGCACGCAGGCCTGCAGGCCCAGCGTGATCTCGGTCATCATGTTGGCCAGCTTCAGCTGGGGGATCTGGTTGGCGGCGAGCGGACGGCCGAACTGCTTGCGGTCCAGCATGTACTGGCGCGCCGCGTGCCAGCAGAACTCGGCCGAGCCGATGACGCCCCAGGCGATGCCGTAGCGCGCCTTGTTGAGGCAGCCGAACGGACCGCCCAACCCCTGGGCGTTGGGCAGCAGGTTCTCGTCGGGGACGAAGGCCTCGTCCAGGACGATCTCGCCGGTGATGGAGGCGCGCAAGCTGAGCTTGCCCTCGATCTTGGGGGTGGTGAAGCCCTTGGTGCCCTTATCGACGATGAAGCCCTTGATCTTGCCCTCGTGGGCGTCGGACTTGGCCCAGACGATGGCGACGTCGGAGATGGGGGAATTGGTGATCCACATCTTGGAGCCGGTCAGCAGGTAGCCACCGTCCACCTTCTTGGCCCGCGTGCGCATGCCGGCCGGATCGGAACCGGCGTCAGGCTCGGTCAGGCCGAAGCAGCCGACGATCTCGCCGGTGGCCAGGCGGGGCAGATATTTCTTCTTCTGCTCCTCGGTGCCGTAGCTGTAGATGGGATGCATCACCAGCGAGGACTGCACGCTCATGGCCGAGCGATAGCCGGAATCGACCCGCTCCACCTCGCGCGAGATCAGGCCGTAGGCCACGTGGTTGACGCCGGGACCGCCGTATTCCTCGGGGATGGTGGGGCCAAGCAGACCCATCTCGCCCATCTCGTTCATGATCTCGCGGTCGAAGGTCTCGTCGCGGAACGCCTTCATCACGCGGGGCTGGAGCTTTTCCTGGCAATAAGCGTGCGCCGAATCGCGAATCAGCTTCTCGTCTTCGGAAAGCTGGTCTTCGAGGAGGAAGGGGTCGTCCCACTTGAACTGCTGCACAATACGTCTCCCACGTGATGAATGGCACTTCAGGCACCATGCCCCATCAAAGCCATCATGGGAAAAATATATTTTCTATGGATGCCATAACGGATAATTATACATGGTAATCAAACCCGTCTTGGCCGGGCTTGACCCGGCCATCCATGGACCCCCGGATCAAGTCCGGGGGTGACGGTGGCGAAAGAGATAGCCATGGACATCCGGCAACTCCGCTACTTCCTGGGCATCGTCGAACACGGCTCGCTCTCCAAGGCGGCCGAGGCGCTGCGCGTCGCCCAGCCGGCGCTGTCCCTGCACCTCAAGCGCCTCGAGGAGGAATTCGGCTGCCCGCTGGTGCACCGCACGGCGCGCGGCGTGGTGCCCACGGAAAGCGGCATGCGCCTGGCCGTGCGCGCCGGCGTGCTGGTCGAGCGCATGTCCAGCCTGAAGGATGAGATCCGGGGACTGGAAGCCGCCCCGGCCGGTCCGGCGGTGATCGGCATTCCCACCTCGCTGGGGCCGGTGCTGACCGTGCCCCTGGCGCTGGCGGTGCGCCGCCGCCATCCCTCCATCCATCTCAGGGTGGTGGAGGGGCTGTCGGGACACATGCTGGAATGGGTGCTGTCGGGCTCGGTGGACATGGCGCTGGTGTTCGGCTCGGAGCACCCGCCGGGCCTTGCCACCCGCTTCATCGCCCGCGAGCGCCTGGCCCTGGTGGGCCCCAAGGGAGACCGGCTGCTGCGGGACCGCCCGACCATCGACCTGACCACCGCCCTGATGCTGCCGCTGATTCTGCCCGGCCGCCCCCACGGCGTGCGGGCCGAGGTGGAGCGCGCCGCCCGCACCCTGGGAGCCGAGCCCCGGGTGGTGATCGAGATCGACGCGCTGGAGCAGATCAAATCCCTGGTGGCGGCGGGCGCCGGCTATACCGTGCTGTCGGAGCGCTATGCCCGCTTCGGGCCGGAAGCCGCCAACCTGGACGCGGCGCCCATCGTCGCGCCGGAGATCGAGCGGACCATCTCGCTGGCCCATGCCTTGGGTCGGCCGCTCTCCATCGCCGCCCGGGCCGTCCACGCCATCGCCGTCGAGCACCTCGACCGGCTGACCACCGATGGCCGGTGGAACTGATACGCACAATCGTATTATAAGTATCGCTTCGTAACGCATTGGCGTAGGCTGAATGCGCATTCTTCTTCCGGTGAAGCCCCCGAGGATGCTAGTCTCCGCCCCGTTCCGCGGCAAAGAGAGGCGAAGCCCCCGCGCCGGCGGATGATACCGGAGAGCGTGAGGAGCTTGTTCATGTCCGCAGCCGTTCAGGCCAAGCCGCAATCGCGGCTGTTGTTGTCGGGTAACGACGCCATCGCCCGGGGCGTGTGGGAGGCCGGCGCCAAGGTGGCCGCCGCCTATCCCGGCACCCCGTCGACCGAAATTCTGGAGAGCCTGTCTCTCTATCCCGACCTCTACGCCGAATGGTCGGTGAACGAGAAGGTCGCCATGGAGGTGGCCATCGGCGGCTCCATGTCGGGCGCCCGCTCGTTCTGCGCCATGAAGCATGTGGGCCTGAACGTCGCCTCGGACGCCTTCATGACCGTGACGGTGGCCGGCGTGATCGGCGGCCTGGTGATCGCGGTCGCCGACGACGTGGGCATGAGCTCCTCCCAGAACGAGCAGGATTCGCGCTACTGGGGCCGCTTCGCCCACGTGCCGGTGCTCGAGCCCGCCGATTCCCAGGAAGCCTACGAGATGGCCAAGTACGCCTTCGAGCTGTCGGAGGCCTACAACACCCC
Source organism: Paramagnetospirillum sp. (assembly GCF_058402745.1). Lineage (NCBI taxonomy): Bacteria > Pseudomonadati > Pseudomonadota > Alphaproteobacteria > Rhodospirillales > Magnetospirillaceae > Paramagnetospirillum > Paramagnetospirillum sp. The sequence goes on from NZ_JBZVFI010000012.1 coordinate 158,751, forward strand.
CGTCATCCTGCGCCTGACCACCCGCGTCTGCCACGTCAAGGCGGTGGTGCAGGTGGGCGAGAAGGTCAGCCACAACATCGGCGGCTTCAAGTCCGACGCCAGGCGCTGGGTGATGACGCCCGCCAACGCCAAGGGCCTGCTGCCCGCCCAGATCGCCCGCGAGGGCAAGCTGCAGGCGCTGGCCGAGGCCTCGCCCCTGAACGTCTTCGAGGACGGCCCGGACAAGCGTGTCGGCTTCGTCACCTCGGGGCCCGCCTACATGCACGTGCGCGAGTGCTTCCCCGACGCCCCCGTCCTGAAGCTGGGCTTCACCTATCCGGTGCCGGTGGCGCTGGTGGAGAAGCTGGCGTCCCAGGTCGAGCATCTGGTGGTGGTCGAGGAGACCGAGCCGCTGATGGAGCAGGAGCTGAAGGCCGCCGGCATGCTGAAGATCCACGGCAAGGATCTGCTGCCCCGCCTGGGCGAGCTGACCCCCAACGTGCTGATCCCGGCCATCAAGACCTTCCTGGGCGAGCCGGTGCCGCCCACCACCACCTACCCCAAGTTCGATCCCTTCCCCCGGCCGCCGACCATGTGCGCCGCCTGTCCCCATATGGGCGTCTACTACTCGCTGGCCCGCATGAGGAAGAGCGTGCAGATCTCCGGCGACATTGGCTGCTACACCCTGGGCGCCGGCCATCCCTGGAACGCGCTGGACACCACCATCTCCATGGGTGCTTCCATGGGCATCGCGCTCGGCATGGACAAGGCCCGCTCGGAAGAGACCAAGGACAAGGCCGTGGTCGCCGTCATCGGCGACTCCACCTTCCTGCACATGGGCATGCAGGGCATGCTGGACATCGTCTACAACCGCGGCAACGTCACCACCCTGATCCTCGACAACCGCACCACCGGCATGACCGGCGGCCAGAACCATGCCGGCACCGGCAAGGGGCTGAAGGGCGACGACACGCCCCGCGTCGATTTCGTCAAGCTGGTCGAGGCGCTGGGCGTCAAGCCCGAGCGCATCAAGAAGATCGACCCCTACCAGCTGCCGGTGGTGTTCAAGACCATCAAGCAGGAAACCGCCATCCCGGAACCCTCGGTGATCATCACCGACCGTCCCTGCGTGCTGTCCGAGTTCTACACCAAGATCGAACCCTACAAGGTGGTGGACGACGACTGCACCGGCTGCGGCAACTGCATCAACGTCGGCTGTCCCGCCATCACGGTGAAGCGTTCGGAATCCAAGACCCGCGCCGACGGCAAGGTCAACGAGCTGAAATTCACCACCATCGACACCGCCATGTGCACCGGCTGCCACATGTGCGTGGAATCGTGCGGCCCCAACGCCATCGTCAAGGCCAAGCCCGCCCAGGCGGCTGAGTGAGGGAAGACATCATGAGCGATGTGATCACCAACATTCTCGTGTGCGGCACCGGCGGCCAGGGCGTGATGACCGCCGCCGAGATCCTGTCCCAGGCGGCCATGGCGCGCGGCCTGGACTGCAAGAAGTCGGAAGTGGCGGGCATGGCCCAGCGCGGCGGCGTGGTCACCAGCCATGTCCGCTTCGGCAAGCGCGTGTGGTCGCCGGTCATCACGCCCGGCACCGCCGACATCCTGGTCGCCTTCGAGGTGGCCGAGGGCTCGCGCTGGGCGGACATGCTGCGTCCCGGCGGCGTGGCCATGGTCAACACCATCCGCCTGGTTCCCCCGGTGGTCTCGGCCGGACTGTTCAAGTATCCGGACGATCCGGTGGCCCAGATGCGGGCGGCGGGCGTCACCGTCTACGACTTCGACGCCGGCGCCATCGCCCGCGAGCTGGGCGATCTGCGTCTGGTCAACACCATCATGCTGGGCGCCATCGCCGATTACCTGCCCTTCCCGGCCGCCGAGCTGGAAGAACAGATCGTCGGCCGCTTCCGCGAAAGGAAGCCCGCCATGGTGGAGGTCAACCAGAAGGCGTTCGCCGCCGGCCGCAATGCCGCCAACAGCGCCAAGACCAAGACCTCGGCCGCCTGAGTTATATATACGGCTTCCACCTTTGGCATTCTCACCGGCTTCTGCTAGCCTCGACGAACCGGTGAGAATGTCATTTCCAGGGGAACAGTCAGATGCCCGCTGCCGTGGATCTTGGTGCGCTGAAGGTGCTGATCATCGATGATCAGGAATTCGTCAGAACCATCGTCAAGAAAATGCTGCAGCAGGTGGGAATCGGCCAGGTGGTCGAGGCCCATGACGGCAATTCAGGCCTGGACGCCGCCGAGCGCGAACGCCCCGACGTGGTGATCTGCGACGTGCAGATGCGCCCCATGGACGGCTTCGGCTTCGTCAAGATGCTCCGCGCCCTGCCCTTCGGCCGCACCCTGCCGGTGGTGATGCTGACCGCCCACACCGACGCCGCCACCGTGGGCCGCGCCAAGGAACTGGACGTCGACGCCTTCCTGGCCAAGCCGGTCCTGCCCCCGGCGCTCAAGGAAAAGATCGTCAAGGTGGTGGCCGACGCGCGGGGCTGAGGCTCCGCACCCCGGGGCGATCCCGGTCCTGGCGGCCCCAGGTCCTCCACGGGCGAAAATCCGCTCAGGCCTCAACGCCATCCGGCCTCCGTTCGAGGATGTCGCCGTAAGCCTTGCATGCCGGTAGCCCGCCTCACCTGTGGGACCGCCCAAGGCTCGGGATGACGCGAGCATCGCCGCCTCCTGTCAGGCCACGGCCCCCCATCGGCCCCACCCTCGTCCACACCGGCCGGCAGGCGCGATTACCGACAATCGTTACAATTCGAAATAAATATTAGAACTCTCAATGAGAGTCATTTGTATAAGATTACCTCTTTACATTGTGCATTTTACGCACGCAGCACGTTAGGAGGACTTCATGTCGGTAGCAACGCCCGTATTGAACTGCACAGCCAGGTCCAGAAACGTCATGGTTGGGCCCAATCACTTCGTGAATCTGGCGGCCGGCGGACATCCGCTGGCCAATGTCCAGCCCAAGACCCAGCTGGGTTCGGTGGCCCTCAACCTGGCGCTGAGCACTTCGACGGCGCTGATCAGCATCGCCTCGATTTCCGCCTATGTCGCCGCGCTGACCCAGGCGGCGGCGCCCGTGATTCACTTCCAGGCTCCGCCGCCCGGCACCCAGCTCAGTGTCCAGAGCCTGCAATCCGCCTACACGCAATTCCAGACCGACCTCGCGATTGTTCAGGGCGAGGCGGCGGGCTGGGTCGATGTGGTTCCCGGCACCTCCACCCCCAGCATCTTCTCGCAGTTGATCACCATCCCCGATACTTTCAACAGCATCAACCAGACGGTTCAAGGGCAGTTCGCGCTGCTTGCCGCACTGCCCGTGGGCAGCTCCAGCTACACCTCTATCCTGACCAAGCTGAAGAACATGATCGGGGCGGAACAACCCGCCATATCCAGTCTGAAGAGCCAGATGCAGAGCCTCGGCAACACGCTGGGATCGGCGGCAACCACCCTGACCGACGCGGCGACCTCCGGCGTGCTCTATCAGCTGCAGCAGGCCTATGCCTCGGAAATCGCCGCTCTCAACACCGCGATCGCGAACGCCAACGCCACCATTGACGCCGACGACAAGAAGATCGTCGGCCTGGGCTTCGGCGCCGGCGTCTCCCTGGTCGTCGGCCTGATCGGGCTGCTGAACTGGTGGAACCCCATCGGCTGGATCTTCATGGCGGGCGGCGCCGTCGGTGCCTACTACGCCATCACCGAGATCGAGGTGCTGAAGGCCCAGATCGCCGAGCTGAGAGGGGTCATCCAGAATGACGAGGCCTGGAAGGCCACGGATACCGCCGCTGCCGCCTCGGTCGCCGCCTTCAGCAACCAGGTCAGCGGCTTCGTCACTTTCAACGCCGCCGCCCAGCAGGAACTGACCACGCTGGAAACGCTGTACCAGACGCTCTACGACGACATCACCACGGCGCTGACCGACCTGAACCAGAACCAGCTCAGCGAGGCCCTGGCGGAGTGGAATCTGATCGTCCAGACCGCCGGCGTCCTCACGGGCGTCACGGCCTATGTCTGGCCGACCCCCATTCTGCTCACCAATCCGACCTCGTTCTCCGCCGGCGGCGGCAGCGTCTACACGATCAGCGTCTCGGGCCAGGTCTACACCTATTCCACCGGCGGCAACACCTGGTCGCAGGTGGCCGACAAGTCCCTTTCGGTGATCGCCTGCGGCTCGTTGGTCGTGGGAATCAACGGTGCGCCGGCGGACGGCGCCAATGTCTCGCCCACGCCTTACACCACCGACTATCTGGTCAAGACCTACAATGCCTCCAGCAACAGCTGGACCGACATCTCGACCTTCGCCGCGGCGCAGATCGCCACCGACGGAACCAGTATCTACGCCATTAAGCAGGACCAGTCCGATCGTCAGGCCTACAGCTACTCCGGAACGGGCACCAACTGGACCCCCCTGTCCGCCATGCCCAACTCCGACGCTCCGACCCAGTTGGCGGTCGCCGGCGGCAAGCTGTTCGCCATCGCCAACAACAGCAGCCTGCTCTACATGTATGTGGGATCGACCTGGATCCAGATCGGCTCCAGCCTGTACAACGCCATGTCGGCCAATGGCGGCAAGCTGGCTCTGCTGGATTCAAACGGCAACGCCTCGGTCTACGACGTTGCCACGGGCAACACCACGGCCACCATGGGCTCGACGCTCAAGGTGGCTCAGATGTCCAATGGCGACCAGTTCGCCATCGATTCCAGCCAGAACCTCTACTACCTCAACACCCAGGGCACGTCGGTCGTGAAGACCCTGATGGTGTCCAACGTGATCGGAGTGGCGATCAGCGACACCGACCTCGTCTACTACACCGACAACACCGGTGACGCCTACCGGCTGAACAATCTGGCCAACAATACCTGGACCCTGCTTCCCGCGCTGCCGACCCCGGGCGGCTGATCACTGGCTCCGGGTTCCGGCCCTCCCTCGCGGGACGGCCGCGAACCCGGCGCACCCGTCCACCGACAGCATCGCACCAGAAGGGGAAATCCCATGTCCAATCCCTTGCCCGTGATCGACCTCCTGAACAACGTGATCACCCTCAACAGCTATCTGCGCGCCTCCACCATGGTTCGGCTTCCCGCGTCCATCGCCTCCGACCCCAACTACCAGACCCTGGCCGAGAGCTTCACCACATGGCAAAGCCAGTTGTGGGACCAGTACTATCTGGGGCTCCTGGATTCCTGCCTCTCGGCGCAAGCCGCCGAAATCAACAACCTCTACACACTGAATGTCGCCAATCAGTCCGAAATCCAGTCGATTCTGTACAATTCGGGGCCAAGCGTCCCCACCGTGGTGTCCCAGTGCGACGACGTCGCCAACCTCGTCGCCTCGGGCAATGCCCTGGTCACCAGCCTTGACGCCGTCGCCCAGTCCCTGAAGAACGCCGATCAGGCGAAAGTGAACGCCTTGCTCGGCCTGGCCCAGTCCCTCAACGACCAGTTCTCGGCCCAGGAAGACCAGCTGACCGACAAGGCCATCTCGTCGGCCTTCGACGTGGTCGCCACCGCCATCAACCTGGCCGTGGCGGTCGGGACCGAGGGCGAGGAAATCCAGCCCCTGATCAAGAGCGTGACCAAGATCGGCGAGGACATCGTCAGCGAACTGGTCCTCACCTCCAGCATCAACGATACCCTGCAGCAGTTGGAAGCGGCGTGGCAGGCCCTGGATCAGGAAAGCATCCTGCTGACGCAGGTCACCTTGGCCTGCAACCAGCTGGAAAGCATCCTGGGCCAGACCTCGGCGGCCATGCAGGCCCTGAACACTCTGCAGTCCGACTGGTCCCAGGTGGCCGATGCCGCCAACGCCAGCCCGGACGACTGGGCGGCGTCGGGCAATGCCGCCATGCAGGAATGGGCGGCGCGCATGATCAAGGTCAGCTTCACCACCGTGACCCAGACGGTGGCCGCGCAGCAGGTGGCGCCGGCGTCATAGCCCGGGTCCGCCCCACCGGCAGTGGGGGCCGGGGGCCCGGAATGCATCAGCGTCACGCAGAAGCACTCCGGGCCCTTGTCGGCACGAAAAGGCGCCGCACGGGTCCGGGAGTTCCTCGAACTTTCGATTCAGAAATCCCTAATACAGCCCGCCCGCCGAGGGAGCCGGTCCCGTCACCGGCGGAGCCTGGACCGGCGGCATGGCCGGAGTGCCGCCGTCGGACGCCGGGGCCACGCCGGGCGGCGGGGTCAGCTGGACATTGCCCGAGCCCCCCCCCTCCTCCGCCCCCAGGAAGGGCGCGAAGCTGAAACCGGCGTCCACGCCGCCCGAGCCTTCCAGCACGTCCTCGTCATCGCCGGGCATGCGGTCCGAGCCCTTGAACGCCTCGTAGATGGCCTTGGCATCGCCGGGCATGGCCGGCTTGCCGGTGGCGGCGTTGACGCGCACCAGCCGCACGCCGGGCGGCACCCGGAAGGGCGTCGGCGGCTTGTCCTTCAGCGCTTCCATCATGAAGTCGCGGAAGATGGGCGCGGCGATGGAGCCGCCGGTTTCCTTCGGCCCCAGGGTGGAGGGATCGTCGAAGCCGACGAACACGCCGACCGCCAGATCGGGGGAGAAGCCGACGAACCACACGTCGTTGGAATCGTTGGAGGTGCCGGTCTTGCCGGCCAGGGGCTTGCCCACCGCCTTGATGGAGGTGCCGGTGCCGCGCTGGACCACGCCTTCCATGATGCTGACCATCTGATAGGCGGAGACGGGATCGACCATCTGCTCGCGGATGTCGGGCAGCACCGGCATGTCCTGGCCGGTGAAGCGGCCCGCCGAGCAGCCGTCGCAGAACCTGAGGTCGTGGCTGAACAGGGTCTTGCCGTTACGGTCCTGGATGCGGTCGATCAGGGTGGGCCGCACCCTTTTTCCGCCATTGACCAGCATGGCGTAGGCGGCGGTGAGCTTCAGCGGCGTGGTCTCGCCGGCGCCCAGCGCCATGGACAACTGGCGCGGCAGGGTGTCGTAGATGCCGAAACGTCCCGAATAATCGGCCACCTTGTCCATGCCGATGGCCTGGGCGAGGCGCACGGTCATCAGGTTGCGCGACTTCTCGAGGCCGACGCGCAGCGTGGTGGGGCCGAGATAGTCGTCGTTGTAGTTCTTGGGCCGCCACAGGGGCAGGCCCGGTCCCTGGGGCAGGGCGATGGGAGCGTCGAGCACCAGCGAGGACGGCGTATAGCCGCTTTCCAGCGCCGCCAGATAGATGAACGGCTTGAAGGCCGAGCCCGGCTGGCGCAGCGCCTGGGAGGCGCGGTTGAACTGGCTCTTGCCGTAGGACCAGCCGCCCACCATGGCCAGGACGCGCCCGGTATGGGGATCGATGGCCACCAGGGCGCCCTCGACCTTGGGAATCTGGCGCAAGCTGAAGGAATTGGCGGGATAGGCCTTGCCGTCCTCGCTCTTGGCCACCGGCTCCACCAGGATGACGTCGCCCAGCGCCACCACGTCGGCGGGGCGGCGGGGGAACGGCCCCATGGCGGCTTTTTCCAGGGCGGGACGCGCCCACTTCATCTCGGCGAAGGGCACGCGGCCCACCTTGCCGCCCACCAGGCCCAGGGTGGCTTCCTGGTCGTTCAGCGCCAGCACCACGGCGGTCTGCCACGCCTCGTCGGCGCCGCCGGGCTTGGGCACGGCGGCCAGCAGCGGCCCCCAGCCGGCGGCGGCGGGAATGCGGGTGATGGGACCGCGCCAGCCGTGACGGCGGTCATAGGTGGCCAGCCCCTGGCGCAGCACCTTCGAGCCCACCGCCTGCAGCCGGGCATCCATGGAGGCGCGCACCACCAGCCCGCCCTTGTACAGGGCGGTTTCGCCGCCATGCTTGGCCATGATCTCGCGGCGGATGTCCTCGGCGAAGTAATCGGCGCCCTGGGTGGCCTGCATCTCCTTGCGCGAGCGGACCTCCAGCGGCATGGCGACGAAGGCCTGATACTCGGCCTGGGTGATCTTGCCGTCCTCGAACATGCGCCCGATCACCCAGTCCCGGCGCTCCTTGGCGGCCTGGGGATGGCGATGGGGGTTGTAGTTGTTGGGGGCCTTGGGCAGGGCGGCGAGATAGGCGGCCTCGGCCACCGACAGCTCGTCCAGGCCCTTGTCGAAGTAGTTCAGCGCCGCCGCCGCCACGCCGTAGGCGCCGCCGCCGAGATAGATCTCGTTGAGGTAAAGCTCGAGGATGTGGTCCTTGGTGAAGGTCCGCTCGATGCGCAGCGCCAGGATGGCTTCCTTGACCTTGCGCTCGATGGACACCTCGTTGGTCAACAGGAAGTTCTTGGCCACCTGCTGGGTGATGGTCGAGGCGCCCACCGGCCGCCGGTCGGCGCCCTTGCCCCGGTTCTTCAGGTTGACGATGATGGCGCGCGCGATGCCCACCGGATCGATGCCGGCATGGGAATAGAAATTCTTGTCCTCGGCCGACAGGAAGGCGTCCTTCACCGTCTGGGGAATCACCGACAGCGGCACGAAGACCCGCTTCTCCACCGCGTATTCGGCCACCAGACGGCCGTCGCCGCCATAGACGCGGGTGGTGATGGGCGGCTCGTAATGGGCCAGCTGGTGATAGTCGGGCAGCCCCCGCCCGTAATGCCAGAAGACGAACAGCACGCCGCCCGCGCCGACGATGGCCAGCAGGATCAACAGGCTGAACAGTCCAAGCAGGAAGCGGAACATGGAATCGGGTGCCTCAGGGGTCGGACACGGTGGTACCGCCACGCGGTCTCCGGCGTCAAGTGAGGGGAAGATGCAGGCGATGGGCGCCGCTGTCCACTGTCATATGCGCGGGGCCGGCATATGGGCCGTCATGGCTTGCGCGACGCCGCCTTGATGGCTTCGGGGCAGTCGATGCGGCTGGTGCCCACCAGGGCGGCGGTCATGCCCTTGGGCATGCCGCGCAGAATGTCCTGGGTGGCCTGGGCCAGTTCGGGCCGCGTCGGCGGCGCCCCGCTGGTGACCACCATGTGGTTGCCGGGGCCGGAGCGCAGGTTGTAGTCGGTCCAGCGGTAGACCACCATCCAGCAGGCGGGAACGGTGCGGGGACAGGTCAGGCAGGGCACGGCCGGCTTGGGCTCGGCATGGACGGGAAGCGCCGGAGCGGCGAGGGCGAGGACGGCCAGGGCGAAAAGACGCCTCATCTCAAAGGGCCCCGTCATCCCGAGCGAAGCCGAGGGATCTCCGCCCGCCCGGGCGGCGCCATTCCCGCCGCCCCCCCGGTCCGGAACGAGATTCCCCCTCCCGTTGGTCGTCGGAATGACACATCGTCCCTACGGCCGCTTGGCCTTGAGGTTGGGCGGGAAGAAGCGCTCCACCGCCTTGGCGATGGATTTGGCCAGGCGGGCGCGGTACTGCGGCTGGCGCAGCATCCTTTCCTCCGCCTCGTTGGACAGGTAGCCCATCTCCACCAGCACCGCCGGCACGTCGGGAGCCTTCAGCACGGCGAAGCCGGCGAAACGGTGGGTGTTGCCCAGCAGGTCCATCTCCTGGCCCACCTCGTCCACCAGTTCGGTGGCGAAGCCGGCCGAACGGTTCATGGTCTCGCGCTGGGCCAGATCGATCAGGATGTTGGCCACGTCCGCGGATTCGTGGGTGAGGTCGATGCCGGCGATGAGGTCGGCCTTGTTTTCCTTTTCCGCCAAGGCCTGCGCCTCGGAGTCCGAGGCGGTGCGCGACAGGGTGTAGACCGACAGGCCCCTGATCTGCGGGTTCTGCACCGCGTCGGCGTGCAGCGAGATGAACAGGTCGGCGCCCTGGGCGCGGGCGATGGCGATGCGTTCGCGCAGGCGGATGAACACGTCGCGGTCCCGCGTCAGATGCACGCGGTAGCGCCCGCTGCGCTCCAGCATGGCCTTCAGTTCGCGGGCCATGGCCAGGGTGATGTGCTTCTCGTAGGTGCCCGACACGCCGGTGGCCCCGGGATCGACGCCGCCGTGGCCGGGATCGATGACGATCACCGGCACGCCGTCCTTGGCCTTGGCCACGTTCTCCATGGGCGGAGCCGGTGGCGGGGGCTGCACCGCCTGCTGCGGCGGCGGCGCCGGTTGCGGCGGGGCGGCGGGCTGCGTGACGGGCGGCGGCGGGGCCGGACGCTCGGGCGGCGGCGGCATGGGCGCCGACAGCATGGGTCGCCCAGCCTTGGCGTCGGCCGCCTTGGCGTCGGCCGATTGGGGGCGCTCCACCGGCATGGGCGGCGGAATCAGGTTGACCGGAGCCTGGGCCGCCGGCGCGGCGGTCACCGGCTCGGGCGGCACGCTCTCGACCGCCGCGTTGGTGGCCGCCGGGGCGTTGGGGCTGGTCACCACGATGCGGTTGGCGGCAGCGGGTGCCGGGGCGGAAGCGACCGCGGGGACGGCCTCGGGCAGGCGGAATTCCTCCACCGGCTTGGGCGCGGGCGGCGGCGGCGGAACGGCCTTGGCGGCGGCGGGCGGCGGCTTCAGCACCGGCGCCTTGGCGCCGCCGGCGGCGGCCAGGAAGGCCTCGCGGGTGGTTTCCGACAGGTCGACCACCAGACGATGCCCCAGCCCGTCGCGCGGCGGAATGATGAAGGCACTCTTCACCAGGGCGGGCTTCCTGAGATCGAGGACGATCCGCCCGCCGTCCAGGCGCATGGCGTTGACCGCGCCCCACGGCTTGGCAATTCCGGCCGGACCGGCGTAATCGGCCCCCGGCAGCTCGATGGCGATGCGGTAGGGATCGGCCAGGGGCGTGACCTTGAACCCCACCTGATCGGACAGGTCGAGGACGAAGCGGGTCACCCCCTCGGCATGAATGCCCAGCCGCGCGCCCGACGCCGTCGCCGCCAGGGAGTCCGGCGCGCCGCCCAGCCCCCAGAGCAACGCCAGGGCCGTCAATGCCGACAGGAAACGCGGTCTGGTCCTCATCTGCCTCATGGTCGCGGGCCGATTGTGAATCACAGGGACAGCTATAGCCCAGACGCGGACTCAAGCTCAACCCAAAACGCATTGATTCACCAGACTCTTCCCGTCGATTTCACCGCCGTGTGGGCTGGCTGCAACAAGATCGTTGTCGAAAGGACGGAGCAAGGCTATTTTGACTGCCCATGAGCTCGCATGATCCGATAGTCCCTCGCGGGACGATGGCGTCACGGTGGTTCGCAATGACTGCGGACCCGGGGATGCGCCATGGCTCGGATCGCGACGCCAGCCTAGAATTCGAAGCCGGGCGGATCCGCCCGCGATCAGGTTTCCCCCGAATGAGGCCCGTGTCCGCTGTCGGACGCGCGGGCATTTTCCGAGGCGCCGCTGGTTCCAGCGGCAAACCGATCGATCGCCCGTGCCTGCGCGCCGGCTTCGCTGGATCAGACAGCCGCTCGCACGCGCCTTGCGCATCGTCGCGGGCGGCGCCACGGAGAGATCGCCTTAATGGTCAAGCGTATGTTGATCGACGCCACCCACCCGGAGGAGACCCGGGTCGTGGTGGTCAATGGAACCCGCCTGGAAGAACTGGATGTTGAGACATCCACCAAGCGGCAGCTGAAGGGGAACATCTATCTGGCCAAGGTGGTGAGGGTCGAACCCTCGCTGCAGGCCGCCTTCGTCGAGTACGGGGGCAACCGTCACGGCTTCCTCGCCTTCAGTGAAATCCATCCCGACTACTTCCAGATTCCGGTGGCCGACCGTCAGGCGCTGCTGGCCGCCCAGCGCGCCGAGGTGATGCGGGAAGCCACCAACGACCGCGACGAGGCCGAGCCGGTGGGCGAAGGCCATCTGGCCGCCGAGGCGGTGGCCGAGCAGGTGGACGGAACCACCGTCGAGGACGCCCCCAATCCCGAGAACGGCCCCGAGAACGGCGATGCCGAGGCCGAGCCCGCGCCCCGCAAGCGCCACGTGGAGACCGTGGGCGGCGACGACGACGCCGAGAACGAGCGCCGGCGCGCCCGCCTGCTGCGCAACTACAAGATCCAGGAAGTGATCAAGCGCCGGCAGATCATGCTGGTGCAGGTGGTCAAGGAGGAGCGCGGAAACAAGGGCGCCGCGCTGACCACCTACCTGTCGCTGGCCGGCCGCTACTGCGTGCTGATGCCCAACACCGCCCGGGGCGGCGGGGTGTCGCGCAAGATCGTGTCGGCCACCGACCGCCGCCGGCTCAAGGCCATCGCCAACGAGATGGACATTCCCGACGGCATGGCGGTGATCATCCGCACCGCCGGGTCCGAGCGCTCCAAGACCGAGATCAAGCGCGACTACGAATACCTGCTGCGCATGTGGGACAGCGTGCGCGAACTGACGCTGAAATCCAGCGCCCCGGCCCTGGTCTACGAAGAGGCCAGCCTGATCAAGCGCTCGATCCGCGACCTCTATTCGCGGGACATCGACGAGGTGCTGGTGGACGGCGACGAGGGCTATCGCCTCGCCAAGGACTACATGCGCATGCTGACGCCCTCGCATGCCAAGAAGGTCCAGCCCTACAAGGACCCGGTGATGCCCATGTTCCACCGCTATCAGGTGGAAGCCCAGCTGGACGCCATGCATTCGCCGGTGGTGCAGCTGAAGTCGGGCGGCTACATCGTCATCAGCCAGACCGAGGCGCTGGTCGCCATCGACGTCAATTCGGGCCGCGCCACCAAGGAGCGCCACATCGAGGAGACGGCGCTCAAGACCAACATGGAGGCCGCCGACGAGGTGGCCCGCCAGCTGCGCCTGCGCGACCTGGCCGGCCTGATCGTCATCGACTTCATCGACATGGAGGAGAACCGCAACAACCATGCGGTCGAGCGTCGCCTCAAGGAAGCCCTGAAGAACGACCGCGCCCGCATCCAGGTGGGCAAGATCAGCGCCTTCGGCCTTTTGGAACTGTCGCGCCAGCGCCTGCGTCCCAGCTTGCAGGAAACCACCTTCAGCCCCTGCCCCCATTGCGGCGGCACCGGCCTGGTGCGGTCGGTGGAATCGGCGGCCGTGCACATCCTGCGCGCCATCGAGGAAGAGGGCATCCGCCGCCGCTCGTCCGAGATCACCGTGCACGTGCAGCCGGCCATCGCGCTCTACATCCTCAACCAGAAGCGTTCGGCGCTGGCCGCCATCGAGGAGCGCTACGAGTTCGACGTGTTCCTGTCGGGCGACGAGACCCTGATTCCGCCGGCCTTCCGCATGGACAAGGTCAAGGCCGAGTTCCGCCCCGACGAGCCGGCCCGCACCGCCATCTCCATGGATGACACCGCCCACCGTCCGCCGGCCGAGGCCGAGCCGGAAGAGGCCGAGGACGACGAGGACGAGGAAGAGGAAGCCCAGCCCGAGCGTTCGGGCCGCAGCCGCGACGAGCGCCCCCGGGACGAGCGTAACGACGAGGACAAGGGCGAGGACAGCGAGGGCCGCAAGCGCCGCCGCCGCCGCCGCCGCCGCCGCAAGCCCGGCGACGATCGCCCGGAACAGGCCGAGGGTGACGCGCCCCAGGGCGACGAACAGCCCCTTGGCGAGGGCGAATCGGCGGAAGCCGGCGATGACGACGGCGATTCCGAGGGCGAGGGCGAGGGCGTCCGGGCCGAGGGCGGCGACGACGACCAGCCGCGCAAGCGCCGCCGGGGCCGCCGGGGCGGCCGCCGCCGCCGCCGCCGCGATGGCGAGGGCGCCGAGGGCGAGGGCGAGGGCGAGGGCGGAGCCGAAGAGGCCGAAGCCGGCGCCGAGACCCAGACCGCTGAACCGGACGTCGCCGAGACCGTTCCGGCCGAGGGGGCCGAGGCCCAGGTCGAGCCTGACGCCGCCGAACCCGCCGAGGCCGCTCCCGCCGCCGAGGAGGCCGCTCCCGCCGAGAAGCCCAAGCGCAAGCGCGCCCCGGCCAGGAAGAAGGCCGAGGCCAAGCCGGAAGCCGCCGCCGAGGAGGCCGCTCCCGCTGAAAAGCCCAAGCGCAAGCGCGCCCCGGCCAGGAAGAAGGCCGAGGCCGTGACCGACGAAGCCCCCGTCGACGCCGCCTCCACGCCCGAGGCCGCGGTCGCCGAGGAACCGGCTGCCGGCGCCCCCGAACCGGTCGCCCCATTGGTCGAGGAGCCCGCTCCCGCGCCCCAGCCGGAGCCTGCTCCCGCCATGGCCGAAGCGGTGGTGACGGCCGAGCCGGCGGCAGAACCCGAGCCGCCCGCGCCGGCCAAGCCGCCGCGCAAGGGCTGGTGGAACCGCCTGATGTCCTGATTCGACGTGTACGGCCCCCGCCTGGCGCGGGGGCCGGCCGTCGCCGCAGAGGTACCCGCCGCGCATGAGGATTCCTTATCTCTTCATGGCCGCCCTGGTCCTGCTTGTCTCCGCCAAGACCGTCGCGGCCATGCCCGCCTTCCTGGCCAACCAGCCCGAGCAGACCCTGGCCTTCGCAGTCACCCGCAACGGTGGGGCCATCGGCTACCACACCTATGCCTTCCGGCCGCGCAAGGGCGGCTTCGAGGTCCGCGTCGAGGCCGACATCCGGGTGAGCATCCTGTTCATTCCCTTCTTCGTCTATGAACAGCAGGGCGTCGAAATCTGGGAGAACGGCCGGCTCAAGTCTCTGGACTACGTCACCAATGACGACGGCACCCGCCACGCGGTCAGGGCCGAAATGGCGGGGGGCAAGCTGCGGGTCTCGGTGGACGGCAAGCCGGCCACCAGCCATCCCGAGATGATTCCCGGCTCGCTGTGGTATCCGCCCTCGCCCGCCCACACCATGATGCTCGACCCCGGCGACGGCAATCCGGTGCCGCTGAAGGTCCAGATGCTGGGGGAGGAGACCATCATGGTGCGCGGCAAGCCGACTCCGACCACACGCTGGCTGTGGGACGACGGGCTGCGCCGCGAATTGTGGTACGATGCCAGCCAGGCCCTGGTGCAGGTGTGGATCAGGGGCGACGACGGTTCGGACATCTATTACGTCCTCAAATAGGCGGACGGTTCCCATGCGCATTCTTCTGGTCGAGGACAATGACCGTCTGGCCGAGTTCATTTCCGCCGGGCTGAAGAGCGCCGGCTTCGTGCCCGACGTGTTCGGCACCGTGGCCGACGCCGTCGCCGCCTTCGACTCGGCCTCTTACCAGGCGGCCATTCTCGACCTCGGCCTGCCCGACGGCGACGGGCTGGACATCATCCGCGCCCAGCGCGCCAAGGCCGCGCCATGCCCCATGATGGTGCTGACCGCCAGGGACGGGCTCAGCGACCGGGTCTCGGGCCTGAACGCCGGAGCCGACGACTACCTGCTGAAGCCCTTCGCCATGGAGGAGCTGATCGCCCGGCTGCGCGCCATCCTGCGGCGGCCCGGCGCCGCGCTGTCGGTGGAGCTGTCCCTGGGCAACCTCTCCTTCGATACCGCCGGGCGCGAGGTACGGGTCAACGGCCGGCTGATCTCCATGCCCCGGCGCGAGATGGAGATGCTGGAGCACCTGCTGCGCCGTTCGGGCAAGGTGGTGTCCAAGCGCTCGCTGGAGGAAAGCCTTTACGGCTTCGACGACGACGTCACCCCCAATTCGGTGGAAGTGCTGGTGTCGCGCCTGCGCAAGCGCCTGCAGCAATCGGGCGCCGAGGCCACCGTCCACACGCTGCGGGGCATCGGCTACATGCTGGCGGACGGCGCCCCTTGACCGGCCAGCCGCCGGCCATCCTGTGGCGCATCGTCGTCCGGCTGTCGCTGACCACCCTGGTCGCCATCGTCCTGGCCTATTCCTGGCTGTGGTGGAAGTACCATTCGGTCACCGACATCATGCGCGATACCTATCTGATCGAGCAGGCGGTCTCCATCCGCAACCACATCGACATCCTCGAGAACGGCGACATCGCCCTCAACATTCCGGCCACCCAGTTGGCCGCCTACACCTCGTCCGAGGGCAATCTGCGCTTCGCCGTCCGCGACTGGCGCAGCGGAAAGGTGCTGATCCACGGCGGCGACGAGGTGGGGCCGGTGCCGGAGATGGGCGACGGCCCCAGGCTCTACGAGCACGACCCCGACGGGCCGGGTCCCATCCTGATGTTCGGCGCGGCCGTCATGATGGGTGAGCCGGGCAACGAGATGGTGGTTCAGGTGGAGGAGAGCGGCAACGATTTCGACGCCATGACCCGTTCGCTGATCGAACGCTTCGCCGAGGAAGGCGGCTGGCTGGGCGCCCCCTTCCTGTTCGCCATGCTGCTGGTCAGCCTGGTCACCATCCGGAACTCGCTGCTGCCGCTCAAACGCCTGTCGGAGCAGGCCGCCGCCATCGGCCCGGCCAGTACCGACATCCGCCTGCCCGAGACCCAGGTCCCGCGCGAGATTCTGCCCCTGGTCCACGCCGTCAACAGCGCCCTCGACCGTATCGAGACGGGATTTCGCATCCAGCGGGACTTCACCGCCGACGCCGCCCACGAGTTGCGCACGCCGCTGGCGGTGCTGCGCGCCCATATCGAGACCCTGCCAGACCCCGCCACCCGCGAGGCCCTGACCCGCGACGTGGAATCCATGACCCGGCTGGTCGGCCAGTTGCTGGCGGTGGCCCGCGCCGAGGCGCTGACCGTGGCCACCGATGATCAGGCCGATCTCAACGCCATCGCCGTGGACGTGGGGACGTTCATGGCGGCCATGGCCCTCCGGCACCGGCGGATGATCGAGGTGGTCGAAGCCCCCGCCCCCTGTCCGGTGGCCGCCAATGCCGAAGCGGTGTTCGGCGCGCTGCGCAATCTGGTGGAGAACGCGCTCACCCACACCCCGCCCGGCACCACCGTCACCGTCCGGGTGGAGGCGCCGCTCACCCTCAGGGTCGAGGATCGCGGCCCCGGCATTCCCGCCGAGTTGCGCGAACGCATCTTCCGGCGCTTCTGGCGGGCCGAACGGCGCAAGAGCGGCTCGGGCCTGGGTCTGGCCATCGTGCGCGAGATCATGCAGGCCCATGGCGGCCGGGTCGAGGTGGACGACCGGCCCGGCGGCGGCGCGGTGTTCTCGCTGGTCTTCGCCGATCAGGGCGCCCAGCGGCGATAGGCCAGGGCGCCCAGCATGCAGGCGGCTCCGCCCAGGGCGACGGTGGGCTGGGGGCCGATGCGTTCCGACAGAAACCCCGCCAGCAGCGAGCCCAGCGGCGTCGCCGCCATGAAGGTCATGGTATAGAGCGCCATGGTCCGCGCCCGGAAGGTATCGGGAACCAGGGTCTGGACCAGGGTCTGCGACGCGGTGTTGTGGGCCACCAGCGCCATGCCGGCCAGGGCCAGCACCCCCACCGACAGAGCCGGCTCGGTGGAGAGCGCGAAGGCCACCAGGGCGGCCCCGAAGGCGCACAGGCCCCAGGCCACCCGCCCCCGCGACGCCCCGCCCGCCGGTCCGGCCACCGCCAGCGAGGCCAGCAGGGCGCCCGCCCCCGCCCCGCTCGTCAGCAGACCCAGCGTCTCCGGCCCGCCGCCCAGCACCCGGTCGGCGAAGACCGGCATCAGCACCGAGAAGGACATGCCCATCAGCCCCGACAGGCCCAGCATGGCCATCAGGGCCAGGATGGGGCGGTGTCCGGCCACGAAGGCGAGGCCGGCCCTCACCCGGACCAGCATGCGTTCACCCGACGGCAGGCCCGCTCCGGCCGCCGGCTCGGGCATGCGCGCCAGGGCGGCCAGCACCCCCAGGAAACTGGCGGCGTTGAGCGCGAAGCACCAGCCCTCCCCCACCCGGGCCACCAGCGCGCCCGCCAGGACCGGCGCCACCAGCCGCGCCGCGTTGAAGACCGAGGCGTCGAGGGCCACGGCGTTGCCCAGGTCCGCCTTGCCCACCAGATCGACGGTGAAGGCCTGCCGCGCCGGAATGTCCACCGCGTTGATGATGCCGAACGCCACGGCCAGGACCAGAACGTGCCAGACCTCGACCCGCCCGGCCAGGGTGAGGGCGGCCAGCGCCGCCGCCTGGACCAGGAAGGCGGTCTGGGTGATCAGGATCAGCCGGCGCCGCGAGCGGCCCTCGGCCACCGCGCCGCCCAGCAGGCCGAGGACGAAGACCGGCCCCTGCCCGGCGAAGGCCACCAGCCCCAGCATCTCGGCCGAGCCGGTCAGGCGGTAGACCAGCCAGCTCTGCGCCACCATCTGCATCCACGACCCCATCAGCGACACCGCCTGGCCGCAGAAGAACAGGCGATACCCCCGGTGGCGCAGGGCACTTGCCCAAGGTAATCGTCGAGGTCTGGCATCGGCATCGGTCATGACGGTGATCATGGCATCACCCACGCTTTGGAGCTATCCTGACGGATGAGACAAGGAGGGCGCGATGGCCCGAATCGTTGTCCTGGGCAGCATTGCCCGCGACGAAGTCATCCATCTGGACCAAAACCTGCGCGAGGGACGGCATCTGCAGGGCACGCCGCCGGTTGCCCGCCTGGGCGGCGGCGGCGCCAACACCGCCATCGCCCTGGCCCACGCCGGACACGAAGTGTCGCTGGTGGCGGCGTTGGGCACCGATCCCCTGGCCGACGAGTTGCTGGCCGAGCTTTCACGCCACGGCGTGGACGTCGGTCCGGTCACCCGCATTTCGGGGGCCAGCACCCGCTCGCTGGTGCTGCTGGACCCGAAGGGCGAGCGCACCATCATCAACCTCACCCGGGCGCGCGAGGCCCGTCCGCCGCAGCGCCTGCTCAATCTCGACGCCGATTGCGTCTATGTCCGCACCAATGGCCAGGACCTGGCGGAATTGCTGCGGGCCAAGGCCAAGCTGTGCCCCATCGTCGCCCAGATCCGGTCGGCGGCGGAAGGAATGCTGCCCGTCCAGGTGCTGGTCGGCTCGCATGGCGACGTGGACGGGCGGGTCCTGGCCGCCCCCGTGGCCGAGGGACGCAAACTGGCCGGCGACGTGCTGCGCTGGGTGGTGATCACCCACGGCGAGGAGGGGGCCGAGGCCTTCGGCGTGGAAGGCCAGCACCTGCGAGCCACGGCTCCCGACGTGGACGCGGTGGACACCACCGGGGCAGGCGATGCCTTTGCCGCCGGATTGGCCCATGCCCTGGCGCTGGGGCTGGACATGGCCCATGCCCTGCCCCTGGCGGTGCGTTGGGGCGCGGCCAAGGTGACCCACATGGGATCGTTCCTCGACCGCGACACCGTCCGCGATCTGATCAGAGAATCGACTGTTCGGTCTTCGCCCAATCGGCCATGAAGGCGGCCAGCCCCTTGTCGGTCAGCGGGTGCTGGACCATCTGGCGAAGAACCGATGGCGGCATGGTGACCACGTGGGCGCCGATGCGGGCCGCGTCGGTCACATGCATGGGATGGCGGATGGACGCGGCCAGCACCTCGGTGCGGAAGGCCGGATATTCGCGGTAGATGGCGACGATGTCGGCGATCAGCTCCATGCCGTCCTGGCCGATGTCGTCCAGGCGCCCGACGAAGGGCGAGATGAAAGCCGCGCCGGCCTTGGCCGCCAGAATGGCCTGATTGGCCGAAAAGCACAGGGTGACGTTGACCTTGACGCCGTCGTCGGCCAGCACCTTGCAGGTCTTGAGGCCGGCCGGAGTGAGCGGCACCTTGACCGCCACGTTGGGGCGCAGCGCCGCCAGCTTGCGGCCCTCGGCCAGCATGGTGTCGAAATCGGTGGCGGCCACCTCGGCCGAGATGGGGCCGGGCACGATGTCGCAGATCTCGGCGATCACGTCGAGAATCTTGCGCCCCGACTTGGCGATCAGCGAGGGATTGGTGGTGACGCCGTCCACCAGCCCGGTGGCGGCCAGCTCGCGGATCTCGGCGACTTCGGCGGTATCGATGAAGAACTTCATGAAAGGCCCCTGCTCCTGGAATTGCGGGGCACAGACTACCAGGGAGGCGGCGGGCGTCAATCAGCCGCGCGCTTCAGCACCTCGGTGATGGTCACCGCCAGATGATCCTCGACCACCACCACCTCGGCGCGGCAGACCTTCTTGCGGTTGACGTAGAGATCGACGGGGTCGTTGACCTTGCGGTCCAGTTCCACCACGGCGCCGCGACCCAGCTTCAGCAGCTGGGCGATGGGCAGATTGGCGGTGCCCAGCACCGCCGACAGCTCCACCGAGACGTCGTAGACCGCCTCGCGGTTGTCTCCCAGACCCAGGGCTGCGTTGATCGCGTCGTCGTCGGCCATGTCGCCTCATCCTTTTGGCCCTGGTCGCGCGGGCCTTCACAATATGTAGCATAGCCGGCATTTCCCAACATCCGGTTAAAAGCCGCATGTTCAATCTGCATATTGGAGACAGTTGCGATTACGCCTCCCGCCCCGCTATGATCCGGCCGGGCAGAGGAAGGGCGCATGAGCACGGAAATCTATTCCTGCCGCGAAGGCCAGGAACTGAAGCAGGGCAAGCTGGACTATTCCGACATCGACGACCGCGAGACCGCCGAGACGGATGCCAAGCGCCGCTGCAAGCTCGACCCGACCATCAAGAAGGTGGCCTATTACAAGGTCGCCGCCGATGGCGAGTTCCGCATGTTCTTTTCCTACACCAATCCCCATTGCAAGCCGGCGCCCAAGCCCCGGCCGGCCGGAGGGCAGAGCCCGGCCCGCAAGGCGATGCCCGCCAGAAAGCCCGCCCCCAAGCCCGGCCTGCTGGCCCGGCTGATGAAAATGATCGGCCTCAAGTGAAACTGGAACTGCTGCACTGCCATCCGCCGGAAGGCCCCGCCCCCGGGCGGCCGTCCCTGCTGTTCGTTCACGGCTCCTATTGCGGTGCCTGGGTTTGGGCCGAGCGCTTCATGCCGTTCTTCGCCCGCCACGGCTGGTCCAGCCACGCGGTGTCGCTGCGCGGGCACGGCGAAAGCGAGGGTGGCTTCAATTATGCCTCGCTGGCCGATTACCTCACCGACATCCACTCGGCCATGGCCCATGTGGGCGGCGAGATGATTCTGGTCGGCCATTCCATGGGCGGCCTGCTGGTCCAGCACTGCCTGGCGGAAGACGACCGCGTTCAGGCCGCCGTGCTGATGTCCAGCGTGCCGCCATCGGGCCTGATGTCGTCGGCGCTGCATCTCTCGGTCTTCTCACCGGACGTCTGCCTGCAGTTCGGGCTGTTGCAGGCGCTGGGACCGTCGGTGGTGAAGGGCGAAGTCATCCGCCGCGCCTTCTTCTCCGACGCCACCCCGACCGACACCCTGGCCCATCTGCTGCCCCGGCTGCAGAAGGAATCCCACCGCATCTGCGTCGAGTTGCTCAATCCCAAGCGTCCGCGCCTGCCCCTGGGGCAGGTCCGCCCGCCCATCCTGGTGCTGGGAGGAGACCGCGACGTTCTGGTCCCCGCCGCCGCCATGATGGAGACCGCCACCTATTTCGGCGCGGACCTGTCACTGCTGACCGGCGCGCCCCACGGACTGATGCTCGACGATTGCTGGTGGCAGCCGACCGCGGAGCGGATTCTGTCCTGGCTGGCGGCCGAGGATTTCTGAGGACCGCACTCAGGGCGGCCTCGCGGCGCGTTATGATAGCGCTTCCCTTCATGATCCCACGAGGGTATGCTTAACGTTGGATTAATCTAGGCTTTGTGTATCCAGGCCCATCATGGCATTGAGCACCAAACAGATCGGATCGGCATCGGCGGCGGCGTCCAGCGTGGCGGCGGCGACGGCCCGTATCGGTCATGGCGGGCGCAATGTCGCTTCCTCGACCCGACCCGATGTGGAGCGGCTGGATTACACCCAGCACATGGGGCTGAACGAGGAATCGATCCTCCGGTTCCAGCAGGAAAACGGCATCAACCCCGATGGCGGCCGTCGCCAGCGGGAGGACAGGGGCGGTTTCGCCCCGCAGACCTCGCTGCGCATCTTCGAATACGGCACCGACACCTCCGAGGACGGCAGCGACCCGACCTCGTCCAGGATCTTCCTCAACGACGTCCTGCGCGGCGTCGGCACCTACGAGCAGAACATCCGTATCACCTCGCCCGGCTCGGTCAAGCCCGGCAGCGTGATGAACTATCTGTTCTGATCCCTCAAGGCCCGGCGTCTCCCGTCCGCCGGCCCATTCAGCACTCAGTCGAAGACAATCCGTCACCCTTGGGGCATTGCCGAAGGGTCTTTTGACCGGCGCCCGGGATGACGGCATGCCCCCTTTTGCCGCCGCAGGCTCAAAACTCGGGCGAAGGCCCCTCGTCACTGGCAGTCCAGCGGCTGACGAAGCAGCTGCGGCCAGAGATCCGACCAACCGGTGGCGTGGCTGGCCCCGCTGACCGGCGTCACCTTGACACAGGGGCCATTCCCCGCCGCCTGGGCATAGGAGCGCGCGACAAAGGACGGAATGGTCTTGTCTTCCGTACCATAGAAGTGGCGTTGGGGAAGGCGGGCAAGAGCGGACGCCACGTCGATGGCGTTCAGCGAGCCTCGCTGCTGGTCGACCTTGTGATGGGCGTTGACCGCCTTGTGATCCAAATTTCCCGCCACGGTGCGCAGGCTGGCGACGTCGCCGCGCCGCGCCGCCACCAGCACGGCAATGGCCCCACCGCCCGAATAGCCCACCAGATGGACCGACGGAGCCTGCGTATCGCGAACCAGCGTATCGATGGCCCGGTTCATGGACACCACCACCTCCTCGGCGAAGCGCCGGTCGGTCCAGTAGGTTTCCGAGCAACGGGGGTTGAGGCGGCGATCGGTGTACTGGCAGGGCCTGGCGAGATAGGCGACGTTGGGTGACGAATCGCCCGCCGCCAGCGCCAGGGCCGTGGGAGTCATGGGGGTGGGATCGGGTGAAACCCGGTTGGTGTCCAGCCAGGCCAGGCCGTCACCCTCGATATAGACGGTCAGGGGTGTTCCCCGCGCGCCCCGACGGACGAAAGCGGTCAACACGAAGGGATCGGATTGAATCTGGCTGCGGACGAAGCGGCCCTGGGCGGCCAACTTCTCGGCCGTCCCCTGCCGGTCGTGAATGGCGCATCCGGACAGGATCGAGAGAGGAATCAGCAGTGAAAGTACCCGCCTGGCTGCGCCGCGCATTCCGTATCCCCTTGGCTGAAAGGCAACGGGGGCCCCGGGATAGTCCCGGAGCCCCCGCCGTCACGATGCTTGGATCAAGCCGTCCTTAGAAGTCCGAGCGGAGCTGCAGACGACCGGTATGGCTCAGGTAATCGGAGCGCATCTCGGCGTCGTAGCCCAGATCGACCTTCAGCATGCTCGGTCCGTCGATGGTCAGGCCCACACCGATCAGAGCGGCCTCGGCGGTACCCTTCAGGCCGTTGGCGGTGAAGCTGGAGCCACCGTTGGCGAAGGTCGCGTTGGTGTTGAGCGCCGAGGTGTGGAACTCATGCAGCCAGCTGGCACGAACCTGCGGGGTGAGGGTCTCGCCACCCGACAGCTTGAAGGTGGTGTCGGCCTTGGCGCCGAGCTGCGAGCGCAGCGACCAGGTGTCCTGGCTGGCGATCTTCAGAGCGGCACCGTTGTTGCTGCTTTCGGTATAGCCATCCTGGTTCAGGTAGGTGTAGGTCAAGCCGGCGACGGGGGTCAGGACGAACCGGCCGACCGGGACCGGATAACCGCCATCGATCTTGCCGGTGTACTGCATGCCGAGGTGGTCACCCTGGGCCTTGTCGGCGAAACCGGCGAAGCTGATGGTGCGGGTGGTGTCGTACTGGTGGACACCGACCGACACGGCACCGTTCACGTACCAGGGCTTGCCGGTGTAGCTGCCGTACACGGTACCCAGGTAGCTGTTGATGAGGGTGTTGTCGGCGGCGTTGTTGCCCATGCCGTCCACGCCGGTACGGGCGTAGGACACGGCCACGCCGACCCGGGTTCCCTCGGCCACCTTGGCGTCGGCACCCAGCGCCAGACCGGCGGTGCGGGAGTTGAAGCCGGTCACGGCGTTGCGGGTATCCTGCTGGGCCATGCTGCCGAAGCCTTCGCCCCACACACCCACGCCGCGCATGACGTCACCGCTGTTGATACCGCTGCCGCCATTGGCCGCCAGACGCATGCTGTCGGTGCGGGCCGCGATGGTGGTCAGGGTGCCGGTGGTGGCCTGCATGGCGCCGGCGAAGGTCGAGGCGTTGGCATTGCCGCTGGGCTTCAGCTGCTCGCCCGCCTTGGCGATTTCGGTGGCGCTGGTCAGGTTCTGGACGGCGTTCTGCAGGGCAACCAGCTGAGTGTTGGTGCCGGTATAGGCGTTCAGGGCGTCGACCGTGCTCTGAGCCGCGGACGAAGCCGAGCCGATCACCGAGGAGGCACTGTTCACGGTCGCCGTCAGGATGGTGTCCTGGTTGGCGTTGATGGTGTTGCCGTAGTAATCGGTGGTGGTCACGGTGGAGACGCTGGCCGCCCAGGTCCGCAGCGAGGTGTTGGCGCTGGACGCCGTGGTCACGTTGCTGCTGGTCTGGGTGCCGGTGTTGTCGATGACGATGAACTTGTCGCCATTGTTGATCTTAATGCCCGAGATGGTGCTCGGGGTGATGGTCACAAGACCGCCGCCGGCGATGTTGACCGTGCCGTTGGTGACGATCTTACCGTTGGCCGAGGAACCGATGGTGATCGCCAGGGTCGAATTGGCCGCGGTGGACAGCGTGTTGGTGCTGGTGCTGTTCAGGGTCAGCGTGTAGGTGGACAGGTTGAGGGCGCCGCCCGCCAGCGAGGTGGAGCCCGCGCCACCACGGCCGATGGCGGCGGTGACGTTGCCGGTCAGGGTGGTGTTCGACGCGCTGCCCAGGGTCAGGGTGTTGGCGTAGATGCTGGTGGTCGCATTCAGGCTCTGGGTGCCGTTGAAGGTCACCGTGCTCAGGCCGTTGGTGCTGTTACCCACGGCGCCGGCCAGGGTGACGTTGCCGGTGGTGTTGAGGTTACCGGTGCCGTTGGCGTTGGAGGTCACCGCGGCGGTCAGGTTGGACACGCCGGCCACCCGCACGGTGCCGTTGGCGGTGAAGTGTGCGCCGGCGGCGGTGAGGTTGCCGCTGGCGATCAGGGTGCCGGCGGCGGTCACGTTGACCGAGCCACCCAGGAAGATGTTGCCGCTGACGCCGGTGGTGCTGGTGCCATCGATGTAGATGGTCTTCAGCATGTTGGTGGAGTTACCGACCGTACCGGTCAGGTTGTTGGTGCCGCCGCTGCCGCTGAACGACAGGTTACCGGTATTGTTGGTGGTCGCGGTGACGGTCGAGGTCGCCTGCGCGCTGCCGTTGGACAGTTGCAGGGTACCGTCGGCGGCGAAGTTGGTGGTGGTCGAGTTCAGGGCCGTGGCACCCGACAGGGAGTTGGTGCCGGTGTTGTTGATGGTGACGATGTTCAGGGCCTTGGTGCCGTTACCGATCGCGGCGGCGGACGAGGCGGCGCCGAAGCTGACGTTACCCAGGCCGCTGGTGGCGTTGCTGTTCAACACGCTGCCGGTGATGGCCGAGCCGCCGGTCAGGGTGACGTTGCCCGCGCCCTCCAGAACCAGGCTGCCGCCGATGGCGCTGGCGCCGGTGATGGTCAGGTTGGCGGTGCCGGTGGTGGTGACGTTGCCGGTCACGTTGGCGGTGGACGACAGCGTGACGGCGGTGGCCGTGGTGTTGAGGTTGATGGCGGCCAGCGTGTGGGTGCCGTTACCGACCGAGCCGGTCACGGTGCTGTTGCCCAGGAAGTTGACGGTGCCGAGGTTGTTGCCACCAGAGGAAGCGATCGCCACACCGGCGGCACCGGTGATGTTGACGCCCGCGTTGACCACCAGGGTCTGAGCACCGGCGTTATCGAAGTCGAGGTCGGTCTGGTCGGCGGCGGCGGTATAGCCGGTGCCAACATTCTGCGTCACCGCGTGGGCGGTTCCGACCATGGAGATCGACAGCGCCATCACCGACACACCGGTCCGCAGCACGGACTTCACACTCAACATCTTCATCGCTTGCCCCCTTATCAACATCACGGGATGCGGCCCATCGCGAGCCATATGAATACAAATTTGTTCACTTCCTACAGGAACCCAGCCATCGCCGCAAGCCCCCTTCGGCTACTTTTGGGCTGTCTGCGGCAAAAATGGCACACCACAGACCCCACATATGGCGTTCGTTCAGGGGGTGAGCCGCTGAGTCAGGTAGAGCATCGGCAGCACCTCGCCCTTGGCCACGTTCCGGTCGAAGCTTTGGATCAGGCCGCCGCCCCGGCGGCGGTCGTATTCGGCCACCAGGCGATAGACCAGATCCCAGGACCGGTACACGTCGGCCAGGATCAGGGCCGCCTTCAGCAACTCTTCGTCGTCATAGCGCTCGAGGCGGGTGAAATCACGCACGAACACCGCATCGGCCCACAGCATCTGGCTTAAGGGCTGATAGGGGTTGGGCTGGGTGATGGGGCGGAAGCACCGGCCGGCGCAATCGATCATCTTGTGCAGCATGAAGCCGTTGTCGCGCATGAACAGCTGGACGTCGCCGAACAGCGGCTGGTTCTTGTAGAGAGGGACGAATTCGGTCTCCACCTCCACCACCAGGGCCGAGCCCAGCGTGCGCAGCCCATGCCTGAGGACCAGCAGTTCCGCCCCCTGGACGTCGATCTTGATGTAATCGGGCGGAGCCAGGCCGGGTACCTCGTCCAGCCGGGTGGTGGCGACCCTCTCGGTGGAGACCACCCGGAAATTGTCGTCCTCGTCGGTGGCGCCGATGGCGGTGAACAGGTCGATGACCGCCGGATCGGGCTCCAGCAGCGAGCAGCAGCCGGCGAACCGGGTGATGTGGAAGGTGGCCTCGGCCCCGTCGCCCAGGAAGACCGGGTGATAGGTATAGGGGCCTTTGCGCTGGTTGAGCTTTTCCGCGTGGGCGGGATTGGGCTCGAATCCGGTGACCCGCGCCAGTCCCTGGTCCACCAGGATCTGGTAGCGGTCCGTGCCTTCGGGCATGGCGCCGATGTCGAGCACCTCCACCTTGGGCGGCTTCTTGTTGATCAGCGCGGAAAGGTACTGGGCCATGTCCTAGTCCTTCCTGCGGGCGCGCGCCGACGGGGCGGTACCGATGCGGATGGGGGTGCGGACCCGCTCCTTGGACAGGCGGTCGTGGTTGGCGATCAGGTGATCCACCACCTCGAGGAAATAGCCGCCATTGCTTTCGGCGAACATGGTGGCCTCGAGGTCGAGGGCGCGGATGCGCTGCTCGCACGCCGAGCGCCATTCGACGTCATCGACCAGCCGGACCAGACGATCGACGTATTCGTCCACGTTGGTGGCCACCAGATCGTCCAGCCCCAGGGTGCGCAGCAGATGGGGACCGTATTTGGCGAAGGCGCGGTCGCCTTCGAACCCAACCACCGGCACGCCCATGTAGATGGGGTCCACCACCGTGTTGAAGCCCCCGAACGGATGGGAATCGGCCGCGATATGCATGTGGGAGATCACCTGGAAATAGGCGGGCTGATCCACATGGGGGTGGATCGCCACCCGGTCGGCGCCAAGAATCTCATTGATGGCGTCGAGGAAGGCCGGACGTCCCAGGAAGCGCAGGCCCAGACCCGACAGGAAGTGGAACTCCACCTTCTTGGCGCAGCGGTCCGCCACCCGACGCAGCGCCCACAGCATGTCGTAATTGACCTTCTGCGACGCCCAGGACAGCAGGATGCGCACCGGCTCGTCGTGCTTTTCCGGAATGTCGCGGGGATAGGCCAGCGGATTGGCCACC
Organism: Paramagnetospirillum sp.; assembly: GCF_058402745.1. Classification (NCBI taxonomy): domain Bacteria; kingdom Pseudomonadati; phylum Pseudomonadota; class Alphaproteobacteria; order Rhodospirillales; family Magnetospirillaceae; genus Paramagnetospirillum; species Paramagnetospirillum sp. The sequence continues at coordinate 186,208 of NZ_JBZVFI010000012.1, forward strand.
ACCCCGCGGCCGGGGATCAGCACCAGCCGTTCGGAATAGTACTTCCTTGCGGTCTCGTTGGTCTCGACGTCGTCGCCACTGAGGAAGTAGTCGATCTCCGAGCCGAAGGTGCTGACCGGATGGCCGCAGCTCATGATCTGGATCGGCGCCAGGCGGAAATTGGCCAGGGCGATGGAATGCATGCTCATGCCCACGTCGGGATAGAACGCCACCATGGCGTCCAGGTCCTGGAACGGGGTGTAGTCGTGAATGTCCTGCCAGTGGATGACCTCGTCCACCAGCGACAGGTCGGGCGGCGTGGTGTTGGCCATGGCCACCAGGGTGATCTTGTACTTGTCGCGCAACGCCTCGACGAACTTGGAGTTGGTGCGGTAGACCGAATGCTGGGAGAACCAGTGGGCGCTGAGCACCGCCACATGCTTGGGGTCGGGCTTCGGGCGCTTCTTCAGCGGCTTGGCGAAGGGCGTGTAGTACTTGCGGGTGATGGTGTTGATCAGCCGCTTGATCCGCGCCTCGGAGTCCGGCGCGGCGTAGGTCACGCAGAAATAGGCGTGCTGCAGATCGTAAACCGCCGGACGCAGCCGCGAATCGGCGGTGGCGAAATGGTGGCGCAGATGCTCGAGCGCGTTCTTGTCCGCCAGCTTGCCGAAATCCCAGCCGATGAAGGAGAAATACCAGACCGAGGCCACGTCCGCGTTGGCGTCGAAGAACTGCTTCATGTCGATGCGGAAGGTGTTCCGCGCCGAATAGAGGATCAGCACCTTGGCCAGATTGTTGGTCTGGCGCAGCACCACCCGCAGGGCCGCGTCGGTGTTCTTGAAGCTGGTCATGGCGGCCAGATTCGACAGGTTCTCGTTATGCATGATGAAGCGGGTGGCGATGTCGGTCCGCTCGATGACGTAGGGCTGGTAGGCCATGCAGGTCATCAGGGTCATCATGAACGAATCGAAGAAGACCACCGTCTCCTCGGTGACCTCTCGCACTTCCCAGGTATTGAACCGGTTCAGGATGGAAATGAAGTACTCGCTGAGATCGTCGTAGCGGCCCTCGTGCAGGCAGGTGAAGCAATGGCCGGCGTTGAACTGGATGTCGGGCGCGTTGTTCATCGGCCGGATCCTATTCGGAAGCGGCCAGGGCCGCCGACAGGCCCTTCAGCGGAACCTGAATGACGGCGGTCTGCGCCCCGCCCCACGGAACGATGCCCACGGACATCTGCTTGCCGTTGGCCAGCGCCTTCATGGTCGCGTCATTGAGCGGAGCCACCGCCCGGCACCCTTCGGCCAGGCAGGTCTGGTACGCCATGGGAATCTGGGCCGCGTCGTCCACCTTGAAGGCGGGAGCGATCTTGAGATCGACGCCCAGGGGCAGCAGCATGACCACCGCCGGCTCGCGGTTGGCGCCGAAACGCCCCACCGCGACCATCAGAAGGCGTCCGCCGCCCTCGTTGGCGGTCTGAACCTGCTGGGCGAAGCATTTCTCGGACTTGCCGTCGGGCTGCCTCTCGCAGGCCACGCCCCAATTGTCGAAGACCTTGCCCTTCTGGGGAGCGGCATCCGCGGTGTGAAGACCGCCCGCGACGACCGCGAGACCCGCAACCGCCGCACTGAAGAATTTTCCGCTCATTCCACCCTCGCCCGATAAACCCATCAGAGGGCTGAATAGCCTACTTCCCCCACGGGTTCAATAACGAGTGAGCCAGGACCCCGTCCGGAGACCGGGCGAGCCGGCATCCGGCGACCGCCGATCCGGGGAACGAGTGGAAGCGAACGTCGGGAGCATCACGCCGGTTCAGCGGACGGACGGCCTCAGGCGGCGCTCCTCAGCGCGGACACGTCCGGCACGGCCTCGCCCGCCGCCGGCGCCACGGTGACCGTGCCGCTCTCCACCTCCATCCAGGCATCGCAGCTGGAAAGCGCGATCCAGCGGGCTTCCTCCGCGCTGTCGGCGTTGACCTCGAGCACTTCGCGACGGGCCACGCCGCGGACGATGGAAACAAGAAATTTCGGCATCCCCGATCTCCTTTCTTCGCGGCGGCATGCCGCGCCCCTTCCGTTCTGCCCGTTTTCAGGACGGAAGTGGTTCCCGAAGATCACATCCCCGCCATGCGGAAATGCTGCGATGCACAAATGTCGTGGCCGGCAACTTTCGCCGCCCCAGCGAAAACGAAGGCGGGGGAGATGGGCCGCACGGGCCACGCCGGCTTAGGACAAAGCAACCCCGACACGGGGCCGGGGTTGCGAAAGGCGTCGGAGTCAAGGTGAGACAAAACAAAATACTTCAATGCGAGAACCATATACTAAGCCAGCACCAATGTAAATATAAAATGAGTCGCGATGGAATATGCAAACAATATATCAATAATACGCGCGATGCTTTGTAGGTTTACCGAACCACAACAGGAGTCCGTGCCTGCATTTCTGCAGGCACGGCTTCCCAATACTTACCTATCAGGCCCGCTTCAGGTTGGGATAGCGGACGTCCTCGATCAGATGCTGGATCTCCTGCGACGGGGCGGGAGTGAACATGCTGACCACGATGATGACCAGGAACCCGAGCGGAATGCCGAAGATGCCGGCCGAGATCGGGTTGATGTCCCACCAGAGGTTCGGGGGAACCGCACGCGGGATGCCGAAGAACATCTCGCGCAGCCAGGGCTGGGTGGTGGCCATGTAGTAGAAGGTGATGCCGACGCCCGCCGCCATGCCGAGGGTGGCGGCGATGCCGGTGGCACGCTTCCAGAAGATGCCCAGCGTCAGCGCCGGGAAGAACCCGGCCGCCGCCAGGGAGAAGGCCGCCGACACCAGGAACAGGATGTCCGCGGGCTTCTGGGCCGCCACCAGGGCCGCCAGAACGGCGACGATCAGCAGCAGGGTCTTGGACAGCATGACACGACGGGCCACCGGCGCGTTGGGATCGATCATCTTGTAATAGAGATCGTGGCTCAACGCGTTGGCGATGGTCAGCAGCAGACCATCGGCGGTGGACAGCGCGGCGGCGAGACCGCCGGCGGCCACCAGGCCCGAGACGACGTAGGGCAGGCCGGCGATTTCCGGGGTGGCCAGCACCACGATGTCGCCGCCGATGGCGATTTCCGCCAGCTGGACGATGCCGTCCTTGTTGATGTCGGCCACGGACAGCAGCGATGGATCCACCGCCGACCAGTTGGCCACCCAGGCGGGCAAGGCCGAGAAGGCGGTCCCCACCACGTCGTTGTAGACCACGAACTTCACCAGCACCGCCAAAGCGGGGGCGGAGAAGTAGAGCAGGAAGATGAAGAACAGCGACCACGTCACCGAGGCGCGCGCCGCCCGCACCGAGGGCGTGGTGTAGTAGCGCATCAGGATGTGCGGAAGCGCGGCGGTACCGACCATCAGGCAGAGGATCAGCGCCAGGAAGTTCTTCTTGGCGATGGCCCGCGCGTTCTCGTCCTTGGCGGCGAAGGCCTCGCCGTGGGCGGCGATGGGATTGGCCCTGGCCGCCACGGCGGCATCCTTGGACCAGGCCGCCTTGGCCGCCGCCTCGTCCTTGGGGAACTTGGCCAGCGCGTCCTCGGCCTTCTTCACCGAATCGGCGTTGCCCGACGCCTTGGCCTCGGCCAGCTTGGCCTCGAGGCCCACCTTACCCTCGGTCATGGCCTTGGGAATGTCGGCCAGCTTGGCCTTGGCCTCGTCGGCCCGGGCCTTGAAGATGCCGCGCACCTCCAGTTCCTTGGGGTCGGCGTTGAGCTTCTTCTCCAGCTCGGTGACCTTCTGCAGCTGGAAGCCGTAGACCGCCTGGGGAATGGGGAAGCTGGTCTGCTTGACCGACAGCCACACCAGCGGGGTGAGATAGGCGATGATCAGGATGATGTACTGGGCCACCTGGGTCCAGGTGACGGCGCGCATGCCGCCCAGGAACGAGCAGACCAGGATGCCGCCCAGGCCGACGAAGATGCCCAGCGTGAAGTCCACCCCCGACAGGCGGGTGGTGATCAGCCCGACGCCGTAGATCTGCGCCACCACATAGGTGAAGGAGCACAGGATGGCGATGCAGATGCCGACGAAGCGCGGGCCGTGGCCGCCATAGCGGGCGCCCAGGAAGTCGGGAATGGTGAACTGCCCGAACTTGCGCAGGTAAGGCGCGAGGAACAGCGCCACCAGACAATAGCCGCCGGTCCAGCCCATGATGAAGGCCAGGCCGGAATAGCCGGTCAGGTAGAGGGTTCCCGCCATGCCGATGAACGACGCGGCGCTCATCCAGTCGGCGCCGGTGGCCATGCCGTTGAACACCGCCGGAACGCGGCGTCCGGCCACGTAGTATTCGTCGGCGTCGCTGGTGCGGCTCATGATGCCGATGCCGGCATAGAGCAGCACGGTCATCACCAGGAAGCAGTAGCCGATCCACGCCCTCGACATCCCCATCTGCTCGGCGATGGCCAGCAGGATGACGAAGCCGAGGAAGCCGCCGGTATAGAAACCGTAGACCTTGGTCAGCTGTTGCGTGAAGGATTTGATGGATTGGGTGGGCGCCCCGCTGGGCGCATCGCCTGCTAAGCCAGCCATTAGTCCTCTCCCTCCTCGACCCCGTATTCCTGGTCCAGCGCGTTCATGTATTTCGCGTAGTACCAGATGATCCAGACATAGACGATCAGCGCGCCCTGGGCCCCGACCCAGAAGCTGAACGGCCATCCCATGAAGGAGAAGCTGAGTTCGCGGGCGAACCAGCCGATGATGAAGGTCACGAAGAACCAGATTCCCAGCAGGACTGCGGTTATCTTTAGGTTCCTGTGCCAGTATTCTTCATGTTTTTGAGTGAGCTGCATGAGTCCTCCCAAATTGTCCCCCCGAAATTTCCTCGGGTTTGTTATGCAACATGAGACTTCGGAAACTCAGAAACGTCCTGTCGGCAGGTTGACTCCCGCCTTGATCCCCGTCTCTTGCTCGAGCTGGAGTGCGACTTTGGGCTCGAACTTGGCGAGCCGGTGAACCACGCCTTCGGCCTTGTCGCGCTGGCCGAGGCGAAGATAGGCATGAGCCAGCTGGTACCAGCCATAGGGGCTCATGGGTTGCAGTTCGGTGTTGCGCTTAAGCGCGCGGACCGCCTCTTCCACCTGTCCCGACTTGATCAGGGCCAGGGCCAGGCCGTACCAGGCGCGGTCCAGCTTCTCATCCAGCTCGACGGCGCGGCGAAAGGCGATGGCGGCTTCGGCGCTGTCGCCTTCCTCCTCCAGCAGATAGCCCAGGTTGAACCAGGTGGCCGGCTGGGCCGGATCGATTTCCAGCGCCTGACGGAACAGGGCCACGGCTTCCGCCGCCCGCCCCTGCCCCGCCCTGGTATGGGCGATGGAGGCGACGATCCGGGCCTCGCCGGGCGCGATGGCCCGGGCCCGTTCCCAGTAATGGACGGCCATCTCCTCGCGCCTGACCAGCAGGCAGAGAATGGCCATCTTGTGGCAGTACCAGAGTTCGAATCCCTTGTTCATGCCTCCCCCTGCATCAGGTCGTAGCGGACGAAGATCAGCAGCACCCAGAGCCAGAACAGCAGCAGGAACGACACCACCGGCACATGCCGGTCGGCCACCTTGGCCGGCGTGATGCGCCGCACCGTCCTGACCACCGGCGAGGTCAGAAAGCGAAACAGGCGGTAGATCGGATTGTTTTCGTGCCGGCCGAAGCTCAACGCATAGACCAGAAGCTGCCCCAGGAGCAGAAGTCCGGCGAACTTGACCAGTTCATGAAGCAACGCCAAGGCAAACTGCATTCACACCACCCCCAACTCATCGGCCGGCCGCAGCTAGCCTGGGAAAACGGGCAAATACTGCAGTGCAAAAACTTGTTCGCAGATGCGAATGTAACGCTCAGAAGCGTTTGTCAGCTTTCCGTAAGCTATCCGACATTTACTTGGCGCGCAACAAATTGATTCCCGGCGGATTGTTGCAATGCGGCGGAACAAGATCGGGCGGTACTACTCATACCTAAGATAAGGAGTTTTTCATACTCCAGGTTAGGGCTCCTATCGCCTTGAATACATACTTCAGCCGGTCCCGATCCGCCGATTTCAGGCGCTTTGGGTCTATGGCGTTGGACAGGGGCAACCCGGCGGCGAGGTCGGCCTGCTGCTGCTCCAGCAGGATGCGCACCATCAGCTCGTGGCTTTCCCTGAACGAGGCGGCCTCGGCCGCCGACATATGCCCCGCCTCCGCCAGCAGCCTCAGACGGTCGCCGGTCCCGGTGGCGGTGATGCGGTGCTTGAGGGCGAGCACGCGGACCGCCGAGGTCAGCGGCAGCAATCCCGACATCTTGATGTCGAGCCGCCCGTTCCGGGTGATGAACTGCCCCAGGATGCCCAGCGGGACCTTGATGTCGCCGGCCGCCTGGGCCATGGCGTGCAGGAACTGGGGCGAGCGCGCCGCCTGCTCGGTCAGGCGCCGCCTCAGTTCGGCGGCCAGCTCGATGTCGCCGTGGACCGGGCGGAAATCGACGAAGATGTGGACGTTGAGCAGTTCCTTGCCGTCGGCGCCCCGAATCCAGCGCTGGATCTGGGCGTCCCAGCCGGCGATGTCGTGGCGCCATTCGGCGTTGCTGGCCATGACCCCGCCATTGCAGAACGGAATGCCGGCGGCGTTCAGGGTGTCCGAGATGCGCTTGCCCAGTTCGGCGAACCAGGGATCGTCGTCGGGGCTGCCGGCGTGGACGATGGCGTTGTCCTGATCGGCCCCGAACAGGCCCTCGCGCCGGCCGCCCGAGCCCAGCAGCAGCAGGCACCAGGGCGCCGGCGCCGCTCCCCATCCCTCCGCCGCCATGCCCTGTTCGGCCAGACGGGCCGCCTGCTCGGTCATGGCGCGCAGCACCGAGCTGATCACGGCGGCGATGCCCAGCGCCTCCACGTGCTCGGCCAGCAGCTCGGCCGCCAGGCGCGGCAGCTTGGCCTTGGCCGAGGCCAGATCGGCGGCCGAACGGGCGGCCTCGACCTCGTCGCCGACCAGCAGGGCGGTGGACGAGCGCATGTGCATCAGGCCACGCAGGGTGACGACCCCGATGCCGATTCCCTTTTCATCCACCGCCACCAGATGGCGGAGCCTCAGCCGGTCCATGCGCCCCATGGCCACATAGGTGAAGGCGTCGGCGCGCACCGTCGCCACCGGGCTGGACATCACCGCGCCCAGAGGCACGTCGGCGGCCTCGTTGCGATGGGCGGCCACCGCCTTCAGCACGTCGCGCTCGGTGACGATCCCCACCGGCCGGCCGGCCTCGTCCGCCACCACCAGGGAACTGACCCCCTTCAGGCTCATCACCTTGGCGGCCTCGGCGATGGTCGCCCCCGGCCGCGAGGTGGCCAGCGGCGTGCCCATGACCTCGGAAACACGGTGGCGATAGGCGAAGCTGTCGATCCGCTCCAAAGACGATTCGTCGCTCATGGTGCTCCCCTCATCTGAGTGTCTTCGTCCCAGCCCATCTCCTTCTGGCGCGACCACTGGCCGGCAGCCTTGCGCGAGAAGGCCCGCGCCTCGCCCAGGGTGCGGATTCCCCGGCGCTCCAGTTGCGGAACGAGGCGTATCCAGATTTCCGCCGTCACCAGGCTGTCGCCCAGGGCCGTGTGGCGGCCGGTGATGTTGATGCCCATGCGCGCCGCCTGGTCGTCGATCTCGAAGCCCGTCTCCTCCGACGACAGCGCCGCCGCCAGGAGCAGGATGTCCAGGCGGTGCGGCGGCCGCCAGTCCAGCCCGGCGCCCCGCACCGCGCGCTCCAGCAGGGCCAGGTCGAAGCCGATGGAATGGCCGACCACCACCGAATCCGCCATGAAGGCCATCACCTCGGGCAGGATCTCGCCGATGGCCGGCTTGCCTGCCACCATGGCGTCGCTGATGCCGTGCACGGCGGTGGAGCGCGCCGGAATGTGGCGGCCCGGATTGACCAGCAGGTCCAGCACGGTGGAGCGGTAAAGCCGTGCCCCGTGGCAGCGCACCGCGCCGACCGAGATGATGGCGTCCCGGCTGCTGTCCAGGCCGGTGGTCTCGGTGTCGAGCACCACCACCGGCAGCTCGGCCAGCAGCGTGCCGTCGGCGGGCGGCGGGGCGGCGGGCGGCTGGTCGTGCAGGTCCAGGGCGAATTCCACCTCGTGGCCGGCGTCGGATTCGTCGGAGGGAAAGATGATCACCGATCCCCGGTGCTCGCCCAGGTCGAGCAGGGAGACGCGATGGGCCAGGCCGTCGAGCAGGACCAGATCGGCCTCCACCGGCTTGCCCCCCGAGCGCGAGCCCCGCTGCAGGGCGGGCAGCAGGCTGTTGCGGTCCACCGCCGCGTAGATGGAGCCGCCCACCGCGATGTGGCCGCCCCCCAGGACCCGCTTGGCCGGTCCGTTGACCAGACTGATCAGCCCGCTTTCGGTGATCACCACCACGCCGTCGTGAATGGCCCTCAGCACCGCGGCCAGCCGCCGGTCGGGCTTGGCCGTCTCGTGGTGGCGGCGCTCGGACAGCCCGGCGACCAGCCGCGCCATCTCGCCCATGGGGCCCTGGTCGCGCTCCATCCGCTCGGCGATGGCCTGGGGGAACAGCTGGCCGTGGGCCACCGCCTCGATCCCCGAGCGCAGGCGGCGCAGCCGCTCGAAGTGGGAGCGCACCGCCTCGTGGATGACGATCAGCGACAGCCAGCCCACCACCAGCAGCAGGCCGGCCGCCCAGGCGGGCACGACCAGACCGGGCACGAAATGCGGCATCAGCGCGGCGGCGGCCAGCCCCAGCAGCACGGCCGCCAGCCAGCCGACGATCAGGCTGACCCTGTGAAACCGGATGGAATCCATCGACGCCCCCCCAACGACAAGCGGCGCTCCGATACTTTGCTTTTTCTTTCTGGTTTAACGCCTGACAGGCTGGACATACAAGCGGGAACGAATCGGGGCGCAATCGCGGGACACGTCCCCTCGCCCGGTCATTGATCCGCGCCGCCGGTCAATCGCGGCGGGTGGCCTGGAACTCCCGGGCGTCCAGAAGCTGCTGCTGCTCGGGCGTGAGGCGGGGGCCGGACGCCTTCGTCTTGCCCCGCCCCATGAGGGCGCCGATTCCCAGGAGGGCTCCCCCGACCAGGACGATCAGCAGGCCGCCCAGGGCGAAGACCCCGAACAGCACCTGAAGCTCGCCCGCATCCACCAACAGCGTGGCCCCGGCCAATCCCAGCCCGAACAGCACGGCGGCAAAGCCGACCAACCGGATCATCAGTCTCACGGCGTGAACTCCAGCAGTATCCCCAGCCAGAACAGGCCATTGGCCAGCAACGACGCCCCCTGCGTTGCCACGACCACCGAACGCCCCCGCCCGAGGACGCGCAGGATGGCCGACACCAGCATGGGGAGGAGCAGCGCCACCAGGGCCAGGCCGGGATAGAGCGCGAACGGCGTCGGCTGGGGCTTGCCCGAGAACAGCAGGGCACCGCCGATCAGGAAGGTCAGTCAGGCGCCGCCCAGCGTGCCGGCCATGGTCAGCAGCACAATGGGCCAGGAGGTGACCATCCGGACGGCCCTGGCCGTCCCCCGCTCCCGCCCGACATCCAGTTCGCCCATTTTCCCCTTCCGGCCACGGCCTCCCCTGCGCGACAACATTCCAGTGTGGCGGGAAGATCGCAAGGCCTTCAATGGAGATCCCGCATTTTCGCCGCCGATGTGCCTTCGGAGGGATCGGCCGGCGCCCTCGCCTTCCCTCTTTGTCATCGGCCCGGTTCTGGGCGAATATGCCGCCCGCCGACGCGACATCGGAGAGCCGGGCATGACTCGACGCACGGAACATTCCTTCCGCCAAACGACAACTGGGGCCGATGGGGCCTCGGGAAACAGGAACGACGCTCCCCTGGTGTCGCTGGAGTTCAACCAGCTGTCGCGCGGGTCATCCCCGTGGGTGCTCAACTACCGCATCCACTCCAAGACCCACATGCTGTTCTGGCGCGCCCCCACCTGCATCCTTCCCGCCATCGCCGGACTGCTTTACTGGGTCGGCTGGCAAACGGCGTGCGCCGCCACCGTTATCGTCTGGCTCGCCTGGGCCTTTCTGTCGGCCCCGCTGATCGGGCTGGCGATCCGCATATGGGGCGAGCGGTTCTGGTTCTTCGACTTCTCGCGCAACACCCGCCCCACCCCGCTGGAGCGGCGTATCGCCGACATGGGCTTGATCGGACCGGTGCTCCTCTCCCTCGCCGCGGTCATCTGGGCGCTGATTGTCGATGGCTTCCACCAGATTCTCTCGACCCTCGGGGCCGGTCTCGCGCTTGCCGTCTTCCTGGCGATTTTCGGCAGCTTCATCGTGCCGTTCCTGATCGTCGTGCTCACCGGCTTCAAGGTCCGGCCGGTCATCGACCAGGGCGAGGACGGCGAGCAAGAGGTCCGCGTCATCCTGCAGGGTCGTTCGTAGCGAGAGACGGAGAGGCGGCCTATTCACTCCCGGCACGGCGCGCAGCCGGTAGGATTCGAACCGACGACCGAGGCCGCGGGAGGGCGTTGCTCGCGTCAGCACCTTCCCCCTTCCCACACCGGCGGCCTTGCGCTATAAACCTCGCCTCTCGTTCACCCGAGACCCGCGCAGCCGTAGCTCAGCTGGATAGAGCGCTGCCCTCCGAAGGTGGACGGATAGGCCACCCTTCCCAAGACACCGCCCCTTGCCGCCCGCGACGTTGCCGGGGATGTGATGTTGCGGCTGGCTGCAGCGGCGTCGCCCGCGGCACGAACCAGCCACATCGGCTGATCCGATCAGGGGGCGCAAAGAACCTCAAAATCGGCGCCGAGGCCCCTGCATGTGCTTTCCGCGCTGGCCAACAGCGTGTGAAGCTGATCCAGTCGCCTGCGGTTTGCAGTTCCTGGCGCGCCCCCCAAAACAGTGGCTCGAGCGGAGAATGACAAATCAGGCTGAATGATCATCACCTTCGTGAAATAATTTGCCCCGAGTGCTGTTGCCGCATTCATAAACCCATGCGAGGTTGGCTGCGGATGGCCGTTATACCAATATCTAGTGCTTGGCCTATTCACAGCGCTTATTGATGAAACAAGTTGCACCCTATCTATCCACTGGAGGTTTTTAACTGCTTGGCTTGCGACGATTTCGTAGGCGCTCACGGATATATTTTGAGCCGCACTTTGCCCAGCCTTTGCATGGATAATCGTTAGGAGGCGAGTAGCTGGGTCAATGTGGATAAAATCCGCTTTTTCCAGGGCTCCGTCGTCACACATCAGCCACCCTGATTGGAAGTGGTTGAGAACCCAGCAGAATATACTGCTCCCACTTCCAATTGCTGTTATAGGGGTTGGCTTTTCCGGCATTAGCCCATTAAGACCTGGCGTTGGAACAAAGCCGTCAAATTGGACTGACCGAAAATTTATTTTAAACAAACTATTGCCAGAGACGCTGTGCGAAGAGTCGTATCTTATGTTTATGAGGCTTTTATCTGAGCAATAGACCAAGATCTCATCAAAGGCATTATTGTTAACGCCATAATGCACATGGTTGCGCAGATCGATGGCAACGCCGCCATCTGGAGAAATGTTAACTAAAACATCAAACCTTCCGACAGGGGTTCCATCGAACACGGCTTCCACCTGAAGGTCTGGCGATGCTAGCGCAGTAACACGAAACGACGCGCCGTCAATTACAGATGCTATGCCAGGATTGGCTGCGACCGATGGCGGGACGTATTCCAATAAATCCGGAGGAACCAAGCTAAACTCGAAGGCCCCCGCGACTTGGTTTGCCGCTATATGACGAACCTTCTGAGCTAAGCGCGGGTAAGGCACTCGCCCGGTAGAGGCCTGGCTCAGTTCAGAAAAAATACCATCGACAATAGCAGCAAACTCATGCACATCCGATGCGGGACCTAGCCAGATACGCGCATTTTCTGGTGCAACACCCAGTAGTTTTGTTAGATTTGGATGGCGACAACGCGCCGCCCGAAAGCAAAAACTCTGATCCTCTAGAGGATCCAGGGCATACTCTATATTTGGTCCGGCTAATATTTTGCTGCTCGCCTTTAATGGTGATGCTCCATGCGTGCCCGACAACCATATTGTGCTCGTGTTTCCTAGCACTAGATGTTCGGACATCAGTTGTTCACTAACCCTGAATAAATCAGGGTATGACGGAACCGAAATGCCGAGGCGAAGATGCTCTCCAATATCTTCGCGCAGTTTTTCATCGGTTGCATGAATTGCCACAAATGAAGGTGAGCCAAGCACCAGCAATAGATGGTGCTCGAGGTGGTGGAGATTGCTTGTCGTCCAGCTCACAGGTGATCGGCGAATATATTTTAAGCTGGCAACTTGGAGGCCATTGATACTGATTGCACCTGAAGGTGCGCCAGCCCTTATTCGGCTTCTCCCTCTCCCATTTCGGGCGTATCCAACAAACTGCGACATTAGCGCATCGACATAGCCAGCCAGCGTAGCAGCCGGCACCGTCGCAGACAGTTTTCCAAGAAGAGCGGATATGTAGGGCTTCAAATCCGAAAGCGAGCCCGCACTGCCGGCAGCGGTAGGAGGGAGCATGGTCAACTCCTGAGACGTCGCCCTGATCATATGGCGCCCCTAAGTTATCGTCCAGACTTGCAGTTCATCGATCGTTTGCCGAACTACCGCCCTTGGCACCGACTCGGCGGCGTCCTTCACTACCCGTGCCGATAACGACCACAAGGGACGAGGACGATGGCGACGATAAGGAAGCTCCGGGGCAAGTGGCAGGCGATGGTGCGACGCAAGGGCATTGCGCCTCGCAGCAAGAGCTTCGAAAAGAAGTCCGACGCCGAGAAATGGGCGCGCGACCTGGAAGCCCAGGTCGATGCCGCCGGTTACGTCCCGGACACCAAGGTCGCCGAACAAACCACCCTGGGCGACATCCTCACCCGCTACCAGGATGAGATCACCCCGACCAAGCGCTCAGCCAAAACCGAAACGATCCGCATCAACGCCATGCTGCGTCGGGACGTGTGCCATCGCACCCTGGCCCTGCTGTCCAGCACTGACCTCGCCGGCTATCGTGACGAACGCCTCAAGACGGTGGCCCCGGCGACGGTGATCCGCGAGCTGAACACCATCAGCCACGCCCTCGACGTGGCCCAGCGGGAATGGGGCATCCACCTCGCCCGCAACCCCGCCAAATTGGTTCGTCGTCCCAGCGCACCCAAGGGCCGCTCCCGCCGTCTGGAGGGCGACGAGGAGGTCAAGCTGCTGGCTGCAGCCGACGAGGGCCGGAACCCGTGGATGAAACCCCTGATCATCCTGGCGGTCGAGACGGGGATGCGCCGGGGCGAGATACTCGGGCTGCGGTGGGAGAACGTGGACCTGGAGCGCCGCATTGCCCATCTGTCGATCACCAAGAACGGGGAGAGCCGGGACGTGCCGTTGTCGTCGCGGGCCGTCGAGACGTTGACCGGGTTGATGCAACAACCCGACCGCGACGCCGAGCGCGTCTTCCCCGTCTCGGGCAACGCCATCCGCCTCGCCTGGGAGCATCTACGCCAGCGCGCCGGGGTGGGCGACCTGCACATCCACGACCTGCGCCACGAAGCCGTCTCGCGGCTGTTCGAGAAGGGCCTCGACATCATGGAAGTCAGCACCATCAGCGGCCACAAAACGCTGACCATGCTCAAGCGCTACACCCACCTGCGGGCCGAGGACTTGGTGGCCCGGCTTGGTTAGAGGGCAAGGCATAACTCCGAATAAGGGACAGCAGAAGCTTCACCTCCGGAAACGATAGGCCCGTGCTTTCTCGTCCCTGCCCCACCTTTAACGAAATACCCTTCCCAATTTTCATGAGGGCGCCAAAATGGAAGCCCTCACGGGATTCGAAATCGTAGGCGCATACCAAGCGATACGAATTGGGGTCGCTGTTGATCTCTTCTTCGATCTTGTCAGCTATAGCCGCACAGAATTTGAGCGGTATTGCCGCTTCCCCGACTGGCGAGCTAACCAGCAAATTGTCGCCCTTCACCGACAATTCCCAGCCCGGCGGCATTGGCCTCCGAACTTCGGGCAGTCTTTGGCATTCCTGCTCCAACAGGCGGTGCAGGGTTTCCGTGATGCCGCACCCATACGCATCAGCAACACGCTTCAGCAGTTGGTGCTGATATTCGCTCAGGGTGATTGTCTTCCGCGCCCGGCGCACTGCCTCACCTCCCTTTCCCAAGGTGTCCGCCAATGGAACACCATTCACCGACACGCGCGAAGCCCAATAGTGAGGGATAAATAGGTGTCCTCAGCCGATCACGGCACCAACAATGGAGGACAACACAATGACCCATCATCACGCCCACACCAGCACCTACATGGAAGGCCTCCTGCCGGTTTCGGAGGCCGTGAAGTTCCTGTCGCCCCATATTCCCGACATCGATATCACCCATTTGCTCTCCGATCTTCGTCGGGGCCGCAACCGGCACTGCGGCTACATTCCCTACGAGGTCATCGGGCGGCAGGTCTATTACCGCAGGCGCGATTTGCTTGCGCTCATCGGCGCTCGCAAGCCCAAGCCGAAGAAGAGCAAGCTGAAGAAGCTTCCTTTTGACCAGGTGCCTTTTGTGTTGGGCGAGATATCCCCGCCGTGCATCACCTTCTTCGGGGGCTTGGACGCTGTCACTCTCAGCCCTGACGACGCGGTCCAGTTCGCTCGCGAGATCCTCAACGTGGCTGACTGCGTCATCCGCGACGCCTCGACCCGTTGCGCAGCGTAAGGAGGCCCTGGCATGAGCGAACTGGATGGCAGCGCGCTGGATGAGTTCATCGCCTCTTGGGCGGAGGAAGCTCGCCCGGGAAGCGACGCCCTCCCGGACACGGAAGCCGGGGAAGCGGAATACCGCTTCCCCACCCCTCTCGACTGCCCAGAAGCAAAGCCGCAGCAGGTTCTGATCAGGCTGCAGACGATCAGTCGCGAGAAGCTCGAATACCAGCACCATCGGTCAGAGATCGTGTCGCTCAATGTGGCCCTGAATGAATGGCACCACGTTGCCCCTCGGTTCAGGCCCAACCGGCGCCCAAGGCCTCGCCTGAAGGGGCAATACCCGGAGGGCGACGCGCTGCTGGCAAATGACCTGCAGGTGATCGATCTCCACTGGCTGTATGTCACGGGCCGGAGGAATGCGACCGGCCGGTTCCGGGACCTCTATCTCACGAGCCCGTTCAACTTCGACTTGGCAGCCGAGTTGGCCGCTACGAAGTGGCGTCGGGAGGCGAAAATTGCCGATCTGGGTATCAGTTGGCCCGAGCAGTGGGAACTCGCCACCCTTCAGGACGACGGCATCCGTGAACGGTGGAAGGCGTTGCGGGGGGAGGTTGAGGATTTCGAGCGTGCCCTGATGGGGCTTCGCCGCAGGAAACCCCACCTTGCCCGTCACATGGAGGAGTGGGGCGATCTGTCGCTGGCCACCGCAATCGCGATGGAGCCGAGCTACCCCGGTGCGGAGCAGACGACTTCCCCGACGGAAGTCGCGCGCTGGTTCGAGCTGATTACTGGCAGGCGCCTCTCGCGGGGTGCCATCAAGAGCAAGATGGAGACGATCAGGAAGCACTTCGGGCCGCTGGTCCGGTAGGCGAATGAGCATTGGGTGGACGGGGTCTGGTTGGTGGCACCAAAGCGTTTGGCTCCACTTCCAGCAACCCGTTGACCTGACTGCACTTTAACGCTCCCCGGGGCGCTATAGGTTAGTAGGGTTACAGGTGATCAAGTCCCCCAGGTTCATCAAGCAAATAGTTCGTCGCTCGCGCTCCGCTCCGGCGGGGGCTCCGCCCCCTTGTCGCAAAGCGCGGGCGACGGACATTTTTCTACCCGCCCCGGGAGGAGGGCGAAGTCCTAGAAAAATGGGCTCCCCGGGACGGGGGTGGCGGCACTGTTGCAAGCAACGCTGCACCCATCCTTATACAGGCGCCTCCGGCGGTGGTGGTATCCCTGTCACGCCAATTCAACGAAATTCCACCGCATTTCCTCGGAAAAATTTTTCGGGCAAGCGCGCCCGGTCGCGCCCAGATGGTCGCTGGCTGGCAAACTGAGCCAAAATGGGCGAGGTAGCAGCGACTGCGCCAACCCCAGCCAGCGACCACCAAAATGGCGGTCAGAACGCGGCTTTGCTGTGAGCGCGAGCGAAACAGAAAATTGGCTTATAGGGCAGCTACCAGGAAATCGGCCAACAAGGTCAGCGCGGTGTAAGAACTGCACCGGCGCCGAGTGCGCGCGGCGCAAATAAGCGAACAAGGGTTGTAATTCCCCCCTTGCCATGCGCGTTTAGCAGTGAGAACCTCGCTCAATCATTAGGAGCTTCGGATCTCCCATGGATGCTGCCAAATTCAGCGTGGCCTATGAAGGCGCGGCCGTTCGAAACGGCCTGATGAAGGCCGAAGATCTCGCATCCGCCCTCGCAGCCCTCAATCGTCTAATCAATACCGCCAATATTGAGCTAAATGGGCCAAACGCGCCCATGCAACTGTCCGTAAGCGCCAACTTCGAACATAAATGCTTCAAGGTTCACCTGAACCTAAACAAGCTAGTAGATCAAGCCGCGCCATTGTTGGCGCGGATCCCACCAAAGCAAATACTCTTTTATCTCGGACTGTTAAGTGCCGGAGCTGGGGCTGGCATTGGCGCCATCCAGTTCTTGAAGGAAAAGGGGGCAGAGCCGATTGCAAAAGTCGAGAAATCAGCGATCGACGGCAACAACGTAATCACCACTCTAGGAAGCGGAAATACTTATACTATTAATCGCAATGTTTACCAACTCTGCGAGAGCCCCGCAGTTAGAGCATCCATTGGAGAAGTGGGGCGCACGGTCGCCCGTCCTGGCATAGATAAACTGGAAATATTTGGTGAGGAGGACGAAGGCGATCCGGTGCCACTGCTCGGCCGTGAGGACGTCCCAAAGTTAGAGGAAGCGTGCGCTCCCCCAGATGATTGCGCGCCTCTGCAGCCGCAATATATAGATGCGCGCCTAATCCTGCATGCTCCGATCTACGACACGGGCACAAAGGTCCTCAAATTCCGGCATGGTGATCGAATAATCGCAGCCGATGTCAGCGAAACTAAAATTGTCGAAGAATTTATTAATCGCGGATATACCACGACCCGAGACGTTTATTTTGTCAAACTGGACGCCTCCGGAAACTGGCGGTTCTGACGGTTTTGTGATTCGATTCTCCCTGGGATCACCGGGAGGTCGAGATGAAGGGGCAAGCCGGTTTCTGGGATTTCGAGCACAGCCTTGAGGCTCTGTCGGCGGAAGGCGATCCGCTGGAGCAACTGGAGCGGACGGTTCGCTTCGAGCAATTTCGCCCGGCGCTGACCAAGGCGGTTCGGCGCTCCGATCCGTCGAAGGGCGGCCGGCCCGGGTTCGACGTGGTGCTAAAATTCAAGATGCTGGTCCTGCAAGGGCTGTATGGCCTGTCGTTGCAGCAGACGGCGTTTCAGGTGCGGGATCGCCTGACCTGGCTGCGGTTCTGCGGCCTGCGCCCCGGAGACGCGGTGCCCGACGCCAACACGCTGTGGGATTTCCGCGAGGCGCTGATCAAGACCAAGGCGCTGGACCGGCTGTTCAACACGCTCGACCAGGCGATTTCCGCTGCCGGCTATTTGGCCATGGGCGGCCAGATCATCGACGCCACCCTGGT
The DNA here is from genome assembly GCF_058402745.1 of Paramagnetospirillum sp. Classification (NCBI taxonomy): domain Bacteria; kingdom Pseudomonadati; phylum Pseudomonadota; class Alphaproteobacteria; order Rhodospirillales; family Magnetospirillaceae; genus Paramagnetospirillum; species Paramagnetospirillum sp. The sequence continues at coordinate 203,803 of NZ_JBZVFI010000012.1, forward strand.
AGCGGCGCCCAAGCAGCGCAACAGCGATGGCGAGAAGGAGGCGATCAAGGCCGGTCAGATCCCCGAGGCGTGGACGGACAAGCCGGCCAAGCTGCGGCAAAAGGATCGAGATGCCCGCTGGACGGTGAAATTCGCCAAGGCTAAGCCGACGGCGGATGGCAAGCCGCAGATCGACATCGCCATTCCGGTCTTCGGCTACAAGAGCCATATCTCCATCGACCGCCTGCACGGCATCATCCGCCGCTGCATTGTGACCGACGCGGCGGCGGCGGACGGTGCCCGACTGCGGGAGGGGCTGATCGATCCGAACAATACCGCCTCACCGGTGTGGGCCGATACCGCCTACCGCTCCCAGGCCAACGACGATTTCCTGGCCGACCATGGCCGCGTCAGCCACATCCACCGCAAGAAGCCGAGAGGCAAACCAATGGCCAAGGCCACGGCGAGAGCCAATGCGGTCAAATCCAAAATCCGCGCCCGCGTCGAGCACGTCTTTGCCGAGCAGAAGGACCGCATGGGGCTTTTCATCCGAACCATCGGCAAGGCCAGGGCCGAGGCGACGATCACCCTGGTCAATATTGCCTACAATATGAAACGGTGGTGCTGGCTGGAGAAAACGGCCGCCGCATGACCCCAAGGAAGGGGAATGCCGAGGCAATTCAACCTCAGAATTGGACCAAAAGTTCCTCTTCAGATCACGGCCAGGCCGGAACGCGCCCACGCCGACCGTCTCTGAACGTCAGAAATCGAGTTTCCGGAGGCGTCCAACTTGAGATAACGGAAGCCAGAACCAAGAAGGGAGCGTTCAAGAACCGCTATAAAGTCTTAGAAGTCCATCGTGTATGGCACGGTCCACTCCAACATACGCTGGAAATTGACTCTGAGGCTGGGGAGAAAAGATAGCGACCCCTGGGCTGTTTGGGATCCTCGGGATATGCACCTGAAGGACCGATTGCCCACGACCTCCTCGCCCCTTAATCGACGCAATATGTGTGCAGGTAAAATACTCCGATACTACTGCGCTTCATCCGCTCAATTTCTTCAGGGTGTATCTCGGCATTGGACACTGCAATGAAGTCTACGTCCTCGGCCTGCCGGACTAGACGGTTGTGTCTGCGGAGCCTGCCCTTGTTCTCCTGCATCCGGCGGTGCTCCTTTCGCCAGTCCGTGCTATTTTGGGCATAAGGCGGTTTGACCGTCATTTTAGGCTGCAGACAAATGGCGTGCGAAGTGTCTCGCGCGAATGTGACATCAACCCCATACTGGCGCTGACTGTTCCGTTCCCAATAGACCTCCATATTCATGGCATCGCCGAGCGTGGCAAGCAGAGCCTCGGCCACGTCGCTGGTGAACGCCATTCTAGTCAGCCCTTTGGCCTGCGGCAGTTTGAGCGAGGCGGCGAAGGGATCAAGCACGGGGTCCTTGAAATAGGACTCGCCCTTGAACCTGACTGGCTTAGTTTTGGCGTCCTCGAAGTGACCGCCATCGGTCAGGGCCCTGCGGTAAAGCGCGATAACGCTCTCACCGTCTGGCATCTGACCAACGCCCTGGAAGTAAGCGAGCAAGTCGGCGGAAACCAGAAAGGCCAGCGCGTCGTCTTGGTGCGGCACCACCACGAAAGCGTTGCTTGCAAGCTGCTGAGCTATCTGGGTCGGGGAGCGACTGATCCCGCGCAGTAGGTTCACGTGCTCGCGTATTTTACCGAAAAGCGAGACTTGGCTCATGGTCTCTCTCTGGGCTGCCAACTCGAACTTGGTTATCGGCCCAAGCCTGCGCGCCAGCCCTGTGCCTGTCCAGCCCGTTCTGACGCGGGTGTTTATGGGTGGTGCTACTTCGCTGCTCCCCCGGCACACGCCCGCCACACCCGTGCGACACCGCGCCCCGCCGGCACACCAACCTGCAACGTTCCGCCGAAGGGGTCTGCCCGCGTTTCCCCCTTTGCCATCCGCCCCGTCCTGCGCTATATCAACCCCTCTCGCATGTCGAGACCCGCGCAGCCGTAGCTCAGCTGGATAGAGCGCTGCCCTCCGAAGGCAGAGGTCGTAGGTTCGAATCCTACCGGTTGCGCCAATCTCCTTGTCGTCGAATGTCCGATGGACCCTACCCTCCCCGCCCCGGAGTCGGGACGGTGGAATTTCGGCACGGCGTCTTTTGACCAAGATCAACGCCCCAGGATTGAAAAGGCCTCAGCATGGCCCCCTGGAATGGCGCCGCCGTTCCAGGGACGCCCCGCCGGAACACCCGGCATGAGGGCGGTGACACGTGTCGCGGCGCTGTGCTAATTTAGCAAAATCAGATCGGCCCGGAGGGGCGAAGGTTTTGGTTCGAGGCGAAGCGGCAGGAACGGCGAAGCGGTCGAGCGGCCTTGGGCGGCTCGGGGCGTGCTTGGCCGTCCTGGCCCTGGCCTTCCAGTTGCTGCTGCCCATGGCTCCGGCCCAGGCGGCGGCCCTCGAGCTGGATCTGGCGGCGTCCATCTGCCATTCCTCGTCCGAGTCCGATGCGCCGGCTCCGGCCAAGTTCGTCCACGACCATTGCCAGTTCTGCCAGCTTCAGGCCGGCATCAAGCTGCTGACGCCCCCGGCGCCCATCGGACCGGTCCTGCCCCGCGGCGTGCTGTTCACCCTGCTTCCGCCCATGGACGCGGACGGGGTCGCGCCTTCCGTCCATCTGCCGCAAAGCCAGCGCGGGCCACCCTCCCACTCCTGACCTTACGCCCGTGGCGACCGCCGGTCGCCTTTTGCCGTCATGGAGTCTGGAGGACGAGACATGAGCACTTCCACCGTCAAGAGCGCGGACAAGGCCAGTCACCCCGGCCTGGGGTCGCTGGTGCTGGGCACCGGCCTGACCGTCGCATCCCTGATCCTGGTTCCCGCCCTGTCGCAGAGCCTGGGGGTGGGGCCCAGCCTGACCGGCGCGCTGCGCGTGGTGCTGATGAAGGCGGCGGCCCGAGTCTGATGCGAAAATCAGACGCCTTTCTGCTTTTGTCGGCGGCGTTGCTGGTCCTGCTGGGCGCCAGCTTCGCCGACGCCGCCTTTGGGCGCGTCCGCGAGGCGCGGGCGCTGGACTCCAGGGCCGAGTTGGTGGAGCGCCTCGGGCTCACCGACCTGGTCCTGTTCACCGAGGCCCGCTACACCCGCCACCCCGCGATGGCCGACCTGCATTCCGCCTTTCAGGATCATCCCTTCGCCATGGATCATTTCCCCACCGGATCGCTGCTGCCGCCGCCCATGAAGAAGGCGCGGCCATGAGGGCTTGGCTCAACAGGCAGCGCAATCTGCTGGATTTCAGCCTGTCGTCGCTGTCGCGCCGCCGGGGCAAGACGCTGGGCATGCTGGCGGTCTATACCGCCATCGTCTTCGTGCTGGCCTCGGTGATGCTGTTCTCCCACGCGGTGCGGCGCGAGGCGGCGCTGGTGCTGGCCAAGAGCCCGGAAGTGCTGGTCCAGCGCATGGTGGCCGGACGCCACGACCTGATCCCCGCCCGTCACCTGGAGGCCATCAAGGGCATCCGGGGCGTGCAATCGGCGGAAGGGAGGCTGTGGGGCTATCTGTTCGATCCGGCGGCGGCGGCCAACTACACCCTGATGGTGCCGACCAATCCCCGCGTCGAGCCGGGCAAGGTGGTGATCGGCGATGGCGTGGTGCGGGCGCGCAACGCCGATCCCGGCGATCTGATGGGCTTTCGCGCCCATGACGGCTCGCTGGTCCAGTTCAAGGTGGAAAGCGCCATCTCGCGGGACTCCGCCCTGGTCTCCGCCGATTTGTTCCTGGTGGCGGAAGAGGATTTCCGCCGCCTGTTCGGCATTCCCGCCGGGCTGTTCACCGATCTGGCCGTCTCGGTGCGCAACCCGCGCGAGGTGGGCAAGATCGCCGAGAAGATCGACGCGGCCCTGCCCGACACCCGCATCGTGCTGAGGGACGAGATCCTGCGCACCTATGAATCGGTGTTCGACTGGCGCGAAGGCATGCTGCTGGTGCTGCTGGCGGGGTCCATCCTGGCCTTCGGCATCTTCGCCTGGGAGAAGGCGTCGGGCCTGTCGGCCGAGGAGCGGCGCGAGATCGGCATCCTGAAGGCGGTGGGCTGGGAAACCGGCGACGTCATCCGCCTCAAGATGATGGAAGGCCTGGTGGTGTCGCTCTCCGCCTTCCTGGTCGGCTACCTGCTGGCCTATGCCCACGTCTTCCACCTGGGCGCGGGGCTGTTCGAGCCGGTGCTGAAGGGCTGGGCGGTGCTGTATCCCAAGTACCGGCTGACACCCTTCGTCGACGAGCTGCAGGTGGCCACCCTGTTCTTCTTCACGGTGTTTCCCTACACCATCGCGACCGTGGTGCCCATCTGGCGCGCCGCCATCGTCGATCCGGATACGGTGATGCGATGAGCCGCCCCACAAGCCCCATTGTCATCCCGAGCGCAAGCGAGGGATCTCCGTCTGCTCCGGCTATGCCGCGATGGAAAAGCCGGATCAGGACGAGATCCCCCCTCCCGATGGTCGTCGGGATGACAGGCGGAGGTTCGCGATGATCCACCTCTCCGACGTGCGAAAGGCCTTCAACCAGGGCAAGGCCAACGAGTTCTGGGCGCTGAAGGGTATCGACCTCACGGTTCGGGCCGGCAGGGTGACGGTATTCCGGGGGCCGTCGGGCTCGGGCAAGACCACGCTGCTGACCCTGGTGGGCTGTCTGGCGCGGCCCACCTCGGGGCGGGTGCGGCTCAAGGACCGCGACATCTCGGGCCTGCCCGAGCGGTTCCTCACCGACATCCGCCGCTCCACCTTCGGCTTCGTGTTCCAGCAGTTCAACCTGCTGAAGGGCATCAGCGCCCACGAGAACGTGATGATCCCCGCCTATCCCTTAGGCGCCGACCGGGGCGAGCTGAGCGCGCGCGCCCACGCCCTGATGGAGAGTCTCGACATCGGGGCCAAGGCCCATTCCATGGCCGAGTGGCTGTCGGGCGGCGAGGCCCAGCGCGTCGCCATCGCCCGCGCCCTGATCAACGACCCCGAGGTGGTGATCGCCGACGAGCCCACCGCCAATCTGGACAGCGAGCGGTCCAGGCAGTTCCTCGGCATCGTCGAGACCCTGAAGGCGTCGGGCAAGACCGTGCTGATGACCAGCCATGACCCCCTGGTCTGCGACACCGAAGTGGTCGATCACGTGGTCAGCTTGCGCGACGGCCAGCTGGTGGAGGCGCGCTGATGCTGTTCCAGCCGGCCATCATCGCCCTGCTGCTGGCCTCGCTGGTCGGCACCATGATGGTGGTCGCCTCCATGCCCTTCGCAATCGGCGTGCTGCGACGCTGGGACACCGCCAGCGGGTCCGAGGCCCAGCTGGAGATGGAAAAGCGCACCTATCTGGTTTCCACCCTGCTGGTGGTGGTGCTGGCCTCGGAACTGGCCTCGCTGGTGCTGTTCGTGTTCAACGCCGACCGCATGTCCTCGCTGTTCGTCGGCGCCATGTGCGCGGTGGGAACGCTGAACGTCAACGAGTTCGGCTTTCCCGCCCTTTACCTCAAGATCACCGTGTTCTTCGCCGCCAGCGTCTGGCTGGTGCTCAACCACGTGGATTCGCGCGGCTACGACTATCCGCTGGTGCGGGTGAAGTACGGGGCGTTGCTGGCCCTGGCGCCGCTGATGGCCGGCGCGGCCGGGGTGCAGCTGGCCTATTTCCTGGGCTTGCGCGCCGACGTCATCGCGTCGTGCTGCTCCACCCTGTTTTCCGGCAATACCCAGGTGACCAGCGACAAGCTGAACGCCGTGTCGCCCGAGGCCGCCCTGGCCGCCCTGGTCCTGGCTCTTGGCGCGGTGATGCTGCTGGGGCGCCGGGTGCTGCGTTCGGGCAAGGGCGCTATTCTCTATGCTGCGGCCTCGGCTCTCGCCTTCGTGGTGGCGCTGGAGGCGGTGGTGGCGGCCATCTCGGTCTACGTCTACGAAATGCCCCAGCACCATTGCCCGTTCTGCATCCTGAAGGGCGAGTACGGCCATGTGGGCTACGCCCTCTATCTGCCGCTGTTCGCGGCGGCCGCGCTGGGTCTGGGCGGCGGCGTGGCGGCACCGGCTTCACGCATTCCCAGCCTGGCCGAGGCCGGACCGCGCATCGCGCGCCGCTGCGTCGGCGCCTCCATGGCTGGGTTCGGCCTGTTCGCGGCGGTGACGGTCTGGCTGATCCTCCGCTCGCACCTGATCCTGATCCTGGTCGAGGAATCGCCCGTCAACTCCATCTTGTTGAACCTGTCCGGAGGCCAGCCATGAAAGTATTCCGTCTTCTGGCCGTCCTCCTGCTGCTGTCCGCCTGCGGCGAGGGCGGGGCCAAGGCCCCCCACGTGGGCGAGGCGCCGCCGGCCTTCAAGCTGTCCGCCCTGGACGGCGGCACGGTAGATTATCCCGCCCAATTGGCCGGCAAGGTGGTGGTCCTGCGCTTCTGGGCCACCTGGTGCCCGTTCTGCAAGGACGAGATGAAGATGATCCAGGCCGTCTGGAGCCAGTCCCGCGACAAGGGATTGGAGGTGCTGGCCGTCAATGCCGGCCAGGAGAAGGCCGACATTGCCGACTTCATCGCCAAGCTGGGAATCGCCTATCCGGTGCTGCTCGACCCCGGCTCCAAGACCACCCGCCAGTACGGCGTCACCGGCCTGCCCATGACCCTGTTCGTGGGCCGCGACGGCAAGATCAAGGGCCGCATCCTGGGCGAGACCGACGAGGCCACCTTCCGCCGCAAGGTGGAGGAGCTTCTATGAGCGAGGCGGAGACCTGCGACCTTTGCGGGCTGCCGGTGCCCAAGGACGGCATACACTTGAAGGCCGGGGAAGAGGACAAAGCGTTCTGCTGTGAAGGCTGCCGGGGCATCTGGGTGATGCTGAACCCGGATGCCGTGAAAGACAAAGGGGACAAGCAATGATGAACAACGAAACCAACCATCTTGGACATGAACTGGGAAAGGGGGCCGTCATGGCTGTTGGATATGTGGCGGGCAAGAGCCTGTTCGGACGTCTTTTGGGTCATCCGGTGGTGATGCTGGGGGCGGGAATCGCCATCGGCTATCTCGGCTTCAAGTACAGGAAGGAGATCACCGCCGCAATGGCCAAGGCCAGCGACATGGGCAAGGACATGGTTCTGAACGCCAAGGAGAACCTGGCCGATCTGGTCGAGGAATCCCGCGAGGCCGAGGAAGCCAAGGCCAAGGAATAGCGGGGGGAGTCTTCGCCGTGATCGGAGGAATGGCATGATCGGTGGAAGGGGGAAGGCGGCCCGGGCCGCCCGTGAGGCCCGCGCCAGGGTGCTGTGGCAGGCGATGACCATCCGTCACCGCTCGACCGGCCATGTACGCTTCGACCTGCCGGAACCACTGCGGACGCCAGAAGCGGCGGCGGTGCTGACCGGCGGGCTGGAGGCCATGGACGGCGTCTACCGCGTCCATGTCTTCACCGGTGCGGGCAAGCTGTCCATCCGCTGGTTCGAGGATGTCTGCACGCTCTCGGACATCGCCCGGCTGCTGGCCGGGCTGGTGGCCGAGGCGGTGGACCTGGACCGGGAGCCGCCCGCCCCCGGCGAGGAACCGGTGGAGCCCTCCTGGCTCGACCGGCTGAAGGCGGCGGCCCCGGTCCGCGCCGTTCGCCAGCGCTACGACGATCTCAAGGCCAAGGCGGACGTGGTGCGCCAGATCGTCGCCATCAAGACCGGCAAGCCCATTCCCGGCGGGGTCGATCTGCAGGAATGGATCATCCATTTCCTCAACGACCTGGTGGCCTTCTACCTGATCCGGAGCCACTGGGACCGCATCATCGGCCAGTGGCTGCCCCGGCCCTGGGCCTTCCGCTACCAGTGGATGACGGTGATCTACCTCACCTTCCTGCTGGTCCGCTATCGCAAGGGGGCGGTGCCCAAGGTGAAGACGTGATGGAAGCCATCCAGGTCGTCCACCAGTTGCGGCGCCGGGTCCGCGTCCTGGTCCCGGCGCTGAAGGGCGAGGACGAGCGCCTGTGCCTGCTGGACATCCTGCTCCGGAAGCACGCCGCCATCAAGGACGTGCGGGTGGTGCCGGCCATCGCCTCGCTGGCGGTGCGGTTCGACCCCAGGCTGATGCCGGCCGACAACCTGCTGCGACTGCTCGACACCGTGGCGGGCAACGTGGCCCGCGCCCCCAAACAGGCGCCGCCGCCGGTGGACTGCGCCGAAGGGGCGGCGGGCGAGGTCAGCGTGGCGGTGGAGGGCATGACCTGCGCCTCGTGCGCCGCCCTGATCCAGATGAGCCTCAACCGCGACCCAATGGTCCGCTCGGCCAGCGTCAATTACGCCACCGGCACCGCCACGGTGGTGGGCACCCTCGACCGGCCGGCGCTGGAGGCCCGCATCGGGGCGCTGGGCTATCAGGCCCGGCCCATGGACACGCTCAGCCAGCGCAAGATGATCGTCGAGCGCGAACGCCGGCATGTGCGCGAGGCGCGGCGCCGCGCCATGGTGTCCTGTCTTCTCAGCCTGCCGGTGATGGCCATCGGCATGGCCATGCCGCGTTCGCGGTTCTGGCACGTGGTGGAATTCGCGTTGACCACCCCGGTGGTGCTGGGGGCGGGGCGGCCGTTCTTCACCCGCGCCGCCAAGCTGGCGAAGAACCGCGCCGCCAACATGGACACCCTGATCGCGCTGGGGGCCGGCGCGGCCTATGGCCATTCGGTGGCCTCGCTGCTGGCCGGGCGCCACCACCTCTATTTCGAGGCGGCGGCGGGCATCGTCTCCTTCGTGCTGCTGGGCCGCTGGCTGGAGGAGCGCGCCAAGGGCAAGGCCGGCGACGCCATCCGCCGTCTGCTCGACCTGCAGCCGCCCACCGCCACTCTGGTGCGGGGCGAAGTCGAGGTGGTGGTCCCCGTCGACGATCTGGTGGTCGGCGACGTGCTGGTGGTGCGCCCCGGCGAGCGCGTGCCGGTGGACGGCGAGGTGCTGGGCGGCCGCACCACCATCGACGAATCCATGGTCACCGGCGAAAGCATGCCGGTGGTCAAGGGGCCGGGCGATCCGGTGATCGGCGGCTGCATCAACGGCGCGGGCAGTTTCCGCATGACTGCCAGGGCCGTGGGCCAGGACACCGTGCTGGCCGGCATCGTCCGCATGGTCGATCACGCCCAGGCCACCAAGCTGCCGGTACAGCGCATGGCCGACCGCGTCTCCTCGGTCTTCGTGCCGGGCGTGGTGGCGGTGGCCGGCGTGACCTTCGCCACCTGGCTTGCCCAGGGGGCGAGGCTGTCCACCGCGCTGGGCAACGCCGTCTCGGTGCTGCTGATCGCGTGCCCTTGCGCCCTGGGCCTCGCCACTCCCACCGCCATCATGGCCGCCACCGGACAGGCGGCGCGGCGCGGCATCTACATCCGCAACGGCGAGGCGCTGGAAACCGCCTCGGGCCTGACCGTATTGGTGTTCGACAAGACCGGCACGGTCACCGAGGGCCGCCCGGTGGTGTCGCGCCTGGACATCGCCCCGGGCTTCGAGCGGGGGCGGGTGCTGGCCCTGGTGGCCGGGGCCGAAATGGGCTCCGAGCATCATCTGGGCCGCGCCGTCATCGACCACGCCCGCTCGCTGGGTGTCGAGCCGCTCCGCGCCGACGAGGTCTGCGCCGCGATCGGCAAGGGCATCACCGCCAAGGTGGGCGGACAAGCCGTGCTGGTGGGCAGCCACGCCTTCCTGGCCGAGCGGGGAATCGCCGCCCCGCTGCCGGACCTGGCCGGGCAGACCCCGGTGCTGGCCGCCATCGACGGGCGCTTCGCCGGCCTGTTCGCCATTTCCGACCGGCCGCGCCCCACCTCGGCGGCGGCCATCGCCCGCCTGCACGACTTGGGAATCCGCACCATCATGGTGACCGGCGACGTGGAGGGCGCCGCCCAGGCCATCGCCGCCGAGGTGGGCATTCCCGAGGTGGTGGCCCAGGCCTCGCCTGCCCGGAAACAGGAGATCGTCGCCGAGCTGCGCGCCGCCGGCGAATCGGTGGGCATGATCGGCGACGGCATCAACGACGCCCCCGCCCTGGCGGCGGCCGACGTGGGCTTCGCCATCGGCACCGGCACCGACGTGGCCATCGAGGCGGCCCCCGTCACCCTGGTGGGCGGCGACATCGCCAAGGTGGCCGAGATGATCGAGCTTTCCCGCAAGACCATGCGCATCATCCGCCAGAATCTGGTGTGGGCCATGGGCTACAACACCATCGCCATTCCCGGCGCGGCCTTGGGCGAACTCAGCCCCATGGTGGCATCAAGCGCCATGGCGCTGTCCTCGGTGTCGGTGGTGACCAACTCGCTCCGGCTGCAGAAGGACAGATAGGTGGCGGGCGAGATCGACTACACCCTGGCCTTCATGGCCGGCATCCTGGGCAGCGGCCATTGCGTCGGCATGTGCGGCTCGCTGGTGTCGGCCTGCTTCGTGCGCATGGGCGAGACGGGCCGGGGAATGGTGCCGGCCCTGGCCTATCACGGGGCGCGGGTCTCGGTCTACGTGCTGGTCGGCCTGATCGCCGCCGCGCTCGGCCTTGCCTTGGTGTCCACCGGCATCGTCGGCAAGGTCCAGGGCATCCTGCAGATCGTCGCCGGGCTGGTGGTGATCCTGCTGGGGCTCGACATCCTGGGCTGGCTGCCCCGACGGCTGCCGCTGATCGGCGTGCCCATGGCCGCCTTCGGCCGCTACTACTTCGCCGCCGCCTCGAAGGGGGCCGCCAAGGGCGCCGCCCTGGCCGGATTGATGAACGGGCTGATGCCCTGCGCCCTGACCCTGGCCGTGGCGGTCAAGGCCAGCACGGCGCCGGAAATCTGGCAGGGCGGCGGGCTGATGCTGGCCTTTGGCCTCGGCACCCTGCCCTCCATGCTGTTCGTGAGCTTCGTGCTGGCGCGCCTGGGGGCGCGGGCACGCGGATGGCTGCTGAAGAGCGCGGCCATGGTGGTCATCGCGCTCGGCGTGGCCACCCTGATGCAGGGGCTGCGCTTCTTCGCGGTGATGCGGAACCTTGCAAACTGGTGAGTTGTCTTGGAGAGGAGAACAACATGAATCGTCGTAAGTTCCTGGCGGCCGGCACCGCCCTCAGTGTTGCCGCCACGGTCGCCGCTCCCGTTTCCGCCGCCGAGGGCGACGGCACGCCTCTGCAGTTCGTCCCCAAGAAGCCCAAGGACCCCACTCCCCTGGTGGACGAACTGGCCAAGTACCCGAAGTGCCCCTATTGCGGCATGGACCGCAAGGAGTACCATTTCAGCCGCCATCTGATTCACTACTCGGACGATCTGGTGGACGGCACCTGTTCCATCCACTGCGCCGCCGTGTCGCTGTCGGTCAACCTGGACCGGATGCCCAAGGCCATCTACGCCCCTGACAACGGCTCGGGCGAGGCGATCAAGCCGCTGACCAACGCCGAGGCGGCGTCCTACGTCATCGGCGGCGACCATCGCGGCGTCATGACCAAGAAGCCCAAGACCTCGTTCGCCTCCAAGGTGGCGGCCGAGGCCGCCAAGGGCAGCGGCGAGGTGGTCGACTTCGACAAGGCCCTGATGCTCGCCTATATGGGCATGGCCGAGGACACCATGATGATCCGCATGAAGCGGGAGGAACGCCGCAGGAAGATGATGATGGGCGATCATCAGATGCATAAGGGCTGACCGGCCGATAACGTCATCCCGAGCCGTGGCGAGGGATCCCCGTCTGCCCTGCCGGTGCCGAACCATGCGGGCAGGCGGGGAGTCCTCGCCATGCTCGGAATGACGCCAAGAACTCATAAGGACGCGCGATGCGATTTTTCACCGCCCTGCTGCTGACCCTTTTCCTGCTGTCCGCCCGCGCCCAGGCGGGCGAGGTGGTGGTGGCGCCGCCCGGACCCAATTCCGTCTGCCCGGTCTGCGGCATGTTCGTCGCCAAGTATCCGGAATGGGTGGCGGCGGCGGTGTTCAAGGACGGCCACGCCCACTACTTCGACGGCGCCAAGGACCTGTTCAAGTTCCTGCGGGACGTGGGCCGCTTCGATCCCGGCCATACGGCCGCCGACATCGCCATCGTCGCGGTCACCGATTATTATGGGGTCCGGACCATCGACGCACGCGGCGCGTTCTTCGTGGTGGGCTCCGACGTGCTGGGCCCCATGGGCCATGAGCTGGTGCCGTTGGCCACCAGGCAGGACGCCGACGAGTTCATGGCCGATCACAAGGGCAAGCGCATCGTGCTCTTCGAGCAGGTGAACGCCGAACTCCTGAAGGGGCTCGACGCGGGCAAGATCAAGTGAGGGCGCTTTCCGTTCCCGAAGACGAGATGTGGGCGGCCATCGACGCCCAATCGCCGGACCCGGCCATCGGCGTGGGCCTGCGGCGACGCCAGGGCCTGCTGTCGCCTTGTGCCGTCCTGCTTCCCCGTCACGAAGTCGAGCGGATCGAGCGGGCGGTCCACGCCCTCGACGCCGCCTTCGCCGATCCCGTCCTGGTCGGGGCGGCGCTGGAGATCGCCCGGGGCGAGGGCCTGCCCGACCATGGCCTGGGCGGCTGGATGCTGGGCTTCGACTTCCACCTGACCCCCGACGGGCCGCGCCTGATCGAGATCAACACCAATCCCGGCGGCATGCTGGCGGTGGCGGCGCAGGCCCGCGCCCTGGCCGCCCGCCGGCCCGAGCTGGGCGAGCCCCCCGAGGTGGAGGCGATGGCGCTGGACGCCTTCCGCGACGAATGGGAACGCCAGCGCGGCGACGCTCCGCTCCGCCGGGTGGCGATCATCGACGACGACCCGCCCAGCCAGTACCTGGAGCCCGAGTTCCAGCTCTACCGCGCCCTGTTCCAGCGGGCCGGCTATCAGGCTGAAATCATCGATCCCGGCCGGTTCCGCGCCGATACGGTGGACATGGTCTATAACCGGCTGGTGGATTTCAGCCTGGATTCGGCGGCCCATGCGGCACTGGCCGAGGCCTGGCGGGAGGGCCGGACCGTGGTTACCCCCGATCCGCGTGCCCATTTCCTCTATTCCGACAAGCGGGTGATGGCGCTGCTGTCCGACGAGCAGGCGCTGCGCTCCATCGGCGTGCGCGCCGACATCGCCGCCAGCGTGGCCCGGGTGGTGCCGCCCACGGTGCCGGTCACCGCCGCCAACGCCGAGGAGCTGTGGGCCGGGCGCAGGCGCTGGTTCTTCAAGCCGGCCAAGGGCCACGCCGGCAAGGCGGTCTATCGCGGCGAGAAGCTGTCACGCTCCACCTGGCCGCTGGTCCTGGCCTCGCCCTACGTGGCCCAGCATTACGTGCCGCCGACGCGCCTGCGCCTCGACCACGCCGGAGACGACCTCAAGGTGGACATCCGGGCCAATGCCTGGCAAGGCCGCATCGTCCAGCTGGCCGCCCGCCTGTACCAGGGCCAGACCACCAACTTCCGCACCCCGGGCGGCGGCTTCGCCCCGGTCTTCGTGGACTGAGGCGACATCCCGGCAATCCAAAATGGAAAGCCCCCGAACGGCGTTACCTTTCAGGGGCTTAGAATGGTGCCCGGGGAATGCCCTATATACGGTGCATTATTGCCCAAGCTCTTCAAGCAGTTCGGCAACGACCGTTCGCAGCCCCGGCAGTGAGCTTTGGGCAATATCCCATACGCGGCGATGTTCGATACCGGCATAGCCGTGGATCAGCACATTACGGAAGGCAATGATGTCGCGCATGTCGGGGATACGCTGGGCCAAATCGGGATCGGCCTTCGCCAACTGGCCCAAGGCTTCGCCGATAATCTCGAACTTCCGCTCGACCGCCGAGTAAACCAATTCGTTCTCGGCAAAGGTCGTGGCGTCGAGCCCGTCCAGAAAACGGATGATCGCTTCGGCCGCCTGCTGGATATCCCACAGATAGGCCCGTGCGTCACGACGCATAAACCACCTCGCGCGTCTGGTTGACGGAGGCCAGCACGAATGGATTGCGCAGCGCTCCAGCCTCGACCAGATCGACCGGCCGCCCCAGCAGGTGTTCCAACGCCCCGGCGAGGCCGAAATATTGCTCCAGCGGCGATAGACCGGACACCGCCGGGTCGAACGCCACCAGGAAATCCGCATCGCTTTGCGCCGGATCGAAATCCTCGCCGCGCGCGGCCGAGCCGAACACCTCCAGCCGCCGCACGCCATAACGGCGGCACGTTGCGGCGATCTCGGTGCGGTGCTGTTCGATGAGGTGATGCATGGCCTTTCCGGGGCATACTGGTACGCAGACCCTACCATACCCCTAAACGAAGTGCAGCAAGGCCGCACAGCGAACCAAATACCACGCGCCAAACCGTGTTACCTGGGGCGTTACCTGGAAGAAGGATTTTGGATGCCGTTTGAAATGGCAAGGCCCTGAAACCTGTTCGGTTTCAGGGCCTTAAATGGTGCCCAGGGGCGGAATCGAACCACCGACACTGCGATTTTCAGCAGATGCCGCCGCAAGCTAATGCATTGAAATATAACAACTTGCCCCAAACGGCCGCTGATGCAATTAGCTTCTATTTTCTCTTTGTTCTCAAAAACTTGCGAGTCACGGACACTGCGACTAAGATTTTGGGGCAAGTTTGGGGCAAGTTGCCCCCCACCTACCATGTCCGAGCCCGCCCCCATGCCCGCTTATGAAACTGAATGGCACGACGAAACCGGCCAACTCATCCTCTTCCAGCGCCCGTCGTCGCGCTCCAAGGGGCGGTTCTACTTTCGCCTCCAGATCTTAGGTCAGCCGCGTAAAGAGGGACTAGTCGCCGCCGAATTCCGATATAGCCCTATGCATCTCGCGACGGCAGGTAGGGAATTCGATTTTGAAACGGTCAAGCGAAACGGCCCGCCTGAAGAGATCATCGAATTTGGCAAGCGCATCCTCTATCGCTATCGCGAGCAGGTTGGGAAAGGCAAACGCCTGAACTCGCGCCGGACTCCAACCCTGGCCGAGGCCGCCGAGGATTACCTTGACGACTTGCTGGAGTTGCAAGGTCGCGGGCAGGTCAGTTGGACGAAATATGAGCATCACCGCAGTTTTATCACGCGGTATGTCGCCCGATACGATCTGTTCCAGAAGAAGCCAATTGATGAGATCGATACGGTCGATCTGGCTGTTTGGCAACGCTGGCGAGACACCTATTGGGTCAGTGGCCAAGGTGCCCAAATCGATGCCATAGAGTCGTTGCGTAATGGCGAGCCATTTGTTCGGCGGATAACCGCCAAGGAAAAAACGATTCCTGCGGGCACAACAAAGAGCAAAGAATGGTCCTATCTGCGGGCGGTCTTCAAATTTGCTCGTAGGCAGCGACATGTGACATCGATCCCCGACCATGCCCCCACGACCACGGACACGCCTTCATCAGCGTCCAGTCCTACTCCGCACTTCACCCAGACTGACTGGATGCATTTGTTGGAGGTTATTCCCAACTGGCTTAACCCTCCAAAGCTGGTAGGAGATAATCGGCGCCATCGCCAACTTTGCTGGTGGTGCTGCCTTACCCTCCGGGCATACGGTTTACGTGTGGCCGAGGGATACCAATTGAAATTTTCCTCCCTCCTCCCCGACGTCGGCCCTGATGGTGAGGAAATTTATGTGAAGCTCCACGTCAACGCCGTGAAGTCACTGGTCAAGCCGCGCACGGTGGAACCTATCGATCACATGCGGCAGGAAATATCGACAATCCTGCTGAAGACGTTGCCCGCGTATTACGAGGCCCAATTTGGCAGAAAGCCCACTGCCAATGACCCCTTATGGATGCACAGGGATGGCAGTGCGATTGGCTCATTCGCCAAAAGCTTTGATAGCCTTTTGGATTCCGCAAAACTGACGCACAATGTGTACGGCCATGATTTCGACCTAACAAGCATCCGCCACACAACCATTACGGAAGAAATTGAAACGAGCGATCTGAACCCTGGCGTAATCGCGACCTGGGCAGGCACCAGCATTGCCATGCTGGACAAGACATACAACCACGCACTGGGAGTCCGAGCACGTCGGCAGGAACGAGAACGACGGGAGCGCCTTCGCCAAATGAGTTCAGAAAAGAAATCCGATAAGTAGCTGGACTACGCCTCCATACCTAACTTTTAAATGAGTCGGCAAAAACACTCTATCGCCAAATTGGCCTTCCATTGTCACTCCCTCTCAGCCCTGAACTTGCCAACCCATATCACTAACTGATATGAACGTAGGCATGCCACATGCTGATCAGACCCTCACATATCTGCTGGATCTTGATGGTGAAGAGATCATCTACGATGACGGTTATGTCGCCCGATTCAAGGCCAAGGCGATCGAAGCTACGGCTGAAAAACCCCACGGCGTTTCGTATTCGCTGACCTTCCATTCCCGCGATGGCCGCCGGTTGATGGGATACGACAATGCCCATGGCGTTGGGCATCGTGGCGGCAAGTTTGTCGAACGCCAGACCGCCTTCGACCATTGGCACCGCGACGAATCCGATGAGGGTCGGCCCTACCAGTTTGTGACAGCCGAGAAGCTGATTGCCGATTTCTTTGATGAGATCGAGCGCATCCTGAAGGAGCAACACGATGGCTGAAAAGACCAAGGTCGGCATCGCCACCCACAATGAGCTTCGTGAGCGCGCCTTGCAGATCGCTCGCGGTGAACGTCGGCGCCTGCCTGATGAACCGAAGATTTGGTTCACGTCCCTTGAGTCGTTGGCGAAGGTGCTTTCGGAGCCAAATCGCAGGCTGTTGCGGATCATTGATGAACAACACCCGGCATCGCTGGCCGAGTTGGAGGTGATGAGCGGCCGTAAGGCCAGCAATCTCTCCAGAACCCTTAAAACCATGAGCCAATACGGCCTAGTCAGGCTGGTGCCAGGCAAGCGTGGCTCTGTTGCCCCCGAGGTGCTGGTACGCGGGGTTCAGATGGACTTGAGCATCGTTGGGTAATCAGCCCGTTGGCTTGGCCCATCTCGACGCAGGATAAGTGTGGGGTGCCTTCTCTGCCCCCGCCGTATCAGAGGAGGCCTCTGCCGCTGCAGCCTTGGGTTTCCGCCCAAGGCCGATCTGGATGGCCATCTCCGAGCGCTTTTGCGAATAGTTGGGGGCGGCCATGGGATAATCGGCAGGCAAAGCCCATTTGGATCGATACGCATCGACCGACAGGCCATGCGATGTCAACAGATGGCGCCTTAGCATCATTTGCTTCTTCCCGCATTCCAAGCAGGTGACGGCATCGGGCGTTATCGACTTTTTGATCGGCACCGCCGGGATGGGACGATCCGCATCAACTGAGGGCGGAGCATCGGTACCGGCCAAGGCTGCGTAGGTAGCCTTGATGAGCTCAGGGAGATCGGTGATGGGGATCTCGTGATTTCGCAAATAGGCAGCTGCAATCCGAGCAGCAAGAGACATCTTTTGATCAACCACTACATTTCTCCCTGAGATGCCAAGCAAATTAACGCGTCATAACGACGTTGCGACCGCCTGCCTTATCATATCCATAAGCGTCTGAGATTTTTTTGCACTAACTTTGTCATCGTCTATCTTCCTCCGAAGAGGATCGGCGACATTGATCCCTGCATCTATCAATATTTGTACTATATTATCAATATTATGCCCCATCTTAGCAAAACATGCTAACTCCGCTATGATCAACTCCGTATTTTTTGTCTCAATGTAATCTCTTACAGCCCGTCGTAAGTCTAACGTATGATGGCGCCGATTCACGGTCGCCCATTTTTTAACTTCACCCCGTATTCCCAGCATAACCAATCGCAGTCCACCGTCTGCAACGTCACGCCTCGCTTGCTCCTCAACGGAATAAATTGGGCCACGCCGGACCCTTCCGGCATTTTGAACACGGCTGCGCATCTTAGCGCGGTCTATGATGCCATGCGGCTTGAATGGCTCTAAGTCGCTCTCGGGGTATTTTAGGCGGAATCGTACAGCATCACGTTTCGAATCAAACGACAAAAGCCAAAAATCGCAACATACTTTGTAATAAGTAGGCGCGACACCAAAGCGACCTGATAAATGGCGTAATATTTTCCATTTTTCAACGTGCGCAATTCCGACGTATATTTTTAACTTTATAATTAAATTGCAAACAAGGTGATAATTATCGCTCCCATCCTCATACAGTGGGATTGCCAGAAGCACTCTTCCGCTAGCTTGCATATTAATCATGTCATGCATAAATATGCGACCAAGATCTTTAATAAAACACCCGCAATTCTTCTGCACACGCCCCACTTCATAATGACTTATATTTCGCACACTCACATAGTCATTCATTTTTGCCACCCTATAGATTTATTATATTGTCAGAAATTGTCTTCCCAATCGCAGCCAATTCACTTCTACGCCCTGGATTAGCGGTGATCAGACAGACATCCTCAACGGCGCCCATCCACCGCTGACCAGTGCTCGCTCGCCGGATGACATCGCCGCGGCGACGGGCCGACCGAAGCAATTCGGCCGCAGCATCATTGCTAAGCCTTATAATAATAACATCAAGCCCGTCAAAGACTGGCGGAGACGCCAATGAAAATAGCTCTGGATCAAGCGTCGCCATTGCGTAATTAGCAGAACACAGCTTTGCCATATAGTTTCCAACTACATTTGTAACACCCATGATTGTCTCCTTGTGCAATTGGGCATGACCTGACGATATGCCCGCCCCGCACCTTTTTCATTAATTCATTTCATCATGTATACAAAAGTAGTCGCGCCTCCTCACCATTCCATTGGGCGGCACTTTTCAGTATTTATCAATTCAGCGACGCCAGATATGATGTAAAACAGCCGCGCCTGAGATTGATTACTGGTGGCGCAGTCCGCCATGGAAGGTCAGGTATTGCTCTTGGACGTTAATCATGCTGTCGGCTATCAACAAATACACAGCACTACAAAGACACATGAATATGAGCAATTCGTCTGGTCTGGAAATCACATAAATTGTTATTTGCGAGGGTATTTGGTATTTTGTATAAATACAAAAGACACGGTGGGTTTGCGAACTGTTCCATGTCGATCCGTGATGACGGATTTGTTGAGTTCGCAGCAAGTCGAAGGGTTAATGACGTTATGGTCGCCCGAATCGATAAAGCAAAATAAGGTGGTATGTTGTTTATTCTCACCTAGCCTGCGATGGCAAATCAATAACAAGGCGTCGTGATTCTGGACGTTTATAATAATCAGAATGGTCTGCGGGAGAACTTCACCTGTGAAAAACAGAGCTTC
The DNA here is from genome assembly GCF_058402745.1 of Paramagnetospirillum sp. Lineage (NCBI taxonomy): Bacteria > Pseudomonadati > Pseudomonadota > Alphaproteobacteria > Rhodospirillales > Magnetospirillaceae > Paramagnetospirillum > Paramagnetospirillum sp. Next base: position 222,953 of record NZ_JBZVFI010000012.1, read on the forward strand.
CGATCCCCCGAATGGTTTTTATCGATCTGAGGGAAAACTTAGGCAAAGTGTACGGTGAGAAATAGTGGCCTCCACTGCCATAGTGTGGAACCGGGACTGAGATTGGCGCTCAGGGTTATCTTTTAAAGAGATAGCAGATCAAAGGCACCTAAGCTATACGCGGACTTAATAGGTAAACTGGGACTTGTCAGAATCCGATATTGGCAAGTTGCAAGACGTGTTTTTGGGATCAGATTTTAGATTCCAATAACTAAAGCATCGTCTTACCGGGCAAGCGGAAGGGGAAGCTTTGCCTACAGAATGCAGCTGCATCTGGGAGGTGACACCACACCAGACCGCAGGTCCAGATCACCACCACGCCCACCATATTGGATTCTCTGAACTCGTAGGGTGCGTGTGTCCGATGGCGCGGCGAATTTGCACCGATTGGACGCCTCCGGAAACTCGATTTCTGACGTTCAGAGACGGTCGGCGTGGGCGCGTTCCGGCCTGGCCGTGATCTGAAGAGGAACTTTTGGTCCAATTCTGAGGTTGAATTGCCTCGGCATTCCCCTTCCTTGGGGTCATGCGGCGGCCGTTTTCTCCAGCCAGCACCACCGTTTCATATTGTAGGCAATATTGACCAGGGTGATCGTCGCCTCGGCCCTGGCCTTGCCGATGGTTCGGATGAAAAGCCCCATGCGGTCCTTCTGCTCGGCAAAGACGTGCTCGACGCGGGCGCGGATTTTGGATTTGACCGCATTGGCTCTCGCCGTGGCCTTGGCCATTGGTTTGCCTCTCGGCTTCTTGCGGTGGATGTGGCTGACGCGGCCATGGTCGGCCAGGAAATCGTCGTTGGCCTGGGAGCGGTAGGCGGTATCGGCCCACACCGGTGAGGCGGTATTGTTCGGATCGATCAGCCCCTCCCGCAGTCGGGCACCGTCCGCCGCCGCCGCGTCGGTCACAATGCAGCGGCGGATGATGCCGTGCAGGCGGTCGATGGAGATATGGCTCTTGTAGCCGAAGACCGGAATGGCGATGTCGATCTGCGGCTTGCCATCCGCCGTCGGCTTAGCCTTGGCGAATTTCACCGTCCAGCGGGCATCTCGATCCTTTTGCCGCAGCTTGGCCGGCTTGTCCGTCCACGCCTCGGGGATCTGACCGGCCTTGATCGCCTCCTTCTCGCCATCGCTGTTGCGCTGCTTGGGCGCCGCTACCAGGGTGGCGTCGATGATCTGGCCGCCCATGGCCAAATAGCCGGCAGCGGAAATCGCCTGGTCGAGCGTGTTGAACAGCCGGTCCAGCGCCTTGGTCTTGATCAGCGCCTCGCGGAAATCCCACAGCGTGTTGGCGTCGGGCACCGCGTCTCCGGGGCGCAGGCCGCAGAACCGCAGCCAGGTCAGGCGATCCCGCACCTGAAACGCCGTCTGCTGCAACGACAGGCCATACAGCCCTTGCAGGACCAGCATCTTGAATTTTAGCACCACGTCGAACCCGGGCCGGCCGCCCTTCGACGGATCGGAGCGCCGAACCGCCTTGGTCAGCGCCGGGCGAAATTGCTCGAAGCGAACCGTCCGCTCCAGTTGCTCCAGCGGATCGCCTTCCGCCGACAGAGCCTCAAGGCTGTGCTCGAAATCCCAGAAACCGGCTTGCCCCTTCATCTCGACCTCCCGGTGATCCCAGGGAGAATCGAATCACAAAACCGTCAGAACCGCCAGTTTCCGGAGGCGTCCGATTGCATTGAGAAAAACGAAGTCAGGCAAAATATTGTTATATTCAAAATTACATATCGTCATTCGCAAAAATATATATTTGCGATCCCAACCCGCAATGTTGTTTAAATATTTTTGGTTTTGCTGAGTTTTTTTCAACAATATCCGCCACGAACGGTCACTCATTTCTCCAATCAGGATTGTCCGGCTAGGGGGGGGGCAAAGCCTGATGCTCGTCTTTTTAGTGTTGAACATGTAAAGCGGATAATGCTGTCGAACGGTGATCTGACCGTTCATGACCTGATTTCGATGCGGTGATGCCCTATTCGGTCAGATGGCTAAATGAAAATTGGTATTATCCAGGGCGCTTGTATTGATGTTCTCCAGCGTGCCGACCAGATGGGAATTGCTGGACGTAGCCGCATCCATGTTGGTGGTGTGCCATAATTCCACGTTGGCGCCGTTCTGGATGGCCACGATGCCCGCGTTGACATTGCCAAAATCCTGGGCCGACCCCGAGACGGTGGCCGTGCCTTCGGCATAGTTGGCAGCCGCCAGGGTGCCGCTGCTGCCCAGTCCGAACTCGCGGTCGGACAGCGAAAACTGATCACCGGCGAAATCGGTAATGCTCTGGGTGGCGGTTGCGCTGGTTGAGGAATGCAGAACGAAGGTGTCCACCCCAGAACCGCCGGTGACGGTATTGGCTCCGAAGCCGCCATCCAGGTATTCCGCCCCCGTGCCGCCAATGATGGTGTCGGCGAAATCGCTGCCCACCGCGCCGCCCATGCCGGTCAGCGTATCGGTATAGGCGCCGTGGGTGTCGGCCTTTATCGGCCCGTGCATGTGAAGACCCTGGCGAGCCAGCAGATCAGGACGTTGCTCAACGGTCGGCGCTTTCTCCAGGCGCGGATTCTGGACGTCGAGAACAGCATCCGGGGGCTGCTGCGTAATTTCGGCATGAAAGTCGGCGTCATTAGTCGTGCCCGTTACGACGCGCGGATCCGCGAGCTGATTGACGGCGAGCCGCAGACGTCAGAAGGTGATTCGGGAAGCCTCAGCGGCCCTTATCCGCAAAGACATTGATCGTGGGCGGTTGGTCATGGCGTACCAGCCCATACTGGACATGGATTCGGGCGAGGTCGTATCGTGCGAGGCGTTGCTGCGCGTCCTGGATAACGAAAACAAGCCCATGGCCCCGGCCCGATTTCTGGTTGAGGTTGAGGAGCATGGGCTACAGGCCTATCTCAGTCGCGCCATTGTCAGGATGGTGGAGGTCGATTATCGAGAGCATAGGCTCAGTCTTCCCGTGACGGTCAATCTGTCCTTGGCCGATATAGGCGACGACGACCTGATCACGCTGCTGTTGGTGCCTCGCTCCTTCGCATTGAACATAGAGGTGACGGAAACTGCCTTTCTGGGTGCGACGCCCCATGCCCTTCAAACTTTGGACCGCCTTCGCGGTCGAGGAGTTAAAATCTATCTGGACGATTTTGGGACGGGATATTCTTCCTTCACGCATCTGGCGGAGATGCCCATCGACGTGCTGAAGATAGACCGCGAGTTCATCCGCAAATCCCAGCTTTCTCCCAAGCATGCCGCCATCTGCAAGACCATCGTGGATTTGACGCGGACTATCGATGTGGCATCGGTCGCCGAAGGCGTTGAAACGGTAGAGGAACAGCGCTTCCTGCGTGGCATAGGCTGTGACCGAATTCAAGGCTATCTCTACCATCGCCCCATGACCGCATCCGCGCTGGCATCAGTCCTGTCGGATGCACCACGGATGCCCGTCCCACAAAGCAAGCCCTGGGCCGTTCACGCTCCAGGCCCGTCGCTGACGGCGCACGCTACCGCAATCCATCCCATGCCCACCCGGACCCTCGCCGAGCACTTGGCCAATTGACGGCGGCCTAACAGGGCTGGCGGCCGTGATTGCAAGGGATCACGGACCGGCCTCAGGTGTCTGTCAGGTCGGCTTCCGAGCAGACCCGGTCGCGACCGCTGCTCTTGCCTATGTAGAGGGCCTGATCCGCGCGGTTCAGCAATTGGTCGATATCGTCAGATGGTCCGAGGGTAGCGACACCTATGCTGACAGTCTGTCGCCGACCAGTGTCGAAGTCATGATCGCGCACCGCCTGGCGGATACGTTCAGCAAGGATCAGGGCCTGATCCAGGTGGGAATCCGGGCACAGTACCACAAGTTCCTCGCCACCCCAGCGGGCAGGCAGGTCGATGGCACGCACCGAGCGGCGAACGAGATCCGCCATGGCGATCAGGACTTTGTCTCCGACCAGATGCCCGAATTCATCGTTGATCCGTTTGAAGTGATCGACGTCGATCATGATCAGCGACAGCCCCTGCCCTAGGCGGCGGGCCCGGGCCAATTCGATGGGAAACTGCAGGTTCAGTCGGGTCCGGTTGGGCAGGTTAGTCAGGTTGTCGGTCTGTGAAAGCCTGTCGAGTTCCCGGCTCAGCTTGCGCATCCGCCATCCCCAGTAGGCCACCACCGCCAGGACGGCGCTCAGGCCCAGTGCGATCTTGATGGTCAGGGCATAGTCAATGCCGGTCTGGACCTGAATTGCGACGTGCTGGTTGATGATCTGGCCCCGTTCGGTGGGGGTGATCGTGGCGATGGCCTTGTTCAGGATATCGCGCAGCCTCGGCTGGTCGCGGAGGACTCCGATTCGCAGATTGTTTGAGTAATTGGGCATCTGGCCGGCAATCTTCAGATTGAACAGCCCTTCCTTCCGGATGGTGTAGGCCGCGACAATCAGCGAGCGCAGAGTCATCGATGCCTGTCTCGTCGAGACCATATCGATGGCCGATTTTTCACTGTCAGTGATGATTACGCGCAGATTTGGATAGTCCCGACGGATGCGTTCTTCCATCGAGGTACCGCTAGGCAGGGCGATACTTTCCCCGCTCAGGATCGCCGGATCAATGATGAAAGGATGTTCCTCGCGGGTGATGAAGACGTTGCTGTCGGTGAACAGGGGTTCGGTGAACAAGAGCCACTCGTCCCGCTTCGGAGTCTGGTTGAGAAAACTCAGCAAGGTGCACTGACCGGCTTTGGAGGTGGCGATGCTTTCATCCCAATCCGTGGTCGGCACCAACTCCAGGCTCAACCCCGCCCGGCCGGTCACCAGTCGAAGTAGGTCGGCAGCGATGCCTTGATGCTGCCCTGCCGGTGAAATAATCTCGAATGGCTCCCAGTCCGGATCAACGCAAAAACTCACCTTTCCCAGCGAAGCCGCATAGGCGCGGTCGCTATCGGTCAACTCGGCAGCCCCCGCCGACCACGCTGCCGTGCAAAGCAGCAAGACCACAAGCCAGGTGATGGACGAGAGCGAGCGCATGGGCGTCAGTATCCGTATTTCACCACGCCCAGCACCCGCGAGGCGGTTCCGGTTCCGGTTGGGCTGGCGGTGAATGCCTCGTAGCCATATTCGATGCCGACATCCAAGGGGGCGATTGGGCTGTAGACGATATTGCCATGGACCGAAGCCAGGCTGCGAATGCCCAAGCCATTGGTGCCGATATTCCGGCTGGCGTTGGCAAATTGGTCATAGCCGACCGCTAGGGTCGAGCGCAGCTTCGGATTCCAATAATGCTTGTAGGCCATGGAGCCACCGAAGGCGTCGAATGTCCGGAATGAGTTGTTGACCACGGCCGCGGAAAGGCCGGTCCCTTGGTTGAGGGCTCCTCCCACACCGGTTCCATTCACTGTCTGGAGGGTCAGGATGTCGTCACCGAAGGTCTTGATACTCACGCCGCCGAGAAAGCCCCAGACAATCTGGTCGGCCTTGTCGCCAGTCCCGGTGTCTGACCGCAGATAGCGGACCATGCCGCCTAGCGCATAATGCCCCCAAGATTGCCCGGCCGTGTATTTGAGCACAAGATCCGGAGCGGTATTGATCGCCGAAGGGGCGGAATAGTCGGACGTCGGCACTTCGGCGGCCATGTCCAATTTGTCCCGATCGCCGGTCTGAATGGAATATCGAACCTGGGGACGGCGCAGCCAGCTGTAACCGACCGATCCCCCCGCCGATAGCAGGTCCGGCAGGCTGTCCATGTCCATGAAAGTTGACCAGGTCTGCCCGGCCAGCCAATCGGCATTGGCGATATACGCATGACGAAGCCTGAATGTGGGCGAGGCATCTGTCCCCAGATCGAATTCAAGGAACGATTTCATGTCACCGATTTCGGTGTGGCTCAACGTCCCGAAATTAAACCGCGAACCCGAAATGGATCCGTTCAGAGCGCCATTGCGGTTTGCTTTCGCAGTGCCGCGGGCCGGGATGGCGGTGGCGTCGTCCGTTCGTCCTCCCTGGGTCGATTGAACGTCATCCCAAACCTCGGCACGGATAGCTCCTCCAAACTTGACGGCGGTGCTGGTCCCAGGGACCGGGATGTAGCCTTTCGGCCAGGCTGGCTGCTCCTGTGCTTCGGGGGACGCCGGAGCGGCGGTGTTTGTAGGATGGGTGGACTGGGTGGCTGACGAAGTCGCGGTGGAGACTGTTGTATTCGGGGAGCGAGGGGCAGGTTGGCCGCGTTCTGCCTGCAGCTGTACCTGGATGCGGGATAGGGATTCCTGCAACACCCGAACCTGATCTTCCAAATCAGAAATTCGGTCTGCCTTTACCGGTTCTGCATGAATTCCAATTGCGGTTGCAAGCATCAGTACGGAGAGTTTCCGCACCTGCGCCAAAGACAGAAGCCGCATTTTTTCACCCCATGTCCGCTACCGCCCATAGCTCAGGCAGCACTTGCGCTTGAGGAGGTGCCATACTTTGGTGTGGAGGCATATAAACAAAATGTAACAATCTTTTCGGTTGCCCTCGTTGCTATACCTCTACAGGGCAAGAGTCATCTTGTCGGTGACGTCTCTTGTACCGCACAGCTCAGGAGAACTAAGCATGGTGACGAAGTTGGAAAAGATTCTCTATACCGCGAAGGCCCACACAACCGGCGGCCGCGATGGCCGGTCGGTCAGCGATGACGGTCTGCTCAACGTCAAGCTGAGCCCCCCCAAGGCGATGGGCGGCGCCGGTGACGCCACCAATCCCGAGCAACTATTCGCCGCCGGATATTCTGCCTGCTTCATGGGAGCGCTCAAGTTTGTCGCAGGGGTTAAGAAGATCACCGTGCCCGCCGACGCTGCCATCGACGCCAGCGTGTCCATCGGCCCCATTCCACAAGGGTTCGGCATCTCCGCGCAGTTGGTGATCAGCCTGCCGGGCATGGACCGCCAAGTCGCCCAGGAACTGTTGGAGGCGGCTCACCAAGTCTGCCCCTATTCCAACGCCACTCGCGGTAACATCGACGTCGTACTTATCCTCGCCTAATCCAGAGTTATGCGGGCGGTGGGGCCGTGTGCAACACAACTCACCGCCCTGCCACACGTTCACTGATCGGGGGAGCTGTTGGGCAAAAACCAAATGTCTTATGTGGGTCGATTCTGTTGAAAGACTCGGCCTTGCCCGTTAGGCGAGCCTATGATTCAATCGAGTAGAGTAAAACTACTTGATCATGCATTATGATGGGCGAGCGAACGGTGATGCAGGAGGCGCTGTTCTACAGCTTCAATCTGGAACAACATGTCCCTGCCGATCATATGCTGCGGTCGATTGACCGCTTCGTCGACCTTTCGGGTTTACGGGCTCATCTCCAGCCGTTTTACAGTTCGATGGGACGGCCATCGATCGATCCAGAATTGATGGTACGGATGTTGATCGTCGGCTATTTCCAGGGCATTCGGTCAGAGCGGCGGCTGTGCGAGGAGGTCCATCTCAACCTGGCGTATCGTTGGTTCTGTCGGCTCGGCCTTGAAGGACAGGTGCCCGACCATTCGACCTTCTCGAAGAACCGGCACGGACGTTTCCGCGACAGCGATCTGTTGCGTCATCTCTTCGAGCAAAGCGTCCAGCGCTGCATGGAGGAGGGACTGGTCGGCGGCGAGGCTTTCGCGGTCGATGCCAGCTTGATCAAGGCCGACGCCAGCCGACAGAAGGGTGTCGAAGGCTCACGAGGGCTGCCGCCCGAAGCGACCAGCCGCGCCATTGATGAATATCTTTCTGTGCTCGACGATGCCGCTTTCGGTGCCGCCAGTGAGGTGACGCCGAAGTTTGTCTCACCGGCGGACCCGGCTGCGCGCTGGACCGCCGCCCATGGAGGGCAAGCCTTCTTTGCCTACTCCACCAACTACCTGATTGTTCTCGACCATGCGGTCATCGTCGATGTCGAGGCCTCGACGGCGGTGCGGCAGGCCGAGGTGTCGGCGGCCAAGACCATGATCGAGCGGGCCGACGAACGGTTTGATCTCTACCCGGAACGCTTGGCCGCCGACACGGCCTACGGCTCGGCGGAAACGCTCCAATGGCTGGTGCATGACCGGGGACCCGCCACCACGCCCACCATATTGGATTCTCTGAACTCGTAGGGTGCGTGTGTCCGAAGGAGGCTGACACGGCGGCAACCAGAGCAATTGCCAAGACGAAACTCGGCCGGCCAGGGGGATGTCCTGGCCGGCCGCCTCATTTAGATATCCGCGCCACCGTCGCGGGCGATCTTCATTCCAACTCCGTCACACCGCCGGTGGGTAATCGATGTAGCCCTGCGGTCCCGGCGCGTAGAAAGTCGCCTTGTCGGGTTCGGCCAGGGGCAACCCCTCCGCCAGCCGCTTGGGCAGATCGGGGTTGGCGATGAAGGCGGCACCAAAGACGATGGCATCGGCGCGGCCCTGGGCCAGGGCGGCTTCGGCGGTGTCACCGGTAAAGCCGCCGCCAGCCAGATAGGCTCCCTTGAACAGGGGACGCAGCAGGCCATGATAATCGGTGGGTGTGCCGAACAGCGCCACGTGCAGATAGGCGAGGTTCAGGGGCGCGATGCGCTCGACCAGATAGCGGTAAGTCTCCTGCGGGGTGTCGTCCGCTACGTCGTTGAAGTTCATCTCCGGCGAGATCTTGATGCCGACGCGGCCAGAGCCCGCCACCGTGATCATGGCTTCCAGCACCTCGACCACGAAGCGAACGCGGTTGGCGATGGACCCGCCATAGACATCGGTGCGCTGATTGCTCTTGGACGACAGGAACTGTTCCGGTAGGTATCCCGATGCCGCGTGCAGTTCAACGCCGTCGAAGCCGGCCTCCAGAGCGCGGCGGGTGGCGTCTCGGTATTCGGCGATCACACCGGCGATTTCCGAGGTCTCCAGGGCGCGCGGCGTGACCATCGGCACCATGCCCTGATCGGTGTAGGCCTGACCCTCGGCGCGGATAGCCGAGGGCGCCACCGGCAGCGCGCCACCGGGCAGGAAGGCGGGAACGGCGACCCGGCCGGTGTGCATCAGCTGGGCGAAGATGCGCCCGCCCTTGTCGTGCACCGCCTTGGTGACCCGGCTCCAGGCCGCCACCTGGGCGTCGGTGTGAAGGCCCGGAGTACGGACATAGCCCTTGCCCATGGCCGACGGGTAGATGCCCTCGGAGATGATCAGGCCAGCCCCGGCGCGCTGGCCGTAATAGGTGGCGGCGATCTCGGGCTGCACGCCGTCGTCATCGGCCCGTGAGCGGGTCATGGGGGCCATGGCGATGCGGCTCGGCAGGGTAAGTTCGCCCAAGCGCAGGGGCTGGAAGAGATCTTTGGTCATGATGGGGGCTCCGTATTCGTGATCTGCGATTGATTTCTGACCTAGACGATGCCGGCACCCAGGGCCGGGAAGACATCGGTGAACAACAGGGTGATCAGTTGCTGCCCGGCGGGCGTGGACCAGTCCTGGGCAATTTCCGCCATCAGCGTATTAGTGGCGGTCAGGACGACACCTGCGTCGTGCATCCGCTGGCGTGAGAACTCTTCCGAAATATCGCTGGGCGAGCCCGAAGCATCCATCACGGCCTGTACGGCAAAGCCTTCGAGTGCGGCATCAATAGCCGGAAAGATAAGACAAACATCGGTGGTGACGCCTGCCATGATCAGGTTCTTGCGCCCGGCGGCTAGCACCGCATTGCGGAAGTCGGCATAGGCCCATGCGTTGACAACGCCGGGACGCTTGACCCGTGCCGCATGCGCTTCCGGCAGGATTTCGGCGATTCCGGGGAGAATGGGGCCTTGGGCGTGATCTTCCTGGCTGGAGGTGATCACCACCGGCATGTTCAGGATTTTCGCCATCTTGGCCAGGGCGATCGACTGCTTGGCGGCAAGATCGCGGTCGATACCCCAGCATGAGCGAACCGGAGAAGGCGATCTCTTGGCTCACCGAGCGACCGGCCATTACTCCCGACCACGCCGCCGCGCTCTACGCCATGGCCAGCCTGCACGGCGTGGACAGCCTGTTCAACCAGATGCGCCGGAGATCGAGGCTATTGGAGAGGCCGATCCACACGGCCAGCGGTTCGGGGCGGGTCTGGTCAGCCTACTCGGCCTACGACCCCGCCCAGACGATGCGCCTCATCGAGATCGTCAGGGTGTGCCACAACTATGTCTGGCCGAGCGATAAGGACGGAAAGACGCCGGCAATGCGCCTTGGCCTGGCCCGGGCGCCCATCGATTACGCGGACATCCTTGCTTTCGTTCCTTAGCGGATTTCTCATAGCGGTGACCTGAAGCATTTGCCAGGCTGGACGGCGGCACCAAAGACGATGGTAGGGCGTCGAAACTGGACATGCCCACCGAGGTCACCCAGGTTTCATTGTGTCACCTAGCCGTGGGCGGTAGATCGGCCAATCCGGTGCCATCCAAATGGAGCCCGTATTCGGCAATGCGCCGAGCCAACCGGCGGGCAAGGAACGGGCTGGCGTCGCCGAGGGCGGTCAGGATGGTCTCCGCCTCGGCCCGGTAGGCGGCCATCTTGTCCCGTGTCCAGTGGGCGGGCGGCGGGCCGAGATTGACGATGCGATCGGCCAGCTTGACCATCCAGACTTCCGGCGGCTGAGCCCGGATGCGCTCCAAACTGTCGGGCATCCGACGTTCCTTGGGAAGATCGGCATTCTTGGTCAAGGCCATGACCGCAGCCAGAACATCGGGTCCGAACCGCTCCGCCACCATCTCGGGGTTGGTGGCGGTATCCTCGATCACGTCATGGAGCAGGGCCGCCGTCACCGCCAGTGTGCCATTGCGTCCGGGCTCCGCGGCCAGGGCGGCCATCACCTCCTGGGCCACCGACGTCAGGTGGGTGACGTAGGGAAATCCGGCTGGCGTCTTCTGGTCGCCGTGCCGTTCGGCGGCAAAGGCCAGGGTGGTCAGGAAGGCGTCCTGGGACCAGGGGCTGTCCGCCATCATGTCTTTTCTTCTCCACTCATCCGCTTCCACAGGGCCAGCAGGTCTTCTTCTTCCTTGGTTCCGACGGCAGGTTCCCCGGAATCGGCCTTGGCCCCAAGCAGATCAAGCACCTTACTCCGGGCGGCGACCGTGCCAACGGCGGGGATGGACGTGCTGTTCACGCCAAGGGCCTCGTCCAGGTCGAAGAAGCTCGGCCTCAGGGCCGGCGGCAGGACGGACCGGGCATTCTCGGCGCAGACCCGAGGCACGTAGCCGTTCAGATAGGACAGGCATCCCTCGATCATGGCGTCGAGAACGCCGAGGCGTTGATCAACGATTGCGCGAAGGCGGACCAGCCAGACTCCCGTGACCACGCCAGCAGCAGACAGCGACGCCCCCCACCAAGCCAGCGCCGTGATGCCCGTCTCACCCAGCACCGCCAGACCGGCGAGCCACAGATAAAGTCCCAGCGGCCAGACCAGCGACGCCTGCCGCAGAACCTGCTCCTGGGCACGCCGCTCAGTCTCCCGATAGGCCAGCAACAGGCGCCGGGCCTGTTTGGCATTGTTGGAGCCCAGGGTCAGCCGCCGAGCGAAATCCACCAACGGCGTCAGCAGCCAGGGCAGATCGCACACGGCCTTGTGACTGAGGAATAGGGAACGGGAGAGAGGCGCCTCCACATGGGCCTCCAACGCAAGATCGCCCTTGTCCCTGGCAAACGCCCACAGGTCGTGCAGGCACAGCAGCAATGCCTGGGCGGTTTGCCGTGTCGGGGCCTCGCGGATCAAGGCGCGGATCGAAGCAATCCCGCTCATGCTTTCGGTCCGGCGAGCATGGCCTTTATTTCGGCCAAGACGTCATCCATTGTCTGATTGTTGCCCTTGAATCCTGCGATCTCATTTTGAGCTTTTTCGATATCGGCGGCCGTGACCGAACCGGACAGGGCTTTCATGTCATCCAGCATCATCTGGCGGGCATTCTCGCTCAGACGGCCGAGGAACCGCACCGCCACCTCGGGGGTGGTGCCCAGCAGCGCAATTCCCATCCGATCCCTCTCAATATTGCGCCACAACGCGTTCAATTCGTCATCATCCTTCTGGGCCAGTGCGTCGAAGGCCTGGCAGCCCACATGGGGGTGCATGAATGTCTTCAGCAGCGTGGCGCCGCCATCGGCCAGGCCCCGTTGCTCGATGACATCAAGGATGCTTTCGCGCACCTTGGACACGGCGCCATGGGTCAGGCAAAGGCCGTCGAAATCGCTTTGCTCTTCCATGTCCCGCAGCAGCAGCGCCTGGGCGCGATTGCTCATCAGTCCGAAGACCCGGGCGACCACCGGGGTGGGCAGCCCCAGGAGGCCGATGGCCCAATCATTCTTGTCAACCAGCCGCAGCAGCTCCATCAGCGCGGGTTTGTTGATCATCCGGAGGGATTCGGCCAATCGCTCGACAGACTGCCGCCAGTCGGGATCGTCACTGGCCCAGCCCTGGGCGATGGTGTCCAGTCTGGTCTCCAGATCAGGCGGGGCCTCGGCCGGTTCGTCCTCCTCCTCGTCGTCCTCGAAATTCTCCCCGAGCCGACGGGCCATCCGGTCGTCGTAATCGGTGGTGGCGGGATCGATGGGATCGACGGGAAGCAGCAGTTCATTGGGGCTTTGAACACGCTTGCCCACCGAGTTGATGATGTCGGCGAGAAGCTCAAGATAGTCCAGCCGCAGGTGCTGCGGCTGGGAGAAACGGGCATTATCGGCCGAAACCTGCGGGGCCGCGCCTCCGATATGGCCCGTCAAGCCGTTGCGCAAGGCGCGCAGCATCAGAATCTTGTCGGCTGCGACGTCATTCAGCCGCTCACGCAGGTCTTCCCGCGTCTTCTCATCGGCCCATTGGGTAAGAATGTCGCGGATTTCGCGGCGGTCTTCCTCGGCCATGGTCGCGATGCGGGACTCGATCAACCGATCGACCTGGGCCATTTCGCTCAGGCCGTAGCCGTAGGTGACATAGCGGAACATGTCGCGCACTGGCTCCGCCAGCCAGGGGCGGTCCCGCACCTGGCGATAGGCGTAGAACAGCAGGCTGCGCTCGGGGTGATCCACCGTATCCTCCAGGACGACGACCTGCCGGATCTTGTCCAGAGCGCACAAATCGTTGATCAGCAGGCAGAGGTCGCGCGCTGTTTCCCTGGTCGGAGCCTGGGCGAGGAAGTCCTCCGGTGACGATGCCATTCCAATTCTCCCCTCTTTGGTGCCGGAGATGATATCCGAATTTCAGGAATTGACGGACAGGCTCTGGACTTTATCCTTGAGAAAAATCCGGGCAATAATCGGCGACCGTCCGTCTACCCTGGCAGCGATCCATGTACGGCAAGGGAGGCCCTCCGCGATGGCAAGCCAGGGCGAGGTCTGGAGATGGCGAGGGCGGATTTCGGACACCATCGCCGCCGTTGCCCATCGGCTAAAGGAGGCCTATGGCTCAGCCTATTACGTGCCGGAACGCCACGGCAGTCCATGGCAGTCGGTGAAGCTGGCCCACGAGGTCGCAGACAGAGTCATCTCAACCAGCCAGGGCGAGACCTGGGATGAATTTCGCCGGGCCGTGTGCGATGCTCTTCAGGCTGAGCGGCAGGGCTTTTCCGCCGACGACCTTGCCGACCCCGACGGCTATGTCTGCGCAACCTTGGCTGAATTCATCGCCGCCCTGACCCCAACCAGACCAAAGCCTCCGCAGAGGCTGCCGATCGGGTTGGGAATAGCCCTTGCCGTAGTGATTTTCGTCCCGCTTCTGGTTGTCGTTCTGGCTCTCTTCGCGGGTCAATTCGCCCAACAATGAGGATGAATAATGCTGCTGCCCCTGCTTTCCATCCTGGCGTGGCTGGTGATTTCCGGCATGATATTTGGCCGCGCCCTGTCGAGGTGGCGGGCGCGCGGCGGCATCGCCGCCCGCCTCTATTGCGGTATCACGGTTCTGGGGGCCATGGGCTGGGCCGTTGCCGGCATCGCCAATTCCCTGCCCGTTCTCGCGCTGGTCACGCCGCTGGCCCTGGCCTCGGTCCACGTCATGGCCTTTCTTCAACCTCGGTCTTGGTGGGTGATCGCCGCCTTGTCCCTGATGATCGGCAATCTGATCTCGGCGGCCTTGGGCATGGTCGTTCTCGGGATCATTCCGACGCCCGGCCATATGGTGGGGTTCCTGATCGGCGGTGGTTTGGCCTGGCTTGCCTGGCGGAAATCATTGGAGCGGCGCAACGCAGCAGCTCCAAATGAAATTTCCGCGCCAACGGGGCAATAATCGACGACCGTCCGCCTACCATTCCCAAGAGGCAGGGGAGAGCCACCGTCATTATGCGCCATGGCTTCGTCGTCGTCGGAGTGATCGGCATGCTTTGGGGCGCTTCGGCCCTGGCGGCCGAGACGCCCCAGCTGGGGGGCAGCTATAGCTTGCGTCCGGTCTCCGGCGGTCTGCTGGAAATCAGGAAGGATGGCACGCGCCTGTGGTCCTGCGTCCCCAGCGAGGGCGACCGCGAGGAAACCGAGTGCAAGGTCGCCAAGACGCTGCCCCGCATCGCCCCCGGCGCCGTGCTGATTCAGTCCGCCGACATCCGGGGGCGGGTGCCGAATACCTGCACCCTGGTAATTCCGGGCAAGCGGCTGGAGACCCAGGCCTATCCGTCCTGGCAGCCCTGTGCCGACACGGTCAAGGATGTGGACGGCGATGACGGACCGGAATTCCTGACGCCATCGACTTTCTTGCCGCGCTCCCTGGGGGCCGAGGATGATTACCCCTATGCCGCCTTCGTCTCCCTGGTGCCGCTGGGCTATGTGCCGGCCACCGGGCTGCGGCCGAAGCTGGGCGGCCTGCGCCGTCCGGTCGGCCGGGTGGTTGCGGATATCTGCCGGTCCCACGGCCTAGCCTGCACCGATGCCAAGGGGCTGGCGGCAATCTGGGAGGAGGCCGCCCCGATACGGGATGGCGTGCCCCTGGCCCTGTGGGGGCTGGTCTTCGCCCTGGTGGAAAGCGGCAACGGCGCCGATTTGCGCAAGACCGTCGCCGATGGCTGGCGGGGGGACGCCGCCGGGCTGGATACCTTCCTTCGGCAGGCGGGGCGGTTGTTCGCGGCGGAGAATCTGTATGCCAGGGACTTCATCGCCCTGAATGGCGGGCGGATCAAGGCATTGGGTCTGTCACGCCAATGATGTTCATGAAAAGCTCCATCCGCGTCCGTTATGTAGATTGCCAAAGTGTGTTGAACTTTGCTAATGCACGCGGTAACATTTTTATCGTAATAATGGGAGGGAGGGGGATGCATATAAGGTCAATAAGTGCAGCCATTGTTTTATGTGCTTGCGCAGGACTTTCCTCGGAATTATCTGCAGCACCTGAAGCAAATTCAACTAGCTGCTCCGTTGTAATGAAGAATTTTCTCGGGAGATATAAGGCTGGGCCACTAAAATGGAATGGTGATTGTAAAGACGGCATGGCAACCGGATTTGGCTCCCTAACAAATGATGAAAAAACACTTCAGTATATTGGAAAAATGAATGCAGGAAGGCCAGATGGCGTTGCTGCGCTTCAGATGGTTGACTTTCCTGATGGAGAGAAAAGAACGATTTCATTTAAGGGAAAGTGGAAAAACGGTGTAACAATTGGTCCAGTCCAGATACATTTATCAAAAGGAAGCAATAAAATGCTCATAGAGTGTTTTAGTGCTGACAAGGATTTTGACTTTGACGGTTGTGAAAATAAACACGTACTAACAGATAAAGAAGAGGAGTTTATAGCATTCCTCGGAGCCGCCTATATCGGGGCACGTGGACTGGCAAAGGCATTTGAAGGCTATATGAGCTACGTTTGCTCAAAAACAGATTGCTCTCCTCCCCCGCCTGGAGGGGACGTATCCTCGAAGCCTGCAAGGTATGAGGTGAAATGTCGAGGGCCGGGCCTAACTGATATTGGCGTAGAACAGATCTGTGAGATGTCGTGCCCAAATAAACCGTACACAATACGATTAACAAAGCATTCAAAACACAAAAGCTGGTCAACGTCGGAGGGTTTGCTTTTTTCAAAAGAGTACAGTTCATATGGAGATGCAATTCAAGGGGTGACTGAGCACTTAAATAGCAACTGCAACCTTTAGGCCTTTAGCAAAATGAAGGGGAGCTTAACCATGTCTGTATCTCGCACAATCTGCACTGCCGTTACGTTGGTCATCGCGCTTACTTCTCACGCTTTTGCAGGGTGTGGGCAAGGGTTTGGATCTGGAAATGTCGAGGCTGAGTTAGAAGGGAAAGGGCTAAAGCGGTGTGATGCCATTCAGGTTATAGATTACAGTATATCTGGATCAAGAATGTCTGTGAAAATTAAGAATAAAACGCAGAGGGATATTGATGGCGTGGTTCTTGCTGGATTTGTTGACACATCTTCTCAAAAAATTGGCTGGGCCTGCGGGACGCAGGGATTTTCCCTTGGATCAAAAGAGCAGGAGTCAATGAATATTGACATGGCAGCCATGCCAATTTTTTCCAGAACCGTCCACGCGATAGCTTATTGCAAGTAGGATTTCCATCAGTCGCCCCCCCCTCTCGCCTTGGTAATGAGGGGGGGGGTAAGCACTCCTATTTATGGATGTTTTGCATGGAGTGTATTTCTCATAGGGCCAGAGGGTATGGTCACAAAGAAAATACAGCTGATGCTGTTGCGTCAGCGTGTCATGCAGGGGTGAAATATATTGAAGTTGATACAAGGATTGGTAGTGATGGTGTGATTTATTGTTGCCATAACCCAATCAATTATATTAAATCTCGTTTCTTGAATAATATTTCGACACTCTCATCTGTGCTTATGGCATTTTCATTAAACTCTGACAGTACGCAAATTTTATGTATAGATATAAAAGATGGCGGGAGTGAGCGCCGTCACGAGCTTGAGGTTGTAAGATTTGGCCTCTGTGGTCGGGTTATATTTATTTCATGGGTTCCTTCTGTTGCATTTAATATGGCAAAAATTGGGTATACCTCCTTTTTCTCACATGTTCACATCCCGTTTTCAGAAAGAAAATTTAATTTTCTAAATGAGAAGCGTTTTCTTGGATTCAAATTATTGTGCGGGGCGAGTAGCTATGATGGAGCCGGGCGCCCCCTTGTCGGATTAAATGTATTTTCAGTCTGTGGGCAGTACCCAGATGAAATGGTGAGGGTAATATCAGGTTCTGGTGGCGGATTTTGTGTTGGAAAGTTATCATCTGGAAAAACTATAGAGGATTATTGTTCAATTAAAAAATTAAAACTTTGGATATTTTCCGCAAAAACAAACAGTGAGTATAAATATATTCAGAATAAGTTTCAATACTGTTCAGCAGTATTCTGTGACTTTCCGGCGACTAACTCTTCTGCTTGTTAGTAGGTTCTTTGAGATTTTTAAACTGCATTCTACACACATTTGTTATGTCGTAAGTGGAGTGCATGGGGCCTGCCTTCATATCTGTCTATGCTGGGGATGCCGGTTGACGGCCGGTGATAGGGGGGGGAGAGAGACACCATGATGCGGCGTGGTCGGGCGGCGGTTCTGCTCCTGTCCCTATGGCTTCCGGCTTCGGCCCTGGCGGCGCCCTCCATCGATCTGGCGCGGGGGCTGGTCGAGGCGGAGCAGTTCGATCAGGCGGTCGAGGTCCTGAAAAGCGTGGAGATTACCGACGGTCCCACGGCGGCGCGGGTCGATCTTCTGCTGGGCCGCATCTATCTCTCGCTGGGCAAGCCGGGGAAAGCGCTGGACCATTTCGAGCATGCCTCCTTCGCCGCCATGGAGACCGAGGCGGAGTCCTATCTCGGCCTGGCCGAAGCGCGGTTGGCCCTGGGCGATCTCGCCCATGCCCGGCGCAATGCCCAGATGGCGCTGAAGGTGGATGCCGATCAGGTCGCCGCCCATCTGGTGCTGGCGCGGGCCGATCTGCGGGTCGGCAACGGGGCCGAGGCTATGGCGCGGCTGCGCCGTCTGCGCGCCGACCGGCCCGAGTCCGAGGACGTGGCCCTGGTGCTGGCCCGCTATCTCGCCCAGAGCGAGGGACCGAACGCCGCCCTGGCCGAGCTGCGCGCCTTTATCGCCGCCCATCCCACCGCCGCCGGGGTGCTGGACCTTCAGGGACAAATGCTGTGGGGCCTGGGGCGCAAGGCCGAAGCCATCCAGGCCCGAAAGGCCGCCGCCGAAACCTATCGTCAGCGCGGGCAGACCGGCCGCGCCGACGCCATGACAGCTTGGCTGAAGGCGGTGGAGCCACCCCGTCCATCCGCCCCCGCCATTGTTGAACCGCCCAGGCCGGAACCGGCTCCCCCTAAGCCTGTAGAGGCCGCGCCACTGCCGCCGCCCGAGCCCAGGCCCGTCCAGGTCGTGCCGATCCGCAAGGCCGTCCCAGCCTCGGTGCTGCCCTCGCCGGAGCCGCTGCCCTTCGCTCCCGGCTCGCCCATCAATACCGGCAGCGGCATCGTTCTGGAGGGCGGGCGGCAGATCGTCACCAACCGCCATGTGGTGGACGGCATGACGACCATCGCCGTGCGCAACGGCACCGGCCATGTGCGTGCCGCCCGGGTGGTGCTGATGTCCTCCGACGACGACCTTGCCCTGCTGGAGATCGAGCGGCCGTTCCCCGAGGGCGCGGTGGTGTCCTTCGGCGATATCGTCGATCCGGCGCCGGGCCGCGCCGCCATCGTCATGGGCTTTCCCCTGATCGGCTTGTTGGGTGACGAGCAGCCGGCGCTGACCGAGGGCATCGTCGCCAAGACCATCGGCCTCGGCAACGATCCCAACACCTTCCAGATGACCACCAAGATCAACAAGGGCAATTCCGGCGGGCCGGTCTTCGACAAGCGCGGCCGCCTGATCGGCATCACCGTCGGCAAGATGGACTCGGCCCAGGCGTCACGCGCCAGCGCCACCCCGGTGGAGGACATGAACATCGCCATCAAGGCCAGCCGCCTGACCCGGTTCCTTGGCAAGGCCAATGCCGGAACCGGCGGGGATGGCGCGGCGGAGATGAACCTGGAAGACCTCTATCAGGTCATGCTGCCCCGCGCGGTGCTGGTGGCGGGGCAGAAGTAGGACGCCTCCCCATGGCCCCGATGTAAGGACCATGGGGAGGTCAGCCTTTATATTTTCCGGCGGCAATCGGCGGTATCGACCCGCTTGCCCATGTCCTTGTACATGGCGACGGCCTTGGCGACGGCCTCGGCCTGTGATCCGGCATTCACATTCACAAATCCGCCGTCGCCCTTGCCGTCCACCATGCGGTAGCAGGTCCACGAATCCGCCCGGGCTTCGGTGGACAGGAAAACGGCGGCAACGGCCAGTCCGGCGATCATCAGGGTCTTCATGCTGTTTCCTCCTGGTTGAACAATAATCGCTCTTGGTCAATGCCTCCGGGGAGGCTGCATGGTTTCCACCGAATCCATTGGAACCACGCGAGGAGGCGGCGATTTGGCCTCCGGAATGACGGTATCGTTTCCCACGGGGACGGTCTTTGGCGCTTCCGTCGTGGATTGCGGAACTGCGACCTGTGCGGGCCGCTCCTCCTGCGCGGGCTGCGGCGCCGCCATCATCGGGGCCTTGGCATCGGTGGGGATTGGGGGTGAGCGGGTGAGCAGCAGACCGGCCACAACGGCAGCGGCGGCGGCCAGGGCGAGGCCGGGCAGCCACCACGAGCGGCGACCGCGCCTTTCGGGCTTGGGCACCGGCACCGGGGCGGTCGCGGCGGCCAGCAGGTCCAGCGGAACCGGCTGGGGTTGCCCTTTAACGGTTTCAACGAAGGAGAGGGCGGCATCGGCCTCCAGGATCAGCGTCCGCGACCCGGCAAGGCGAGCTTCCAGCCCTGCGGCCTCGTCCGGCGTCAGGCCGCCGTCGAGATAGGCGGCCAGCAGGGCGGTGGCGGTATCGGCATCACCGGCGAAGTCCATCTCTCCCGCCCGGTCGAGCAGGGCGGCCAGATGGGCTGCCCGACGCGCATGCTCCGCATCACCGGCGGCGGAAGCGTCGGTGGCGCCAAGCAGTCTGTCGATCAGGGCATGCAGGTCTTCACGGGTCACGGTCGCTTACTCTCCTTGCACCCCATTAGACGGACGCCAGCCATTGTTTGACGGCGGGGTGGTCCTCGATGGCCTTGCGCAGCCGTCCCATCACCCGCTGCTTCAGCTTATAGACCTCTTCCACCGGGCGGCGCATCCGGTGCGCCACCTCCCGCGCACTCAGGGGCTGGCCATGCCCCAGCGCGACCATGATGTAAAGCCGTTCGGTATCGCTCAACCCCTCGCTCGCCACCCGCAAGGCGTCGGAGGCCAGGGTCAGCAGGCGTGTCTCCTCCGCCGCCAGTACCGCCTGTTCCGGCGTCGGGCCGTCATCGGGCAGCGTCTCGCCCCAATCGCCCAGGGAAATCGGCGCCGATCCCGCCACACCCGGCTCATAGCCATCGGGCAGGGCCTTGGCGATCCGCTCCAGCGCCTGGGCGATGTCGGCGGGTGACGGGGGCGGATCGAACTCCTGCGCCGCCATGGAGAGAAGGGCGTCGGGCTGCGGGGCGATCCGCTCCCAATGCACATAACGGAACACCGCCTGATCCAGCGGCCCCAGCCGAGTGATGGCGGCGGGCAGGCGGCGGCGGGGGAGGTGGCGGCGGATGAAGTCGATCAGCAGCCGGTCGACGGCATGCAGGACGAATCCGGAGAAACTGCCCGCGCCGCTATAGGCCTTGAGGCGGCGGCAATCCTCGGCGATCAGCGCCAGGCAGACGTCCTGATAGGCGTCGGCCCGCATGTCCTCGCGCTCCGGCCCCGGCAGGCGGTTGGCGATGATGCGGCGAAGATCAGCCTTGAAGAAAGCCTCGAAGGCGATCCAAGCCCGGTCGCGGTCCCCCGCCTGGAACAGGCGCAGTAATCGCTGGGCCAGGATGTCGCGGGCGATCAGGGCGATGAAGGTCTCGACCCGGCTGGCGCCGTTGAAGGCCTTCAGGCGGCGGAAGCCGTCGTCGCGCAGCGCCGTGATCACCTCGGCGAAGGCCTCCCGCGCCTCGGCCTCGGCCGGAATCAGCAGGCGGCAGGCGGTCCACACGGTGTCGCCGACACGGCCAGCCAGATGGTCCCACGCCTGGGGCTCGCCGTCCACCACCGCCCGCATCAACTGTCGGTCATCACCAGCCGGAAGCCACATCGTCCACCCGGACATCCCAAACCTGTCACGCCATTCACGGGGGCTACTGTATCCAAGCGCTTCGTCCAGGGATAGACGGCATGGCCGATTCAATGGAAAGTGTGAGAAATTTTTCTTCCATGGCCGTCATGGGGGAAAGGCGTCCGCCATCGGCGCATGCGGGAAACATGAAAGGAATGGTCATGACCTTATCTGGAAGACTCCGGCTTTTCACCGCGTCCTGGGTGTTCCTGGGGGGGCTGTGTCAGGCTGCCCAGGCTATCGAGGTCAAGCGTACGGATCTATTCTCGAAATGCGAGACCAATCACCGGCTTGACCTGTATATCCGACCGGACAAGCCCACCCGCGCCTTCCCGTTCGATGCCATCCATCGGGGAAGCCGCGACCAGGATCCGGGCCTGTGGTTCATACGGGCTGGCGAGTCGAAGGTCACCATTTGGGAAAATTCCCCTGGTGCTATCGCCGACGGATCTTGCGCCAACTGGTTCCGGAGTTCCAATGTCGTTCCATCCGATGGCGTGCTGGAACCCCGCGACACCGATTATGTGGTAATGGGCACCGAAGGGTGCGATTTCACAGCGGTCAAGCGCCGCGATCCGTCGTTACCCGATGTGCAGATCCGCTATGACGTCGCCTATAAGACGGAGCTTGGCTACAACGACGAACCGCCGCCCGCCGACACGGAATATTTCTACTTCGTCAGGCCTGCCATTTCGCCATACGACACAAATTATTCAGGGAAAAAAGTGGCAGAGAAGACGAACATCCCTGATCAGCGTTATCGCAGGTGGAGCGATCTCAAGATGTTCCCGTCGGCCTGCCAGAATATCCACTTCCACTATTGCGGCGACGGAATCGTCGATAAAGACTTCGGCGAGGAATGCGATTCGCGGTCGGATCTCGCCTGCACGCCGGCGTGCAAGAAGGAATAGGACGGATGGCGGGGCATCCGCCATAAACGGGGGGGAGAACATGAAGACTTGTATGAAAATCCTTGGGATATCCCTGGTGGCAATTCTGGCCATGGTCCATGCCGCCATGGCGGACGAGGTGAGGATCGCCTATCACAGCCAGAAGCAGATCGACGTCTATGCCAACCGGACTAACGGCGCCTGGTGCGGGGAAACCGTCAATCTGCGGGTGGTGGCGAAATCAGCGGACGCGTTGCGGGGGGATGATTTCACCCGGTTAATGACCACCGTGGGACAGCGCGTGCTGGCAGGCGAGTGCCCATCGGCCAAAACCGCCAACTTCGTCTATGGCGTGGCCGGGGATGCGGCCAGTTCCCGGCACGGCAGCATCGTCGCGGCCAGGAACTGGGCCTGGGCCGATTCTTCCACCGCATCCGTGGCGCGGCCCCAGCCGGAGCCCGCCCCTCCGGCGAAGGTGGCGCCTCCCCGTTCCGCCCCTTCGACGGCGCGGGAGGAGGAAGCGGTTCAGACGGCCAAGGCGCGGCTGGACTCGGCCAAGGGGGAGCATGACCGGGCGCTGGCCGAGGTGGAGGCCGCCAAGGGACCGGAGGAGCGAGCCAAGGTGGCCTATGAGCAGGCCAAGGCGGCGCGACAGGAAAAGCAGTCCCTTGCTGATCGGATGAAACAGGCCCTGGACAAGGCGGCGGGTGATTACGACGTCGCCAAATCGGCGGAGGCCTTCGCCAAGAGCGGCTTCAAGCTCGGCCAAGCCTTCAAGGATTGTCCCACTTGCCCGGAGATGGTGATCATCCCGCCGGGCAGCTTCATGATGGGCAGTCCGGAGAGCGAAATGGGCCGGCGGACTTCCGAAGGCCCGCAGCACCGGGTGACCATCGGGACGGCGTTCGCCCTGGGCAAGAATGAGGTGACGCAGGCAGAGTGGGAGGCGGTGATGGGCGGCAACCCCAGCGATTTGCGCGGTGCCAACCGCCCAGTGCAAATTGTGAGCTGGAACGATGTGCAGGTGTTCATCCGGAAATTGAACGAGAAGACCGGCAAGCACTATCGCCTGCCGTCGGAGGCGGAATGGGAATACGCGGCGCGGGCAGGAACGACAACGCCGTGGTCGTGTGGCGGGTCGGAGGGGTGCCTACTCTCAGTCGCCACCTATAGCGGTAATTCTGGGTATAGACCCATTTCTGGAGGAGGGGAGCCTAGGCCGGTGGCCAGTAAGTCGGCTAACACCTTCGGCCTCTTCGACATGCATGGCAATGTCCATGAATGGGTGCAGGATTGCTGGCATGACAATTACAGCGGCGCCCCGAGTGACGGCAGCGCATTGACAGGATCAAATTCCTGTGAACGCGTCTTCCGGGGCGGTTCCTGGGGCGACGATCCGAAGTACCTCCGCTCCGCCAGCCGCTACGCCGACACCCCAGGTGGCCGCAGCGGTGCTCTTGGCTTCCGCCTCTCCAGGACTCTCCCATAGGAGCGTTTTCCTCTTGAATCCTAACCTCTTTACCTCTTGGGTGGGGATCCAAGGGGAGGGTCTCCCTCCCCTTGGCCGCCGCAGGCGGTGAATCGAATCGGAAAATCCATGAAACCGGATCGGGACGGAGCACGGCGAACGGGACCGGCGCTGGAGGCGCACTATCGCTTCCTGCTGTGGCGGGTGCCAACGGTCGAGAAGTTCCCCAAAAGCCAGAAGTTCCTGCTGGGCGACCGCATTCAGGCAACCGCCTTGGATGTGCTGGAACACCTGATCGAGGCCACCTATTCCCGCAGACGACAGCACCACCTGATGGCGGCCAATCTGGGGCTGGAGAAGATGCGTTTCCTGGTCCGCCTGGCCATGGATCTGCGCTACCTGGACCTGCGCCGCTACGAATACGCCGCCCGCTCGCTGGACGAAGTGGGGCGACTGGTCGGGGGCTGGGCCAGGGTGGACAAGGGGTATCGTGAGATGACCGAGGACGATGAAGGAACGCTCCCACCATGACGGGCATCCGTGCTATGGTGTCGGCAGTTTCCAGGGCGTGAGAACAAGGCCGATGCCGACCGTCGTCACCGTCAGGGGCTATCGCCTGTTCTTCTTCAGCCGTGAAGGCAACGAACCGCCGCATGTTCATGTCGAATACGGCGACAAGCTGGCGAAGTTCTGGCTGGTTCCGGTGGAACTGGCGATGTCTGAGGGATTTCGAGGGCATGAGTTGTTGCGTTTGAGGGCGGTGGTGATCGAGCATCGCCTGCTTTGCCTGGAGAAGTGGAATGAGCATTTTGGCCCTGAGTCTTGATCCGCGTGCGGTGGACGTGGTCGTCGATGATGCCATGCTTCACTTCGTCCTGGCCGACGGCCGGGAGATCGCCGCTCCGCTGGTCTGGTTTCCTCGCCTGCGCGACGCCTCAATCGAGGAACGGCGTGACTGGCGCCTGATCGGCCAGGGAATCGGTGTCCATTGGCCACGGGTCGATGAGGACATCGCCGTCGAAACCCTTATGCGTGCCCGGTAGGAGGGAGCGTGCCCCGGCAGCACGATAGCCTGTTCGGTGGCATCGCCGGGTTCCAGCCCCTTCTGGCCGCCGCCCGCAAGGCGATCAAGGGCAAGCGAGCCAAGCAGGTTCCAGCCGCCTTCATGGCCAATCTGGAACGCGAAGTGCTGCGGCTGGAGCGGGAATTGGCCTCCCGCGTCTGGCGTCCCGGCGGCTATGTCACCATCATGGTCAAGGACCCCAAACCGCGCATGGTCTCGGCGGCACCGTTCCGCGACCGGGTGGTGCATCATGCCCTGTGCGCCGTGGTTCAGCCGATTTTCGAGGCCGGCTTCATTCCAGACAGCTACGCCAATCGCGAGGGTAAGGGGACCCACCGGGCGGTGGATCGCTACGAACACTTCCGCGACCGTCATGCCCATGTGCTGCGTTGCGACATCTTCCGCTATTTCCCCGCCATCGACCACGCGGTGCTGAAGGCTGATTTGCGCCGCCGCATCGCCTGTGCCGATACCTTGTGGCTGCTGGACGCCATCATCGACGGCTCAAATCCACAAGAGCCGGTCAACCTCTACTATCCCGGCGACGACCTGCTGGCGCCGCTGACCCGGCAGCGCGGCCTGCCCATCGGCAACCTCACCAGCCAGTTCTTCGCCAACCTGTATCTCGACGGTCTCGACCATTTTGTCAAGGAGGTGCTGCGGGCCAAGGGCTATGTGAGATATGTCGATGACTTTGCCCTGTTCCACGATGATCCAGCGGTGTTGGCGGAATGGCGGGATCGGTTGGCAATCTATCTGGCGCGGCGACGGTTGTCGCTGCATCCGCACAAGACCGAAATCCTGCCGACAAGAGAACCAGCACCGTTCCTCGGCTATGTCCTGCATCCCGACCACCGACGCCTGCCCGAGGACAATGTGAGCCGCTTCCGGGGACGGCTGCGGTCCTTGCGCGACCGCTGGCGCGCAGGAACCGTCGGGATGGAGGAGGTGAACCAGAAAATCGGCGCCTGGATCGCCCACGCCGACCATGCCCATACGTGGCGCCTGCGCCATGCGATCTTCCTGGGCGGGATATTCGACCCGGCCAGGGGGCTTGTCCGACCCCCGCCTGCAACCGCGTCAACCGGGGCGGCTCCTGGAACAACAATCCGAGTAACCTCCGCTCCGCCAACCGCAACAACAACACCCCAGACAACCGGAACAACAATTTGGGGTTCCGTCTCGCCAGTACGTCCCGATGCCGGAATTGCCTCATTTACGGATGGCGCAAGCGTGTCACGGAGCGTCCAGGGTCGGCCATGGTGATCAAGGGGTGGCCCCCGTCTTGACCGCGAGGTGACGGGGGCCACCCACCGGTCTTGGTTTTGGTGCCCTCCCCACGGCATTCTTGTTCCTTGGAGACCGGGCTCCATCAAGCGCCGGGACCATCGGAAGGAACGGAGCCGGCAACGGCGGCAAACCGAGGCCGGAGGCGCGGGTGTGGCCCACCGGCTTCCCCTCTCTTAGCCGCCGTAGGCGGGGAAAGGTATCCCACGCGAATAGTGAGATCATCCAAAAAATTCAGGGGGCAAAAAATTGGGTCTGCCCGTCATAGGGGATATGGGGAGAGGACGGGAGAAACCGGCCTCGGCATTCAGGGAGAAGCAAAGCCATGCAGACCATCGATCCGCCCCGGCTGCTGTCGTGTGGGAACGGCCGTCTGGCGTTGATCCTGGGGGGTATCACTGTCGAGATCAGCCCCCACGACCTGATGATGTCGGCGCGGGCGGTGGCCGAGGCCCTGGGTTGGCGCCCCGATCATGTGGCCTTCGACAGTGATGGGGCGCGGGCCTGGATGCGGCGGTTGGCATCGGCGCCGTCGTTCGATCTGGCGGAGTTCCTGGCGCTGTGCCCCAACGGGGTGGGTGACAACACCCTGACCATCGTTCTGGCCCGCAGCCTCGACGATCCCGCCGTGGCGTCCGCGTTCAAGGCCGCCGCGACGGAATCCGGGTGGCGGGAACTGGACCTGCTGGTCCAGTGGGAGCGCATGAGCAATCTCGAGCGCCAGACCGGCGACCTTATCCTGCATTTCCGCCGGGCGCAGGGCATCGCCCTTCACATGCAACGCAATGGCCGGTTGAGCGGCATCGATCTGGCCGCGACCTTTCGTGCCGACGAGGCACCCGCCATCACCGTCACCCGCTCCGGCCCTGAATTGAAGCTGACCCTGGCCAACCGGGTCCTGGTGGCCGATCCCTTGGGGATCGCGTTCCTGCGGGTGGCGCATGAGTGCCTGGACGGGCTGAGCCACGGTCAACTGGCCTTCCGCCGACAATGGCTGGCCCGCGCGCTGTGCGATCTGCTGAATCGCTTCACCCCGGCCATCGCGAAGGCCGTCGCCCCCCTCGACGCGGGGCAGTTGGCCGGGGCGGTGCGGGTGGCGGCTCAGCCCCGGATTGCCGACCGCATCCTCTCCGCGATCCCGCCATCGGTCGTCAAGGAGGTGGCCGCTCGGTTGAAGGAGAATACCGAGATCGGGGCCGAGGACCATCTGGGCGCCTCGGCCCTGGTCGCCGGTCTGGTCACGGCCATGCTGGACGGTCCGGGGCTGTTCCCCATGGACCAACCACATCATGGCTAAGCGTGCCGCCCTGGCCCTGGCCGCGCTGCTGCTCGCCCCCGCCGCCCAGGCGGAATGGTCGCCGGGGGTGGGCGAATACCTGTTTCCCGCCCAGATGCCGGAGGCCGAGGCCTGCCGCATCGCCGAGGAAAAGGCCAAGCAGGCCGCCCTGATCCGGGTGCTGGGCGAGCGTCTGGCCGTCGATGACATCGAAGTTTGCCGGGAACGGGCCGAGGATGCTTCCTGCGCCCTGGGCCGTCTGGTCTGGGCCGCATCCGAGGGCGAGGTGCGGGGCTTGCGCGACCTGCGCTCCATCACCATCGCCACGGCGACGCCGGGAATCCGCCAGTGCCGGGTCAGCCTGGAGGCCGACGTGGTCCGCTGGCGGGGCGAGCCAGACCCCAGCTTCCAGTTCGCCCTGATCCTCAACCAGACCGCCTTCCGCGATGGTGAGGCCATGATTGTGACGGTGGAGCCCAGTCAGCCCATGCATCTGGCCCTGTTCCAGTGGCTGCCCTATGAACGCCGCGACCGTCAGGTGCAGCGCCTGTTCCCCAATGCCATGGACGCCAACGACCGCATCACCGGCCGCGCCACCATCCCCAGCCCCGACGGCGCCCGGCGCTATTCCCTGGGGATGGAATTTCCCAAGGCTGGGCATGCCCACGCGCCGCTGGTGTCGGAATACCTGCTGGCGGTGGGCAGCCGCAAGAGGATCGAGTTCCGCGATTCTTACGGGCTGGAGGAGTTCAAGGCCCTGCTGCTGGAGATCCCGCGCTCCGAGGCCCGGCTGGTCCGCAAGGGCTACGCCATCGTGAGGCCGCAATGAAGGCCGCTCGCGCCGTGGTTCTGCTCTCGTTCGTGGCCGCCCTGGGCGGTTGCGCCACCCCCAGCTATGTGGACCGGGGCAAGGGCGAGACCGCCTCGGAGATCTGGCCCAATCAGGTGGTGTTCACCCTGCACGATGCCTTCCGGGCTTCGCCACCCCGCTGCGTCGCCCTGCTGCCGCTGGAGGGCAGCCCGCCCGAGGCCGCCGGCGCCGTGCGCCGGGTGCTGTTCGCCCATCTCGCCCCCCAGGGACGGCGACAGGTGCCGCTGGCCCGTGTCGATCATGTGCTGGCGGCCATGCCCGAGGCCGAGCGCAAGGATATGGGCAAGCTGGGCGCCGCCCTGTCCTGCGACGCGATGCTGGCGGGCGGGATCACCCAGGCGGGCAGCGATTTCTTCGGCATCTATTCCCGCGTCGCCGTGGGGGTGCGGCTGCGCCTGACCCGCGCCGCCGATGGCGAAGTCCTGTGGGAGGGCGAGCATGTGGCCTCCAGCCATGGTGGCTCGGTCCCCCTGTCTCCCATCGGTGTCGCCATGGGCATCCTGGATGCCGCCACCCATCTGACTGAGGAACAGCGCCTGCGGGTCACCGATGATTTGGCGCGGCGCCTCGCCTCCACCATTCCCGATCAGCCTTGGGCCGAGTTGGACGACCCGGTGGCCGAGGCGCCGAAACTGGCCCAGGCCGCTCCGCCCGCATCCCCCGATGCCATGGTCCAGGCCGAGGCCCTGGCCGCCCGTGGCGACTATGCCGGGGCGCTGGCGGCGGCGGAAAAGCTGGCCGGGGAAAATCCCGACCGCGCCGCCGCTCACTTCCTGATGGGCCGCATGCTGGTCAAGCTGGACCGGGCGGCGGAGGCCGAACCGGCCATGATCCGCGCCGTGGCGCTGGACGGCGGCAATGCCCGCTATCTCGACGGCCTGGGCCACGTCAACGCCCTGGCCGGGCGGGCCGAGCGGGCGCTGGCCGCCTATGCCATGGCCATCAATGCCGATTCCGCCGACGGCTTCGCCTGGTACAACACGGGCGTCTTGTTGCTGGGACAGGGCCGGATCCGTCCGGCCGCTGATGCCTTTTACGGCGCAGCCCTGGCCTATCTCAAGCGCGGCGATCCCGGCATGGCCGGGCGCGCCCTGGTCGATCTCAGAACCCAGCACGACCAAGGTATGGACCTGGGCCGTGAAATCCATACGATAGAAACCGCGCTCGGCGCACAATCCGGGGAGAAACCCTCATGACCCGTCTTCGCTCCGTCCTGGCCGTCATCCTGGCCCTGTCCGCGCCCGCTTTGGTCGCCGGATGCGCCACCCCGGAACCGGGCTCGCCCGCCGCCGCCGCTTTGGCCCACCAGAAGCAGCAGGAGAGGCGGGCCGATCAGGTCAAGGACACCGTCTCCGACGCGCCGTCCTGGTTCACCGCGCCGCCAAAGGACGATTTTAGCCTCTACGCCCCCGGCACCGCCACCTCGTCGGACATGCAGATGGCGGTGGACAAGGCGACGCTGGCGGGCAAGCGCAACGTTGCCGACCGGCTGAAAAGCCTGCTCTCGGCCAAGATGAAGGACTTCGCCAGCGAAAGTGGGGCGGGCGAGGATACCCGCGTCATGAGCGAGGTCGAGCGCGTCACCACCAATGTGGTGACCGAGGCCAACATGGCCGGCTATCAGGCGGTGAAGTCCGAGATCAAGCCCCAGGGCACCCAGTACCGCGCCTATGTGCTGGTCCAGTATCCCCTGGGCGAGGCCAACCGCATCATGGTCGATCAGACCAGGAAGAGCGACCTGCTGGACAGCAAGCTGCGGGCGTCCAAGGCCTTCCAGGACCTGGAAAAGGATATCCAGGCCGCCCGTGGCGGAAAGCCGTAGCGCCATGATGAGCCGATATCAGCCCTGGATGGGGCGATTGGGCATCCTGCTGCCGCTGGCCCTGGCCGGCTGCGCCCCCGGCACCCGTGTTGGGGCCGATAACGGCGACGACTGGGATTTCGGCGAGAAGCTGCCCCCCGTGGCGGAATGCAGCCAGACCGATGGCCAGACCGCTCTCTGTGCCGACGGCAAGACCATGCGCCGCATGGTTGCCGCCATCGTCGGCCATCATGAATCGGTGTTCCGCAAGCTGCCGTATTCCCAGACGCGCGAAGTGATCAAGCATATCGACGTCATGCAGATCGCCCCCAAGGGCGGCGCTTTCGACGTCAGCATTCGCTACGCCTACGGCAATGTCCGCTCCGGCCAGCCGGTGGGAACCGGCGACAGCCGCTCAACCCGCCTGTTCACCCTGGACGGCGGCTATTCCGTCACCTCCATGGGCGGCAAGGGCAGCGGCCGCTTCGTCCGGGTGCCGAAACAATGACCACCACCATCATCCTTGCAAATGAAGGGGAGAACCGTCCTATGAAATCCGTGATCAAGGGAGTGGCGGCCGCGATACTGGTCCTGCTGGCCTGGGGCCAGCCGGCCTGGTCGGCCGACGATGTCGGGACGGCGCAGTCGGAGATGAATGCCGCCAAAGAGCGTTTCGACCAGTCGAAGGCCGAGGCCGATCAGGCCAAGATCGAACTGGACCGGGCCAGGGCCAATTACGACGACAAGGCGGCCAAGGCCGAATTGCGGCGGAAATTCATGGAAACCGCCATCGGCAAGTACGAGGCGGCCAAATCGGCGGAGGCCTTCGCCAAGAGCGGCATCAAGGTCGGGCAAGCCTTCAAGGATTGCAGCACCTGCCCGGAGATGGTGATCATTCCGCCGGGCAGTTTCATGATGGGGAGCCCGGAGGGGGAGAAGGACCGGAACAGTTCCGAAGGCCCGCAGCACCGTGTGACCATCTCCGCCCCGTTCGCCCTGGGCAAGAATGAGGTGACGCAGGCAGAGTGGGAGGCGGTGATGGGCAGCAACCCCAGCAAGTTCCGCGGCGCCAACCGCCCGGTGGAACAGGTCAGTTGGGATGATGTCCAGGTGTTCATTCGGAAATTGAACGAGAAGACCGGTAAGCGCTATCGCCTGCCATCGGAGGCGGAATGGGAATACGCGGCCCGTGCCGGGACCACCACGCCATGGTCATGCGGCGGCTCGGAATCCTGCCTGTCCTCGGCGGCGGTCTATTCCGCCAATTCCGGTAACCAGACCCAGCCGGTGCGGAGCAAATCGGCTAATGCCTTCGGCCTTTACGACATGCACGGCAATGTCTGGGAATGGACCCAGGATTGCTGGCATGACAATTACAGCGGTGCGCCGAGTGACGGCAGCGCATGGACAGGATCAAATTCCTGCGATCGCGTCATCCGGGGCGGCTCCTGGTACCTCAATCCGAGTTACCTCCGCTCCGCCCTCCGCAACTACGACTCCCCAGTCGACCGGCTCAACCTTTTGGGGTTCCGTCTCGCCAGGACGCTCCCATAGGAGCGTTTTCCTCTTGAATCTTAACCTCTTTACCTCCTGGGGGTTTCCAAAGGGGGCTTGCCCCCTTTGGCCGCCGCAGGCGGTGAATCGGAATCGATGTGATCGGTGACGTCCATGATCCTGCAACGGCGATCCCTTCCCCCGGCGGCGGTGCTTCTCGCCGCCGCCCTGCTGGCCCTGCAATCCTGCGGCGGCATCAGCCGGTCGGAATACGTGGAAAAGCGCAACCTGGTTACCGTCGATCTGGTGCCCGAGGCCAAGGCCCGGTCGGTCCGGGCCTTGCTGGGCGGTCGCTATGATGCCGCCCGTGGAATCCTGGCCCTGTCGGCAGCCAGGGAATTCAGCGGCGAATTGCACCAGTACGAATCCTATGACGAGGCCACCGTCAAGGTGAAGTCCAAGGATCCCAACCCGGTCGGCTTCCTGCTGGGCGGTCCCGCCGCCGCCCTGGCCATCGTGCTGTCGCCTTTCGACGAGAAGCTGCGCAAGACCACCACCGAGGCCCTGGCCGGCACCGAGTTGGGCCGCAAGGAAAACGTGGTCGCCCGCACCGGCGGCGAGGGCAAGCCGCTGGGCCGCGACGGCACCAGCCGCGCCCCCTGGCCCGGCGCCCGCGTCGCGGTGCTGGTCGAGGACGCGCCCTCGACCGAGATCGTCGCCGATGCCGACGGCAACCTGTCGGTCAACCTTTATGAACTGGTGGACCGCCCGGCCTTGCTGCTGGACCGGGAGTCCGTCCATGTCCGCGCCCGCGTGATGCTGGATGGCCGCCCCACCGAGACCAGCATCCACCTGCCCGCCGTCGAGACCGCCGCCCTGCGCCGCCTGACTGCCGCCCATGCCGCCGAACGGGGCCGGGGCGCGGTGCGCACTTCGGACTTTCCCGCCGCCGCCCGTCATTTCCGCCTGGGCGCCGAACTGGGCGATGCCGATGCCCAGATGCTGCTGGCTGACCTATACCGCGATGGCCAGGGCATGCCCCAGAACCATGCCGAGGCCGAACGCTGGCTGAAGCGCGCCGCCCGCCAGGGCCAGCCCGAGGCCCAGCTGGCCCTGGCCGAACTGCTGTTGAAGGAGACGCGTGGACCAAGGGACGAGACCCAGGCCTATGTCTGGGCCTCGCTGTCCGCTGCCCAGTCGCGCGACGGGCTGCACCGCCGGGCCGTCGCCCGCCGCGACGACATCGCCCGCCGTCTTGATTCCGCCGAACTCGGCCGCGCCCAGGCCCAGGCCGCAGCCTTCACGCCCGAGGCCGAATTGCGCGATGCCAGGGGCACCGCCATCGCCGAGGCCATGACCGAACAGCTGCCGCCCCTCGATCCCTCCCGCCTGCTGGGCAAGCGCAAATCCGACGCCATCGCCCTGATCATCGGGGTCGAGGAATACCAGCGCCTGCCCGCCGCCCAGTTCGCCGCCCGCGATGCCCGTGTCTTCCGCGACTTCGCCGTCAACGGTCTCGGCATCGCCCCTGATCGGGTCAAGCTGCTGGTCGGCGCCGATGCCCGTCTGCTGGACATCGAAAAGGCTCTGGACACCTGGCTGGCGCCCGAGATCAGGGACGGCGCCACCGACGTCTACGTCTTCTTCTCCGGCCACGGGCTGGCCTCGGAGAACGGCCGCAACCTCTATCTCTTTCCCTATGACGGCGACCGCGCCCTGCTGGAGAAAAGCGCCATCGACCGTACCGCCGCCATCGACACCATCCTGAAGGCCGGGGCCAGGTCGCTGACCCTGTTCCTCGACACCTGCTATTCCGGCGGGACACGCGGCAACGACACCCTGATCGCCGATATCCGACCCGTTATCATCCGCGCCAGGGAGGGCGAGGTCCCCAGCCCCGCCGCCGTGCTGGCCGCATCGCGCAACGACCAGTGGTCATCCTCCTTCGCCGCCGCCCGCCACGGCCTGTTCAGCTATTACCTGATGCGCGGCTTGATGGGCGAGGCCGATGCCGACAGCGACCGCCGCATCACGCTGGGCGAACTCCACGCCTATGCTGAACGCCACGTCCGCCGCGAGGCCAGCCGCAAGGGCCGCGAGCAGACTCCGGCCCTGATCGGCGGTGGAGACAAGGTGCTGGTGGCGTGGTGAGTGGACGGTTCTTCCCGGTCAACCGTGTCGCCGAACTGCTGCCCAGAAACATCGCCATGGCCGAGGCCAAACGCGCTGCATCAATCGAATCATCGTGTCTTGGGCGCAAAGTCTTTTTCTATCATGCAGACACGTTGTGCAGCCTCATCTACCGTTACGCCGCGAGTCCCCGTGATCGGCCAGAGATCAACAACTGTGAATTCAAGCATTCCCGGTCCGATCTTGGATATGGGTAGGTTCCATTGATCGTTGCCTTGGATGATTTCCCGCTGCCAGGGTCCCTGTCCATCATCGCAAAAAATCAAGCGGACTCTGCCGCGATACGTGGAGGAATATCCGACATCAATGTCATATTTCCCACCGCAGGCGAACAGCTTGGGATTCTCGCTGTAAGGCTCCTCCGAGCATTTCCGGATTTCCTTGACGGCACTCGCCGCCACTGGTTCCGGTTGGCTCGCCTTGGTCGTCTGACTTGTCGTGGCAGCCATGGTGACCACCCAATCGTTGGCGGCCCTCATCCGGCCTTCGCCAAGCACTCGGAAGGGGCGTCCCCCCCCAGCAACACCATAGGTAAAGGTGGCAGAACGGGCCTCGGGGCAGAGAGTCTTCATTGCCTTCTGTCCCATCGACACCATAAAGGTCTTGAAGGTATCTGCGGCAAAGGCGGCAGCATCCTTGGCCTGAACAACGAGCGAGACTTCATCCCGGCACCATCCCCCTCCTGGGTCTAAGCCAACCGCCTCCAATCCCAAGGAGGAACTGTAGGCAACGACCTCACTTTTAGGCAGACCAGCCAAAGCGGCTGTACCCGCCAACAGAGAGAGAAGGCACAAAGCCGCTCCAGCCTTCACATTCTTCATATTCCCCCTCCGACTTTGGCCCGAGCGATACAACAACAAAAGCAGAACTCACTCGATGCAAAGACCTTTGGTGAAGTCGCAGGTCAAGGTGACGTCATACTTCACGCTGGCATCGTTCTCCCTGCCGAACACGCCGTTTGACCAAATCTTCTTGTCCTCGACCATGACCAACATATCGGCGGACCATTTGCCGCAAGGCTGCGTCATGCAGAATCCGGTGTATGGGACATTGGTCAACTTGAAGCGCACCTTGTGGCGATCCTTCAAGACGCCCTTCCAACCTGCGCCGCAGCCAGTGCCAGCCCAGCGACATTCCGCAACCTTGGTGTCATCGAGGAAGATTTCCATAATGTCATCTACATTTTGGGCGATAAGCCGCACCTCTCCCGGCTCGTACATTGGCTTGGGGGGGGCTGCCGGGGCGGGAGAACTTTCCACCGGTCGCGTCGTTTCAGACGTCGATACATCGGGGACCACTCGATCACGTGAAGCCGCACGATTTTCTCTTGTCGGGTTGGAACGCTCTGTTGACGTCCGCTCCTGTTCCCTCGAAACGCGGGGAGGCCGAACGAAACGCCCGCTGCCGTGCCCACCCATCGATGTCACCGTGAAATCGGAATCGGTGCTGAATAGACGACTTGTACGGGAATCATTGCCACTTTGCCGCCCTGACCGGATGACCCCATAAGCATACTTGATACTGACATCGAATATGCCACCTTTCTTTGAGATTTGTATTTCATCAATATTCTTAATTACTTCCTTCATATTGCTATTGTAGTTCTTTCGGAACGAGGCGTCATGATAATCGACCAGTGCGGCAACAATCCGCCTCATAGTCTTCTGATCTGAACAAATGTTGGATAGCCCATCCACCTGGGTGCAATCACCTACGGGAGGAAGTTTCCTATCAAAATCCCAATCGCCTGATGAAGTCTGAGGACGCCCCGTGGTATTAGTCACGCATCCTGACAAGAGCGCAATGACAACTATAAATACACAAGCGAAGGAACCTCCCCTTGTCCATGATGATTTATTTGACGATATAATCTCCATAAACACCTCCAGCGTAGTGATGCGCTACAATAGAAAATATTTTTGCCAGTATTATTGACATTTGCATGCAGAGGAGACGGCCCGATCAAGACTCTCCGAATCAGAGTTTGGCGGCCAGCAACTCCACATCTCATTCCCACTCTTGAATGACAAGCTGCAGCACACAGATTCTGATGGGTTGTTAGCGCATTGCCCGCAATATTGTGATATAGCTCCGGTTGGTGGACTTGAACTCTTTGTTTTGTTTTTCATGTAGCATGCCCGATAGGCAAAATCATCTTGTGAACACAGTTTCTCGATAATCTCATCATCATCTGGCCGTTCTCTGTATTGGTACCGTCGCTGTGTCCCATCGTAGTCATAAACGACCTGCATATTGTTGTAGACGACAACTCGCCGCTCCAATGCTCCGGGTTTGCACCTGACGAAGTAGTTGACGAATCCAAGGCCCTGCAGCGTCCTGAACGATGCCTCTTGTTTTGGGGCGCTTGTTGATGCGTCCAAAAGAATCCGACATCCCTTCATATCGGGATCATCCTTGAAGTCGGGTTCATTGCAGCGGCGTCGTTCTGAATCTATAATTTGTCGATTACTTTTTCCGGAAAGGCATGCGTATGAAATAGTCTGCATGGAAATTGCAATTCCACTCCGGCATTGGTCAAGGTCTGATTTATTAGAAAATAAATCAGCGCATATTTTCTCTGAAATTAACTTTGATTTCTCAAATGAAGATAAGCATTTTCCTGCGAATGCGTTGGTGCTGAACAATGCTATGGCGCACGCCACCATCATTCTTAAAAAATTTGCATTCATACTCCCACCCCCCAATAAATTCAAGTTAGACAAATCATCTGCGCCCCTTCAGCATATCGAGAACGATTATGAAGCCTTTATCTGATTTCGCTTCTTTTTCGGCAATTTCAATCGGTGTTCCCCAGCCAAGTTTGTCCCGCTTGTTTGGGTCTGCGCCAGCGTTAAGCAAGCTTCGGATTACCCTCCCATCCTTTGCAAGGGCTTTGTTCATGACAGCGATATGAAGAGGGCGCCATCCCTGGGCTATCAAATGCTTGTTCACATTGGCGCCATGCTTGATGAACAGATCGACAATTTTGATGGCTATGTCAGGATTGTCTTCATACTCTAGGGTGAGGCCTAATGGTGTGAATCCATTATGTTGTGGCTGGTTTGGGTCTGCCCCAATACTAAGTAAGTATGAGATTATGTCGTATCTGTTTTTATTGTTTGTAAAGAATGAGACTGTAAACAATGCGGATTCGCCAGCACCATCCTCCCATTGATTTACCTTCTTGTAATCAGCGCCAAGATCAATCAGCGCCTTAATTGTTGGCATGTCTCCACCTTTAATGGCGTAGTATAGCGGCGAGAAAGCAGCCTTTCTACTGCTGTTATTGAGAAAAGCGTTGGGATCCGCACCCATTTTTACGCATGCATTTATTTCTGATGGGACTCTCCGGAGGGCTGCCAATTGCAGCCCAACATTCAAGTCTTCAGGCTTCTGACCATTCTTGCACAGGGGTCTCACCCTATCTCGTCCGTCAATCATGGTGGTATTTTGGGCCCCGTGATCCAACGGAAGCGTCATGGCTAGGCGGAAACCGACATTCTTGAGCCCGTAAGGGAAGCTTATTGGGTTATAGCCTGAGTATCCATAACGGCTCGCCGAGCGTGGAATGCCGTGGCGGGCGACCCGCATGCATTTCTCATCTCCTATCCAAGCGCTGCCATCGGTTGGCGCTCCATGATAATTATCGTGAAAGCAATCAGCAACAAGTTCGATAGCATTGCCAGTCATGTCGTAAAGTCCGAAGGCATTTGGCTGCTTGCTTCCGACCGGAAAGTTCAGGTCATCATTATTCTCTCTATAAACGGCTATGCGATCTAGACATTCTTTGTTATCTCCACATGGCCACGGAGTTATCGAGCCAGCCCGTTCAGCGTATTCCCACTCAGCCTCACTTGGGAGTCTATACTCCTTCCCAGTGTTTGCGTTTAAACGTCTAATGAACTCCTGGACGTCTTCAAAGCTAACTTGCTCTACTGGGCGCTGCCCCCCTGGAAACTTGCTAGGATTATACTCCATCAGCACGTTCCACTCTTCCTGCGTAACCTCGTACTTACCCATGGCGAAAGGTGAGACGAAGGTCACCCTATGCTGCGGCCCCTCGGAAGCACTCCGATCTTTTTCGCCATCAGGACTTCCCATCATGAAGCTGCCCGCAGGGATCACGACCATTTCCGGGCAATCTGGACAATTCGCCTCGGCTTTTGGGGAGGGACGCCCTTCTTTTAACGACGACTTCGCGACAGAAGTCTTGCCTCCAGAGTTTAGCAACGACGTGTCCTCCGGCGACCACAGAGCAGTCCCTGCGAGAGCTCCAAAGGTTAGAAGAAAAGACCCCATCATTATCATTTTACGAAGCGGAAATGATTTGTACGCTGCCGAAGCAATTACCCCCAAAAGCCCAATGACTCCAATAGCCCCTAGAACCCCCTCGGGAAACATTGAAGATGAACGGGATATGCTCAACATTTCCGGCCCTACAGGGGGTGGAGATGCCTTTACCGTCGGAGTGTTAACTTCAGGAGAAGGGTGGCTTTGTTGGGCTTTTGTGACATTAAGCTTCCAGGCGTCCTGCCGGCTCGCGGTTCCCTGAAAGATCAGACCGTCTACGCCAGCAACACCATCCATCACCATTGATGAGGCTTCGGGGCAGAGGTCGGGCAGAATGGTGTTCCCCAGTGCAACCGCCAGTCGGGTGATCCCTGGACCTTGGAAGAAAGCAGCCTCGCTGGCCGTCACCGTGAGGTTGACTGCGGGCTTGCACCATCCACCGCCGCCATCAACAGCGATGACGCGAAAAGCGGGTGATTGCGAGAAAGCAATTTGCTGATTGCCAGCAGCAGCCAACGAGGGACCGTGCCATAAGCCCAGCAAAACGGATGCTGCAACAAACTTCAGCAATCTAGCCATTGGATTCCCCCGCAACCGCGCCCTGCGACAAGCCTATTGCTTGGCGCAATACAAAAACGCCTCGTAGCACTTTGTTGAGCAACCGTCGATGGAGCCACATTGTGACTCGCACTGAGACCGACGCTCTTTACAGGCGGCAGGAGCATTGCGTTCAGTTTCCGCATAGTCCTGCCAGTTTTTCTTGGTCTGATCGACGACGCTCTTGACGTAGCGATCCATCTTTTCGGCCAGAGCCTTGCCACCTCCGGTTCCGAAACGCTCGCCCGCCCCATAGCAATCGACCAGATTTTGTGTCTGCCCGTCGGCGACGCATGTGAGCTTTGTCCCGCCCGCATCGAGTGCGACCTTCGACGAAACTCGCCCTTTGGCCCACCGCGCCATGGCGGTAAACTGCCCACTCAGGGTGAAGGTTCCAATCCCGTCGCGCATGCCATCGACCATATCGCCGTCATAGGACATCTTGCCATTGTTCATTTGATAATGAAGAACGCCGGTTCCGCTGACCATACGGCGAGGGCCGGAACAAGAGCCATTCCAGGTAATCTCCCGGATATCCTTCGCCTCCTGTGGAGAATAGTAGGCTGGGTATTCGGCGACCCGGCAGCCCTCCCTGGTTTGCAACTCACGCATTCCCTCCGGAACCGCGTCCGGTGCGGCGATCTTCTCGACGGTGTCTAGACTCACCGGAGCGGGGGTGGGGGCGTCGACTGCCACTTGCGGCGACACTTCAGCTGTCACGACAGTGGGCATCACAACCAGAGGCAATGCATCGCTTCTGACGGCAATAGCCGCGGCAACGGGTTGTTCCTGAACCGGGGAGAGCCGGCTAGTAGGTGGTGCCGAGTGCCACAGGGCCGCCCCGGCCCCTGTGCCCCCAATGGTGATAGCTGCGACCACTATCAACAAGTACCTCTGCGGCAGACGTTGACGCAGCATTACAAATGTGCCGCCGGCAAGCCCGAGGCCGCCCATTGCGACAATCATGCCCATCATGAGCCCTCCGAGCGATGAGCTCCCAGGACCAGCCTCCGCGCTTGCCGCCGAGGCTGCCGAAACAGATGCAGGCAGGCTGTCGATATTGATTCCGGAATGCTTGGGGGCAGGCAGCGGCACAGTTTCCACCTTGGCAAGGTTTGCCACAGCAATTTTCTCTTCAGTCGCCTTCGGTACGGGGGCGGGTTTTGTCACGACCAATGTCCAATTCTGCTCCTGGCTGGCCTGAGCCCGATAAACCGGGATGGCGAAGTCGTCATCCCCCACGACACCTTCAAAGCTCATCGAGTTTACGTCCAGACATCTGGCGCCTGGCAGAACAGAAGTCCGCAGAATCGGCAGAAGGCTTTCCATGCCGCGCCCCTGGAAGAAGCTGATCTCCTTGGCAACGACCTTCAAGATGAGTGTGCTTCTGCACCAGCCGCCGCCGTTCGCTGGAACAAATACGGCAACACCTAGTTTCTCGGACGCAGCGATCCGCTCCTCACCACTTGCGGCGAATACCTGACAGCCGAACAAGCCGACCATCAATACGGCTGCGAGCCCCCTCAAAAGCACAAACATCCGCCCCCTCGTATACAAAAACATCCCGCAGCACCGTCCCCAGGGGTTGGCGCCCTGGAGACGGCGCTTCCGCCATCATTCAAATCTGAACTTCCCACATCCCATTGGTTCCCTTGCAGGATTTAACCGTGTTGTTGGTGCTTTCCCCTTTGCCTGAAACCTCCATCTTGGCCGTCCGGCAGGTAGTCTTGGCCGGAACCATTTCGGCAACCAGACCAAGCTTATCGAGGTCGGCGACCTCGGTGGCTTTGACCTCATCCAGATTGACCGGCTTCGTTAGCTGAGAGGGCTGGTCAGTGGCGACTTCCGACGGCAACTGGGCGGGTGCGGGCAGTGGTGGCGGAGGCGCCTTCTTGACCAGCGAAGTGTGGACATAGCCCACCGTGCGCTTGTCCTTGCCGACAATGATCCAATCCGAACCACTCACCTTGCCGACAGCCTGGAACCGCTCACCGGCATGAAGCCCTCCAAGGGTATCGGCGCTCTGGTTAGGCGCCGCACGTAAATTGGCACTCTTGTTCGCTACATAGGTTTCTCCGATCAGATCCATGGCCGGAACCGGAGCCACCCTCTTTTCCCTGACAACCGCCACCGAACGCTGCTCACTCGCCGTACTGATCGGGGTGATCTTTGCCTTGGCCCCGGTTTCCGGATTGCTCCAACTGACACTCTGCCCGTCCTTCGATTCACTCAGGGCCTTGGCTGTTTGCGCGGAAACCGCCTGCTGGTCCTTCTCGTCCAGCATCTTGCCAAGCTGATTTCCGAGATAGCCGCCGATCAGCGCGCCGACACCCATGGCGACGTAGCGGCCAGTTCCTCCCCCCAATTGCGAGCCGATCAACAAGCCGGCACCGACGCCGACTGCAGTGCCGACATCCTGTTTGGTAATGTTGTCGGTCTGGCAGCCCGTCGTTGAGAGCAACGCGACAACGGATATGGCAGCAGCACTCTTTCTAATCATTCGTCCCCTCCTGATACTTTCGTGCAGGTTAGCAAATCCTCCGGCTACTGCAAAGGGAGCTGAACAGTAGCAAACTCACCATCCCTCAGTTTTCCATACCTGCCAGAAGGGCGGCACTGGTGGGCATCGAGGCTGTCTTTTGAGATGTCGATGCCGATGGTAGTCTCAGTCATCTTTTTATCCAGTAGGTTCCCTTTACGCCCGGTGTCCTCTGCATGGGCACCGGAACGCCGTAGTTGGCGCACTGGGGGTTCTTGCAAAAGTTCATCTGTACTCCGGCAGAGGTCGGAGGCAGGGATGATCGCGGAAGCGGCGGAGCGCGCCGAGCTCGCGCGACAACCGGACTTGACGACGGATAACCCGTCGCCGGGATTTTTCTCGGCGGCATGCTGGATGTCCAATGTCAATCAAGTCTCAGCGTACATGGTTCCGAACCCATCTTCCAGCAACAGCGGAGAGCCGTGGCTTGGACCTTGCGGCCCAGACCATCCCGCCTTCAGCAGCAGCGTGCCCGCCGTAATCGGCTGGCGCTGATGGCGGTGCTTGCGATCCTCGCCATAGCGATCACCGCGTACAAGATGTGATGCCATTAGGCCGCCTGGACCGCGGCACCGATTAGGCCATCGCAAAATCGCTCCTCACGATGCGCCCATGGTCCATTCACCGGACCTTAGCCGGAGGGGGGACTTTGCCGTTTTCACGATGCCAATCCTCCAGGTTAGCTTTCAGTCGAGCCTGCACATCACTTTTTCTAAATGTATGATCAAGCGCGCGATCTATCTTCTTCCTTATCGCGCCAGGTTTCTTGCCAAGAAACTCTGGCATAGACTCCGCTAAATATACAACATTATCAATATTGGTTGGTCGATATTCTAGTATTATATCGAAAACCATTCGAGATAAATTTACGTATTCTTCTTCAGACTTCTGCATTTTGCGAAGATTTGTATTGTTCATCACGCCATCAAGTTTTGAACTCATTTCAATCATATTTGAATTGAAAATGCTTATAAAATTCTTGGAATGAATCCGCTCATGCAAGAGGTCTGCCTGGACGAAATTAATTAACGACAGCTTTAGGTGGGAGCACATCCGCCAGGAGTATAAAGCAACACTCTCATTTGGTGTGATTATTATCATCTCTCCGAGAGATGCGGCATCGATAACGTTTGAAATGCCGCAAACGTCAAGGCTAGATATTGTTATACTTGGCGTATCATTGTCGATGGTTGTTGCGCGGATTATTGAGCCCCGCGTCTCAGGATCCTGCTCCACCACTATCTGGATGGGCTTTCGCAATCGATCCGCAATAGCACGGCAACGGGCTTCCTGCCCGACGATATCGCCGAGTGGCGGGAATATGT
Organism: Paramagnetospirillum sp.; assembly: GCF_058402745.1. Taxonomy (NCBI): domain Bacteria; kingdom Pseudomonadati; phylum Pseudomonadota; class Alphaproteobacteria; order Rhodospirillales; family Magnetospirillaceae; genus Paramagnetospirillum; species Paramagnetospirillum sp. The sequence continues at coordinate 265,183 of NZ_JBZVFI010000012.1, forward strand.
ATCCAATCAGCCAAGGTGGTTCCATGCCGAACAATCCTCAAGAGAGCCCTGGAGATTACCATTTCCAAAAAAATCAAATAGATGGCTCCGCTGACACACCCCCCTCTGTCAGGTCATTGAATTGCTACATTCAACTCCAGCGCTTAATCCTGGTGATGCCAGTTGTTTCAACAACGGCGAACACACAGAGGAGAGAGCCATGTTGGATACATCTTTTTATGGAAGTCCTTACGACTTTAAAGGATCCGGATATCGTCAACCGGAGATTCGCTTGAGAACCACACAGCCGGATGAGGTGATCCGACAGTCGCAAGAAATTGCGCGATGCACGATTCGACGGAACACGCTGATTGTTGCGCAAGGAAATGTAGTATCCGTCAGGGCGGCAATCAATGCCTGTGAGGATGCAGATAATACGTTCATTGCCTCGGTGGATATTTGTCGTGAAGAGGGATTCGGTGACATTCACATTGTGGGGCGTCAAAGCGAACTGACCGATACTGTTACCAAGTGGATCAACGCATTAGATCTGGAAATTATCGAAACGTCGCCAATTGTGTCACTTCAGGGTATCGACTGGGGCGCCACCCAGGATCTTGTTCGGCATTTCGCCCAATCAAACTGGGGGGATTGGCCTTCAGGGGATGTGTGCGGGTCACCGGACATGTACCGCTTTCTACTGGGTGAGCATTCATCTCTACCTTATGGTTACCGGCATTACGCCCTCAATAAAACTCCTGAAGAGGTTGTTGCGGCACTGCCTCCGGAAAAGGTCCCTTACCACTTGAAAGAGATGGCGAACTGGTGGTGACCGCTGTGAGCGCGATGGTTCTGAGACCGTCGCGCTCACAGCCCTGGTAAGGGGATCCTGCAATGGCAATAGAATGTCAAGTCTGCAAGAAAAGCTACCCATCCCGTGCCTCACTTGAGCGGCACGTCCGGATGCATGGCTCGTCGCCCGGACAATACTATAAGCGGTTTCCGCTCTCTCAGGCTCAGTCATCGGCCTGCGTTATAACTGCGCCAGATCCGAGCTGCTCATCAGTGGTTCAAACTCCGCCGAGTGACCAGCCGGTGTTTGATGATCCACCCCGCAGAATCCATCTCCCTGTAAAGCTCAAGGACCTTGAGGTTGGCGCTATTGAGCGGTGGACATCCCACGTGTGCAATGAGTGGAAGTCGCGCCATGCGACGTCCAGAGACCGCCACGCCTTGTTGTACTCATTCGTCTGGCACGCAATTAACACTGATCCAGACGGCTTCAAGGCTATTTGCACAGCTCGGGTGAAGGCCCCAAAGCACCCATACCAGCTACCAGTTCGGTACTTTTTCACCGTGCTGGCCAAGACCGTGACACACGATATCAAGCTCGATCTGACAACCCTGAGCCAACCAAATAAGGACACAGGAAATCTGACCAGAGCGGCCATGAAGGAGATCAACGTTAAACGGCTGACGGACTACTCTGTGCGGATCATCCGCTGGGCGGGCGAACATGGCGTAAAACCTGAGGATTTTTCCACATGGTTTGACGCTCAAGGCGGCGCCACCGCCATCATCTCGGCCTACGGCAAGCAGTACCTGTCGCGAGAAAGCGGCCCGACCGAATCTGACAGGACAAAATTGGCTGAAATCCGGCGGATGCGTGATGGCAATGCCATGTCTTCAGAGCAGTCATCGAGCTTGCCCTTTCGTCTATCTGACCGCCTTCTCCACCGCGTTCTTCAGGCGCTTGAGGGGCAGCAGGACGATGACGCCCTTGAACTGCAGTCCATGATCAAGGACTTGTTGCAGGTGCAAATAGATGCGGCGGCCTGAGGGGATGCCCGCCTACCGCTCAACAACCCTGATTCCGACTGGAAGTTGTGAATCGGCCAGCTTCCGCTCCGCTTGGTCGATCAGTCGTTCGACCCGCGCCAGGCACTGTCGCATCGCGTCAAATGCCTTGTTGACGTCGTACATCAAAGTTGGGTGCTGATCATTGGCATTGCCAACATCTATACCCTCCGAAGGAGGGATGAAGTCATCATAAAAACCATCAAAGTCATTAAGTCTCATTGTGTCTCCTGCGTTTATGTTTTGTATAAATATTTATCATGAGAGCAAAAGATTTACATCAGAGCCGGCCTGGGAAATTCGGACAGGGCGTTAAGTGGATTTCCTGCCTGACAGCGGCGATGATACCGCGAGTTCAGGAGGCAAGATGACGAAGCGGACGAGACGGAATCACACACCGGCTTTCAAGGCGAAGGTGGCCTTGGCTGCGATCAAGGGCGACAAGACGCTGGCGGAGTTGGCACAGCAGTTTGATGTGCACCCGAACCAGATCACGACCTGGCGAGGCCAATTGCTGGAGGGGGCGGCGGGAGTATTCGGCGCCGGCCCGTCCGAGGCCTCGGCGGCCCCGGCGGTGGATCTGAAAGAGTTGCATGCCAAGATCGGTCAGTTGGCGCTGGAAAACGATTTTTTGTCCGGCGCGCTCACCAAGGCCGGCATGTTGAGCGCAAAGCGATGATCGACCGTGACCACGATCTACCGCTGACCCGGCAGGCCCAGGTTCTCCGGCTCAGCCGCAGCAGTCTCTATTATCAACCGCAGGCGGTGTCGGCGGAGGATCTGTCGATCATGGGCCGGATCGACAAGTTGCACCTGGAGTTCCCCTTCGCCGGCAGCCGGATGTTGCGCGATTTCCTGCGGGCCGAAGGCTTCAAGATCGGCCGCTGTCGCGTCATCACCCTGATGCGGCGGATGGGGGTGGAGGCGCTGTATCGCCGGCCCAACACCTCGAAGCCAGCCTCCGGCCATAAGATTCATCCCTACCTGCTGCGGGGGATGAAGATCGAGCGGCCCAATCAGGTCTGGGCCATGGACATCACCTACATTCCCATGGCACGGGGCTTCGTCTACCTCGCCGTGGTGCTCGACTGGTACAGCCGGCGGGTTCTGTCCTGGCGGGTGTCGATCACCATGGAGGTGGATTTCTGCCTCGAAGCGGTCGAGGCGGCTCTGGCCAAGTACGGCAAGCCGGAGATTTTCAACACCGACCAAGGCAGCCAATTTACAAGCGCCGCCTTCACCGGTCTGCTGCGCGACAACGGCGTCGCCATCAGCATGGACGGTCGAGGGGCATGGCGGGACAACGTCTTCGTCGAGCGGTTGTGGCGCTCGGTCAAATACGAGGAGGTCTACCTTCGGGCCTACGACAGCGTCAGCGAAGCGCGGGCATCCATTGGCCGCTATCTCGACTTCTACAATGGACGGAGACCGCATTCGAGCTTGGGACGGCAGACGCCGGACCGGGCCTACTTTGACAAACTGCCCCAGGCGGTGGCAGCATGATTTTTGCCGCCGATGGGTGGCCTCATTCCAGTCGGGCTACGCCCTCCCTGCATGAGGCCACCCATCGGCATATCGCGACAGAAACCGGCAGGAGATCCACTTAGCCGACGACCAAATCTGTCCGAACAAACCCGGCCACCTCTCATCCACACACATATGGAGCGTTCGTTATCTATTTCCACGCCTCCGGTTGCGTCAAAAAGATCGACGGTCCGGACACGGATACAATCATTACCGTCGCCGGAAAGAAGGTTGAGGATGCGGTGTTTGAACAGACCGGCGACGGTGACGGAAAGTTCCAGGGAGTAAAGTTCCGTGGAAGCGCGGTTATCTATCTGCCGATTCGCGATGGCTTCGGCCCAGTCTGCGCGAAATTCGTCAATTCCGATTTTATCGTCCAGGCAGGTCATTTGTACGGCCGCCTGCATCAGAAAAACGTCGAGATTAAACGGGTGGTGATGGTGGATCCGAGCACCGGTCGGACGGCCATACGGGATTTCACGGTTCCAACTTCAACAGCCTATTGACGGGCCAATTGAAATTTGTATCCAGTCTGGTCACCCGTTCCACTTATGTCTTCCGATCTTTCTCACTGGCTGCATCACCTGTCGCAGCCCCCCGAAGATCCAACATCAATCAATGACTAGCACGGCAAAGTTAGATCGTTGAGCCAGATATTCAGCGAGTTTTCGGTCTTCCATCTTGATGTGTCCGGTAACCCAGTTTCTCAAGGATTGAACCTCGCTCCCAGATAACTTCGAATGGCCCTCTCGTCTCACACGTGCGATTAGTTCAGAAAGTACCCGGATCAGCCCCCTGTGAACCGCCGCATGTTCCTCCCTGTCAGGGTAGTCGGTTTGCTTCATCACATCTTCTTCGCGCTCGAAATGGACACGGGTGAAGTCCGCCAACTCGGACAGTACCGCGTTGATACCTTCATCCGTTGATGGCCCCGCCAACCGGATCACCAAGAAGTCCATCATGGACGCAATCTGGGCATGATCCTGGTCGATGAAGTCCACCCCGAGTTTCTTGCCGTCAAACCATTCCGGTGCCGTCTGTTCCATAGTTGGACCTTTGTTTGAATGGGTGTTAACGGGGAAAATCATTGGCGGCGACAGGCCGACCAAGGAGGTAGCCCTGGGCCTCGTCGCAACCAAGATGCCTGATCAGGTCCATCTGCTGCTCGGTTTCGATCCCTTCGGCCACTACCTTCAACCCCATGCGGCGTCCCAATTGGACGGAACTTTCGACGATGGCCAGCGATCCTTCCTCTTCCAGCGCCTTGGCGATGAAGGACTGATCGATCTTCAATTCGGTAAACGGTCCGTGTTGAAGTTGCTTCAATGACGAATAGCCGGTGCCAAAATCGTCGATAGACAGGGCGAATCGCCGCATCCGCAACCGGGTCAGGATAGCTCCCATTTCGTCACCCCGTTCGGTTCCGCCCACAATCACCGAAAAATCGTTGGCTGACAGTCGCTCCATGGTACCCACCAGTGAGCCGATGGCCGATGTCATCTGGCGCACCACAGCCCATGCCACAGCCAGCGCCACAGCCGCCGCCGCGAGCACACCGAAAATGGTTGCTCCCAGTACGCCGCGGGCGTCTGAGCTAACTCGCGAGGCCAGGGCAAGAACATCGGCGGCCATACGGTCTTCGACCGTTTTAAGGAGGTTGATCCGTTCGGTAGCGGCAGCAAACCAAGCGGGGCCTGTGACATCTCCCACATTGCCGGTGGCCGTGCTCTCCAGGCCGATCTTGCGCATACGATCCACCGTCTGAGTAGCAGGGCTGTCCAGGGTCGAACGATAAAATTCCACCTGCTCAGGCGCAGCACTGGCCTGGAATTCGGTAAGGAACTGCCTCTGCTCAGCCACGATGGATACAAAGCGCAGGTAGACGTCGGGCCCAAACTTTCCCGCAGCAAAGGCGCCAGCAGCGGTTGCTCGCTCCTGCCCGGCCTTCTCCTTGCCTTCCATCAGCTTAAGGTAGGCACCAACCATGCGTCCTACCCAGATGTCACTCGACAAGAGAGATATCTGGCTGACTACGTCCAATTGCAACCGAATAGTCTCGGTGAAGTTGCCGAACGAGGTTCGGGCGTCAATGGAAAGCGCATCGATGGCATCGCGGGAAGTGACCAGAGCTTCATAGCGCTTGGCGGCAGCCTCAACCTTGGGAGGAAAACTGCGTCCAAGCGCCGTCAGGTCGATGCTGGACACCGAGCGTTCGAGCTTGGCACGGGCCTCATCGGTCAACTTGCGCTGTGCCTTTAGCTCGTCGCGAAATTTTTCGCCCTTGCTCCCGATGAACACCGCCGAGGTACCGCGCTCCTTCTGCACTTCGTGCACTAGGGCGCTGATGTCTGCGGTGAGCGGTGCAATGGCCGCTAGGGCTGCTGTCTCAGATACCACCCGCGCCTTGTCACTGATAACATAGGCGGCCAAGCCAAAAATTAGTGCGGCGGGAAACAGGAACGACAGGGTGATCTTTCCAGAAATCTTGAGATCAGTAAGCCGGATCATGTAATCCCCCTGTTATTATTTTAGGCATTAGGCATTATCATCATTATTGGCGCCTATTTGCTTACCGTAGTTCGCGGGATACCATTTCAATGGCACAGAGGTGCCTGGCGCGTCGCTCTATCCAAAATGATAGGGGCAACAAATGATCCGCGTTACCACTACTACGCCACGGAAAGCCGCCACTGAATTGGTCGACAAGTGAATTGCCTCTTCGACGTTGGAAGTGGAATTGCGCCGGTTCCGGCGTGAGCGCCCTGCCTACCTGTAGCTGAATATCCCCTTGTTCGATTAATCCGCTGACCATCCCCTCGTCCCGACCTGCCGTCTGGCAGGCCATCGAGCGGAGCGGTGGTCAGGGATGGCCGCAGGCCACCGCGTCAGCGGCGTGGGACGCGTCCTTGACCGGCGTGAGCACGATGGCACTCTGCGGTGGTCTGGGAGGAGAGGAGATCGACGTGGACGCCAATACGATCATGGCTTTGGGGCTGGGCGTTTCCCCGCCGTGGAAACTGGTCGAGCAGCGACTGGACACGACGGTTCATCCGCACGTGCTGCACCTGGAGATTGCGGTCGATCGCGGCACCATGTTTGCCTGTCCCCAGTGTGGCCGAGCCTGCAAGGCGCACGACTTCGCGGAGTTCACCTGGCGGCACCTCAACTTCTTCCAGCACCATTGCCACATCACCGCCAAGGTGCCGCGCACCGACTGTCCGGAGCATGGTGTGCTTCGGATCGGCGTGCCGTGGGCGAGAGAAGGCAGTCAGTTCACTCTGCTGTTCGAGCAGGTGGCGCTGGTTCTGGTCCGCGAGATGCCGGTGCTGGCGGCGGCTCGCATCATCGAGGTCACTGACAACCGTCTATGGCGGATCGTTCATCATTATGTCCGCAAGGCGGTGGAGCGCCTCGACCTGTCCAAGCTCGCCGCCGTCGGCCTTGATGAAACCGCCGCCAAGCGCGGCCATACCTATGTCACCGTGTTCATCGATCTCGACCGCAAGGACAAGCCGGTGGTCTTCGTCACCCCCGGCCGGGGCAAGGAGACCGTCACCCGGTTCAAGGCGTTCATGATGGACCATGGCGGCCAGCCGGGCCGCGTCGTCGAGGTGGTCTGCGACATGAGCCCCGCCTTCATCGCCGCCATCGGGGAAACCTTCCCCAACGCCGCCGTCACCGTGGACTGGTTCCATGTGGTCCAGTTGTTCACCAAGGCCCTCGACGAGGTCCGACGCGCCGAAGCCAGGAGCAACAAGCTGCCCAAGGCGCTGCGCTGGGCCATCCTGAAGAAGGCCGACGGCAAGATGACCGAGGCACAGGCAGAGGCTCTGGCCGAACTGGAAGCCTCCGACCTGTTGACCGCCATCGCATGGCGGCTCAAGGAGAAACTCCGCTGGGTGCGCAAGGCCGACACCGTCCAGGCTGCCCGCTGGCGGATCACCAACTTTCTGCGCCATGCACTCGAGGTGATCGGCGACAACACCATCCTCGATCCCGTCCGCAAGGCGTTGGGAACCGTCGAGCACCACCGCCAACGCATCCTCGAACGCTGGACATCAACCCACAGCAACGCCCGACTGGAGGGCTTCAACGGCCTCTTCCAGGCGGCACGCGCTCGCGCCAGGGGCTACCGCAATACCACAACCTTCGCGACCATGATCTACCTGATCGCCGCCCCACTCGGGGATCTCTTCAAATCCATTTGAGGCGTCGAAGAACCAGTGAATTTCAGGCAAAGCACCCTTTGTTCCACCCACTCAAAAGTGGTAGGCGACATATACCTTATGGGTAACCGTCCTCTGACGGCTACGGCGTTGCCTTGGGTTTCCGCTTACGCCGATTGGCAAACTTGGTGAATTCCTTGCGGATAGCGGCTTCGTCGATGGTCGATGGATCAAATCCGGGGCCGCGCCATTCGATCATGTTGTCATGGTCTTCATGGTCGGGATCGGCGATGACTTCGAGGTAATGGGCGTAGCCCCAGGGCCCGCCGCAGTCTTCTGGCGGGCAGGCGCCTTGGGCGTCCAGCAAGCGGGGATAGCTGACCTCGGGATCGGCTTCGGCGAGAGCTTCGAGTTTCACCGTATGCATCCAATCGTCGCCGAAATCGTAAACGTATTGGAATGTTTTGTTCCGTTTGAGGTGGAGGAGGAGATCCTAAGCTCACGATCGAAGTGCAACACCCGCTATAATGGGTGCTGCGATGGGACAACGATACAATCAGCTCAGTCTGGATGAGCGGTGCGAGATTTACCGTCTGCATGCAGACGGTAAATCTCGGCGAGCCATTGCCCGGGCCTTGGGCCGGGCGGCGTCAACAATCAGCCGAGAGCTGGAGCGCAACAGTGGCGCCCAAGTCGGCTACAAGGTGGATTGGGCGATGATCCAGGCCCGCGCCCGGCGGCGGCGCAAGCTTTACAAACTGGAGCGCTCGAGCGCGCTCAGGAAACTGACCTTGGACGGCCTTGCGATGGGATGGTCCCCGGAGCAGATCGCCGGGCGGCTCGAGCTTGAGCAAGGTAGGCCGGTGATCAGCCACGAGTCAATTTACCGCTACATCTACTGGCGCGTGAACAGCCACAAGGACTATCTGCACCGGCTGCTGCCGCGCGCCAAGTTTCAGCGTGGCTGGCGTGGCCGCAAGGGCGGCAGCTCGGTGCATTTCATTCCCCAGCGAGTGCCGGTAGCCGAGCGTCCCGCCGAGGTCGCCGACCGGCGCCAGACCGGCCACTGGGAAGCCGATCTGATGCTGTTCTCCCGCTATCGCCAAGCCGTCCTGGTGGCGCACGAACGTAGCTCGCGCCTGCTTCTGCTCCGGCATCACCTCAGCAAAGCCGCCGAGCCAATCGCCGACAGCCTGACCGCCATGCTGCGGCGATTTCCTGCCGAGCAGCGCCGCACCATCACCTTCGATAACGGCTCTGAATTCGCGGCCCATCGCCGCCTGAAGACAAGGCTTCGCATGAAAACCTATTTCTGCGATCCCCATAGCCCCTGGCAGAAGGGCGGCGTCGAGAACGCCATCGGGCGAATGCGGCGGGGACTGCCGCGAAAAACAGATCTCGCGGCAGTTTCCCAGGCCGATCTGGACGACCTGGCCATGGACTACAACCTCACCCCGCGAAAGTGCCTCGGATATCGAACTCCGCTTGAGGCTTTCCTCGGAAAAGCCATCGATCTCGGTGTTGCACTTGAAATGTGAGTCCATCGATCGGCCAGGGTCGCCGTTTTGGCGGAGAGGGTGTTTGAGTCCGGCCAATCCGGGTCGGGAATGCCATAGGCGACGGCGCGGCCGACGCGGAATTCGTAGAGGTGATAGTTTTCCCAGCCCATGGCGATCTGGATGACAAGGTGCAGATCCGCCAGACGCATGGTGAGTGGCACTTCGATCCGCCGGATCACGGGCAGGTCCATGTCATCGAGTTGGATCTTGAGGCGGGCAATCTCGGTCATGGTGCGATGTTCCAGGGCAGCAGGGCGGCGATGCGGTTTACCGGGTGGTCGGCAATCCGCGTCAGAACATCGCGCAGATAGGCCTCCGGGTCGAGGCCGTTGAGCTTGGCGGTCTCGGTCAGAGTGTAGATGGCGGCGGCGCGGTCGCCGCCGGCATCGGAGCCGGCGAACAACCAGTTTTTTCGGCCCAGTGCCAGCGGGCGCATCGCCCGTTCGGCGGCGTTGTTGCTGATCTCCAGGTGGCCATCGTCGAGATAGCGGGTGAGCGCTGACCAGCGCGAGCGGGCATAGCGGATGGCGGCGGCCAACTCGCTTTTGCCGGAGATGCGGGTCAGGCTGGCGTCGAGGTAGCCTGCCAGATCTCCCATGATGGGACAGGCCTCGACCTGTCGGATGGCGCGACGCTGGTCGGGTGGGATGCCGACAATGGCGCGCTCGACGGCGAACAGGCGACCGATACGTTCCAGCGCCTCCGCGGCGATCGGTGCCGTGGTGGCGACATGGACATCGTGGAATTTGCGGCGTACATGCGCCCAGCAGGCGACCTCCGTCACTGGCGGTGGTTTGCCCTCCTTGGCCAGGTACAACTCGCCGAAGCCGGCATAGCCATCGGCATGGAGGTGGCCACGGAAACCGGCGAGATGCTTCTGTGGACGCTCGCCCTTGCGGTCTGGACTGTAGCGGTAGGCCACGGCGGGTGGAGCCGGTCCATCCCAGGGCCGCTCGTCGCGCAGATACGCCCATAATCGGCCGGTTTTGGTCTTGCCGATCCCCGGCGCCAGCACGGGCACCGGCGTGTCGTCACCATGGATCTGGCCGCCGGCCATGGCATGGGCCTCGGCCGCGTCCACCAGGGGACGGACCAGGGTGGCGGCCTTGCCGACCCACTCGGCCAGGAGTCCACGGTCGAGATCGACGCCATCGCGGGCATAGATCCCCGATTGGCGGTAGAGCGGCAGGTGATCGCAGTATTTAGACACCAGCACATGGGCCAGCAAGGCGGCGGAGGGCAGACCGCGCTCGATCGGCATCGAGGGCATCGGCGCCTGGACCATGCCCTCGCAGGCTCGGCAGGAATAGGCGGGCCGGATGTGGCGGATCACCTGAAAGCGGCCGGGGACGTAATCGAGGATCTCGGTGACGTCTTCGCCGACCTTGCGCATCGCTCCGCCGCAGGAAGGGCAGGTACAGGCGCTATCGTGGACCACCTCGGTGCGCGGCAGGTGTGGCGGCAGCGGCCGCCGGGCACGATTGCGCTTCGGCGCGGGGCCGTCGCTCGCACCGTCCTCGGCTGGCGCCAAGGCGGCGGCGGCACTCGATTCGACCTCCTCCAGCATCAGCTCCAACTGATCGGCGGCGCGGCTGATTTTCTCCGACGAGCGGCCGAACTGCATCCGGCGCAAACGGGCCAGCTCGATCCGCAGCTTCTCCACCTCCAGCGTCTTGCTCATCAGGCCGGCCTGGGCGGCGGCCAACGCATCCGCCTGGGTGGCGATGATGGCCTGTAGCGCGACGATATCGGTGGGCAGGGCGTCTGGAACCATGCCGTCGATTCTACCGTCAGAAGCAGATTCCGACCAGCGCCAGCCCCTCATTTTGTGAGGATTCCCGCCGGGTGTGGCGGGAATGACTCACCCCGCCGATTGCGGCTTCCAGGTGCGGATCGGCATCCTCCAGTCGATCCCCTCCAGCAGCATGCCGAGTTGCGCCGGAGTCAGCCCGACGATGCCGTCCGCCGGCGACGGCCAGACGAAGCGGCCCTTCTCCAGACGCTTGGAAAATAGGCAAAGACCTTGGCCGTCCCACCACAACACCTTGATCAGATCGCCCCGCCGCCCCCGGAACACGAAGACCTGGCCGCCGAAGGGATCGCGAGACAGCTTCGCCTGCACCAGCATCGCCAGCCCGTCAAAACCTTTGCGCATGTCGGTGTGCCCGGAAGCCAACCACACCCGCGTCGACGTCGGCGGCACGATCATCCCAGCGCCGCCAGTACCCGGCGTAACGGCTCGGTCGCCACCTCCGGCCCCACCCGGACCATCACGCCAGTGGGCAGCACGATTTCAATCCGCCCGCTATCGTCCGGCACCACAGCCGGGGGCTCCGAAACCGCGATCGCCAGAAAACCACCATCAGCGATCCCAGTAGCGGCCGCCAGCAACTCCGTAACCGTCCTCTGACGGCTGCCTTGTGCGGCGGGGCGAGTTGAGGCCAAGTGCCAAGCATTATGGTGACTTTAATGCGTGGCACGATGACCCAGGTCGAGGTGATCACGTCGGTTCAGCGCCGTCGGCGTTGGAGTGCGGCGGACAAGCAGCAGATGGTGGCGGAGTCGGCGATGCCGGGCCGGACAGTGTCCAGCGTGGCCCGGCGCCATGGGATCGCGCCACAGCAGTTGTTCACTTGGCGGCGGGAGTTGCTGGCGGCCGCTACTGGGATCGCTGATGGTGGTTTTCTGGCGATCGCGGTTTCGGAGCCCCCGGCTGTGGTGCCGGACGATAGCGGGCGGATTGAAATCGTGCTGCCCACTGGCGTGATGGTCCGGGTGGGGCCGGAGGTGGCGACCGAGCCGTTACGCCGGGTACTGGCGGCGCTGGGATGATCGTGCCGCCGACGTCGACGCGGGTGTGGTTGGCTTCCGGGCACACCGACATGCGCAAAGGTTTTGACGGGCTGGCGATGCTGGTGCAGGCGAAGCTGTCTCGCGATCCCTTCGGCGGCCAGGTCTTCGTGTTCCGGGGGCGGCGGGGCGATCTGATCAAGGTGTTGTGGTGGGACGGCCAAGGTCTTTGCCTATTTTCCAAGCGTCTGGAGAAGGGCCGCTTCGTCTGGCCGTCGCCGGCGGACGGCATCGTCGGGCTGACTCCGGCGCAACTCGGCATGCTGCTGGAGGGGATCGACTGGAGGATGCCGATCCGCACCTGGAAGCCGCAATCGGCGGGGTGAGTCATTCCCGCCACACCCGGCGGGAATCCTCACAAAATGAGGGGCTGGCGCTGGTCGGAATCTGCTTCTGACGGTAGAATCGACGGCATGGTTCCAGACGCCCTGCCCACCGATATCGTCGCGCTACAGGCCATCATCGCCACCCAGGCGGATGCGTTGGCCGCCGCCCAGGCCGGCCTGATGAGCAAGACGCTGGAGGTGGAGAAGCTGCGGATCGAGCTGGCCCGTTTGCGCCGGATGCAGTTCGGCCGCTCGTCGGAGAAAATCAGCCGCGCCGCCGATCAGTTGGAGCTGATGCTGGAGGAGGTCGAATCGAGTGCCGCCGCCGCCTTGGCGCCAGCCGAGGACGGTGCGAGCGACGGCCCCGCGCCGAAGCGCAATCGTGCCCGGCGGCCGCTGCCGCCACACCTGCCGCGCACCGAGGTGGTCCACGATAGCGCCTGTACCTGCCCTTCCTGCGGCGGAGCGATGCGCAAGGTCGGCGAAGACGTCACCGAGATCCTCGATTACGTCCCCGGCCGCTTTCAGGTGATCCGCCACATCCGGCCCGCCTATTCCTGCCGAGCCTGCGAGGGCATGGTCCAGGCGCCGATGCCCTCGATGCCGATCGAGCGCGGTCTGCCCTCCGCCGCCTTGCTGGCCCATGTGCTGGTGTCTAAATACTGCGATCACCTGCCGCTCTACCGCCAATCGGGGATCTATGCCCGCGATGGCGTCGATCTCGACCGTGGACTCCTGGCCGAGTGGGTCGGCAAGGCCGCCACCCTGGTCCGTCCCCTGGTGGACGCGGCCGAGGCCCATGCCATGGCCGGCGGCCAGATCCATGGTGACGACACGCCGGTGCCCGTGCTGGCGCCGGGGATCGGCAAGACCAAAACCGGCCGATTATGGGCGTATCTGCGCGACGAGCGGCCCTGGGATGGACCGGCTCCACCCGCCGTGGCCTACCGCTACAGTCCAGACCGCAAGGGCGAGCGTCCACAGAAGCATCTCGCCGGTTTCCGTGGCCACCTCCATGCCGATGGCTATGCCGGCTTCGGCGAGTTGTACCTGGCCAAGGAGGGCAAACCACCGCCAGTGACGGAGGTCGCCTGCTGGGCGCATGTACGCCGCAAATTCCACGATGTCCATGTCGCCACCACGGCACCGATCGCCGCGGAGGCGCTGGAACGTATCGGTCGCCTGTTCGCCGTCGAGCGCGCCATTGTCGGCATCCCACCCGACCAGCGTCGCGCCATCCGACAGGTCGAGGCCTGTCCCATCATGGGAGATCTGGCAGGCTACCTCGACGCCAGCCTGACCCGCATCTCCGGCAAAAGCGAGTTGGCCGCCGCCATCCGCTATGCCCGCTCGCGCTGGTCAGCGCTCACCCGCTATCTCGACGATGGCCACCTGGAGATCAGCAACAACGCCGCCGAACGGGCGATGCGCCCGCTGGCACTGGGCCGAAAAAACTGGTTGTTCGCCGGCTCCGATGCCGGCGGCGACCGCGCCGCCGCCATCTACACTCTGACCGAGACCGCCAAGCTCAACGGCCTCGACCCGGAGGCCTATCTGCGCGATGTTCTGACGCGGATTGCCGACCACCCGGTAAACCGCATCGCCGCCCTGCTGCCCTGGAACATCGCACCATGACCGAGATTGCCCGCCTCAAGATCCAACTCGATGACATGGACCTGCCCGTGATCCGGCGGATCGAAGTGCCACTCACCATGCGTCTGGCGGATCTGCACCTTGTCATCCAGATCGCCATGGGCTGGGAAAACTATCACCTCTACGAATTCCGCGTCGGCCGCGCCGTCGCCTATGGCATTCCCGACCCGGATTGGCCGGACTCAAACACCCTCTCCGCCAAAACGGCGACCCTGGCCGATCTCCTCCTCCACCTCAAACGGAACAAAACATTCCAATACGTTTACGATTTCGGCGACGATTGGATGCATACGGTGAAACTCGAAGCTCTCGCCGAAGCCGATCCCGAGGTCAGCTATCCCCGCTTGCTGGACGCCCAAGGCGCCTGCCCGCCAGAAGACTGCGGCGGGCCCTGGGGCTACGCCCATTACCTCGAAGTCATCGCCGATCCCGACCATGAAGACCATGACAACATGATCGAATGGCGCGGCCCCGGATTTGATCCATCGACCATCGACGAAGCCGCTATCCGCAAGGAATTCACCAAGTTTGCCAATCGGCGTAAGCGGAAACCCAAGGCAACGCCGTAGCCGTCAGAGGACGGTTACGCAACTCCCGCCGCCAAGTGAACAACTGCTGTGGCGCGATCCCATGGCGCCGGGCCACGCTGGACACTGTCCGGCCCGGCATCGCCGACTCCGCCACCATCTGCTGCTTGTCCGCCGCACTCCAACGCCGACGGCGCTGAACCGACGTGATCACCTCGACCTGGGTCATCGTGCCACGCATTAAAGTCACCATAATGCTTGGCACTTGGCCTCAACTCGCCCCGCCGCACAAGGCAGCCGTCAGAGGACGGTTACCCTTATGGTAATTTTTTGCATTTTTCAAATGGATGAGTTAGGAAATTTCATTACGCTGTAATTCGTCACATTTAAAACGGTTCAAGCCAAACCGTCAAAATGTGGGTAATTGGAAGCGTCACCGGAGGGGTACGAAGAATCTCAGAGCAAGGGCCGCTCAAATAGATGGCCGTTACGAGGGGGATACGCTTATTCTGAACTCGGCTTAAATCCCGCCGTTAATAGGTTGTTCCGATAGGTCAGATGCCGATCAAACAACTCACTGATTTCATGAAAAAATTCGTTCGATGCACTCGCGGTTAAGGTCGCATCTAAACTGTCCAATTGATCAACATAAACCCAGAACCGTTGCCAATGCGAGTGGTCATGTTGACCATCAAAAAATCTCATTACATGCTTACAGCTGCACTCTAAATTAACCATCAACTTCTCTCGAATAGCACGACCTCCCATGGCAGAGCCTTCAATAACATACCGCATCCCAATATAATCATTTAGTGTTAATGGGGCCTTTCGGTCCCATTGGGGGACACTTGGCGTAACAAGATCACTAACTCTTCCAAGTTCTTCAATATCTGACATCAAAAGATCACTGCGACGCGGGACATCAGTTTCCGGCACAAACTCCAAGAGCGCCCGTTCAGTTGGGGCGTGTAACGTATAAAGAGCAACTAAAATATCTCCATATACACGACACGTAAGCCCTTCTTGAATCAGATGCCGCATCAATGGATGATGGTCTATCCGGCATAGCGCATCAAGCTGATCCATGTCGCGGGCGTGGCCATGAGCCGATGCGCCATCGTCAGTGAGTTAACGTCGCAGATGATGCAGGATCGGCTTGAATGCGCGGTCGCTCTGGATGCGGGCGTCACCGTTTTTGTCAAGAAACCCGTCTCACTTCGCTCACTTTCCGCCGGAATTGCGTAACCGTCCTCTGACGGCTACGGCGTTGCCTTGGGTTTCCGCTTACGCCGATTGGCAAACTTGGTGAATTCCTTGCGGATAGCGGCTTCGTCGATGGTCGATGGATCAAATCCGGGGCCGCGCCATTCGATCATGTTGTCATGGTCTTCATGGTCGGGATCGGCGATGACTTCGAGGTAATGGGCGTAGCCCCAGGGCCCGCCGCAGTCTTCTGGCGGGCAGGCGCCTTGGGCGTCCAGCAAGCGGGGATAGCTGACCTCGGGATCGGCTTCGGCGAGAGCTTCGAGTTTCACCGTATGCATCCAATCGTCGCCGAAATCGTAAACGTATTGGAATGTTTTGTTCCGTTTGAGGTGGAGGAGGAGATCGGCCAGGGTCGCCGTTTTGGCGGAGAGGGTGTTTGAGTCCGGCCAATCCGGGTCGGGAATGCCATAGGCGACGGCGCGGCCGACGCGGAATTCGTAGAGGTGATAGTTTTCCCAGCCCATGGCGATCTGGATGACAAGGTGCAGATCCGCCAGACGCATGGTGAGTGGCACTTCGATCCGCCGGATCACGGGCAGGTCCATGTCATCGAGTTGGATCTTGAGGCGGGCAATCTCGGTCATGGTGCGATGTTCCAGGGCAGCAGGGCGGCGATGCGGTTTACCGGGTGGTCGGCAATCCGCGTCAGAACATCGCGCAGATAGGCCTCCGGGTCGAGGCCGTTGAGCTTGGCGGTCTCGGTCAGAGTGTAGATGGCGGCGGCGCGGTCGCCGCCGGCATCGGAGCCGGCGAACAACCAGTTTTTTCGGCCCAGTGCCAGCGGGCGCATCGCCCGTTCGGCGGCGTTGTTGCTGATCTCCAGGTGGCCATCGTCGAGATAGCGGGTGAGCGCTGACCAGCGCGAGCGGGCATAGCGGATGGCGGCGGCCAACTCGCTTTTGCCGGAGATGCGGGTCAGGCTGGCGTCGAGGTAGCCTGCCAGATCTCCCATGATGGGACAGGCCTCGACCTGTCGGATGGCGCGACGCTGGTCGGGTGGGATGCCGACAATGGCGCGCTCGACGGCGAACAGGCGACCGATACGTTCCAGCGCCTCCGCGGCGATCGGTGCCGTGGTGGCGACATGGACATCGTGGAATTTGCGGCGTACATGCGCCCAGCAGGCGACCTCCGTCACTGGCGGTGGTTTGCCCTCCTTGGCCAGGTACAACTCGCCGAAGCCGGCATAGCCATCGGCATGGAGGTGGCCACGGAAACCGGCGAGATGCTTCTGTGGACGCTCGCCCTTGCGGTCTGGACTGTAGCGGTAGGCCACGGCGGGTGGAGCCGGTCCATCCCAGGGCCGCTCGTCGCGCAGATACGCCCATAATCGGCCGGTTTTGGTCTTGCCGATCCCCGGCGCCAGCACGGGCACCGGCGTGTCGTCACCATGGATCTGGCCGCCGGCCATGGCATGGGCCTCGGCCGCGTCCACCAGGGGACGGACCAGGGTGGCGGCCTTGCCGACCCACTCGGCCAGGAGTCCACGGTCGAGATCGACGCCATCGCGGGCATAGATCCCCGATTGGCGGTAGAGCGGCAGGTGATCGCAGTATTTAGACACCAGCACATGGGCCAGCAAGGCGGCGGAGGGCAGACCGCGCTCGATCGGCATCGAGGGCATCGGCGCCTGGACCATGCCCTCGCAGGCTCGGCAGGAATAGGCGGGCCGGATGTGGCGGATCACCTGAAAGCGGCCGGGGACGTAATCGAGGATCTCGGTGACGTCTTCGCCGACCTTGCGCATCGCTCCGCCGCAGGAAGGGCAGGTACAGGCGCTATCGTGGACCACCTCGGTGCGCGGCAGGTGTGGCGGCAGCGGCCGCCGGGCACGATTGCGCTTCGGCGCGGGGCCGTCGCTCGCACCGTCCTCGGCTGGCGCCAAGGCGGCGGCGGCACTCGATTCGACCTCCTCCAGCATCAGCTCCAACTGATCGGCGGCGCGGCTGATTTTCTCCGACGAGCGGCCGAACTGCATCCGGCGCAAACGGGCCAGCTCGATCCGCAGCTTCTCCACCTCCAGCGTCTTGCTCATCAGGCCGGCCTGGGCGGCGGCCAACGCATCCGCCTGGGTGGCGATGATGGCCTGTAGCGCGACGATATCGGTGGGCAGGGCGTCTGGAACCATGCCGTCGATTCTACCGTCAGAAGCAGATTCCGACCAGCGCCAGCCCCTCATTTTGTGAGGATTCCCGCCGGGTGTGGCGGGAATGACTCACCCCGCCGATTGCGGCTTCCAGGTGCGGATCGGCATCCTCCAGTCGATCCCCTCCAGCAGCATGCCGAGTTGCGCCGGAGTCAGCCCGACGATGCCGTCCGCCGGCGACGGCCAGACGAAGCGGCCCTTCTCCAGACGCTTGGAAAATAGGCAAAGACCTTGGCCGTCCCACCACAACACCTTGATCAGATCGCCCCGCCGCCCCCGGAACACGAAGACCTGGCCGCCGAAGGGATCGCGAGACAGCTTCGCCTGCACCAGCATCGCCAGCCCGTCAAAACCTTTGCGCATGTCGGTGTGCCCGGAAGCCAACCACACCCGCGTCGACGTCGGCGGCACGATCATCCCAGCGCCGCCAGTACCCGGCGTAACGGCTCGGTCGCCACCTCCGGCCCCACCCGGACCATCACGCCAGTGGGCAGCACGATTTCAATCCGCCCGCTATCGTCCGGCACCACAGCCGGGGGCTCCGAAACCGCGATCGCCAGAAAACCACCATCAGCGATCCCAGTAGCGGCCGCCAGCAACTCCCGCCGCCAAGTGAACAACTGCTGTGGCGCGATCCCATGGCGCCGGGCCACGCTGGACACTGTCCGGCCCGGCATCGCCGACTCCGCCACCATCTGCTGCTTGTCCGCCGCACTCCAACGCCGACGGCGCTGAACCGACGTGATCACCTCGACCTGGGTCATCGTGCCACGCATTAAAGTCACCATAATGCTTGGCACTTGGCCTCAACTCGCCCCGCCGCACAAGGCAGCCGTCAGAGGACGGTTACGGAATTGCTGGCGGCCGCTACTGGGATCGCTGATGGTGGTTTTCTGGCGATCGCGGTTTCGGAGCCCCCGGCTGTGGTGCCGGACGATAGCGGGCGGATTGAAATCGTGCTGCCCACTGGCGTGATGGTCCGGGTGGGGCCGGAGGTGGCGACCGAGCCGTTACGCCGGGTACTGGCGGCGCTGGGATGATCGTGCCGCCGACGTCGACGCGGGTGTGGTTGGCTTCCGGGCACACCGACATGCGCAAAGGTTTTGACGGGCTGGCGATGCTGGTGCAGGCGAAGCTGTCTCGCGATCCCTTCGGCGGCCAGGTCTTCGTGTTCCGGGGGCGGCGGGGCGATCTGATCAAGGTGTTGTGGTGGGACGGCCAAGGTCTTTGCCTATTTTCCAAGCGTCTGGAGAAGGGCCGCTTCGTCTGGCCGTCGCCGGCGGACGGCATCGTCGGGCTGACTCCGGCGCAACTCGGCATGCTGCTGGAGGGGATCGACTGGAGGATGCCGATCCGCACCTGGAAGCCGCAATCGGCGGGGTGAGTCATTCCCGCCACACCCGGCGGGAATCCTCACAAAATGAGGGGCTGGCGCTGGTCGGAATCTGCTTCTGACGGTAGAATCGACGGCATGGTTCCAGACGCCCTGCCCACCGATATCGTCGCGCTACAGGCCATCATCGCCACCCAGGCGGATGCGTTGGCCGCCGCCCAGGCCGGCCTGATGAGCAAGACGCTGGAGGTGGAGAAGCTGCGGATCGAGCTGGCCCGTTTGCGCCGGATGCAGTTCGGCCGCTCGTCGGAGAAAATCAGCCGCGCCGCCGATCAGTTGGAGCTGATGCTGGAGGAGGTCGAATCGAGTGCCGCCGCCGCCTTGGCGCCAGCCGAGGACGGTGCGAGCGACGGCCCCGCGCCGAAGCGCAATCGTGCCCGGCGGCCGCTGCCGCCACACCTGCCGCGCACCGAGGTGGTCCACGATAGCGCCTGTACCTGCCCTTCCTGCGGCGGAGCGATGCGCAAGGTCGGCGAAGACGTCACCGAGATCCTCGATTACGTCCCCGGCCGCTTTCAGGTGATCCGCCACATCCGGCCCGCCTATTCCTGCCGAGCCTGCGAGGGCATGGTCCAGGCGCCGATGCCCTCGATGCCGATCGAGCGCGGTCTGCCCTCCGCCGCCTTGCTGGCCCATGTGCTGGTGTCTAAATACTGCGATCACCTGCCGCTCTACCGCCAATCGGGGATCTATGCCCGCGATGGCGTCGATCTCGACCGTGGACTCCTGGCCGAGTGGGTCGGCAAGGCCGCCACCCTGGTCCGTCCCCTGGTGGACGCGGCCGAGGCCCATGCCATGGCCGGCGGCCAGATCCATGGTGACGACACGCCGGTGCCCGTGCTGGCGCCGGGGATCGGCAAGACCAAAACCGGCCGATTATGGGCGTATCTGCGCGACGAGCGGCCCTGGGATGGACCGGCTCCACCCGCCGTGGCCTACCGCTACAGTCCAGACCGCAAGGGCGAGCGTCCACAGAAGCATCTCGCCGGTTTCCGTGGCCACCTCCATGCCGATGGCTATGCCGGCTTCGGCGAGTTGTACCTGGCCAAGGAGGGCAAACCACCGCCAGTGACGGAGGTCGCCTGCTGGGCGCATGTACGCCGCAAATTCCACGATGTCCATGTCGCCACCACGGCACCGATCGCCGCGGAGGCGCTGGAACGTATCGGTCGCCTGTTCGCCGTCGAGCGCGCCATTGTCGGCATCCCACCCGACCAGCGTCGCGCCATCCGACAGGTCGAGGCCTGTCCCATCATGGGAGATCTGGCAGGCTACCTCGACGCCAGCCTGACCCGCATCTCCGGCAAAAGCGAGTTGGCCGCCGCCATCCGCTATGCCCGCTCGCGCTGGTCAGCGCTCACCCGCTATCTCGACGATGGCCACCTGGAGATCAGCAACAACGCCGCCGAACGGGCGATGCGCCCGCTGGCACTGGGCCGAAAAAACTGGTTGTTCGCCGGCTCCGATGCCGGCGGCGACCGCGCCGCCGCCATCTACACTCTGACCGAGACCGCCAAGCTCAACGGCCTCGACCCGGAGGCCTATCTGCGCGATGTTCTGACGCGGATTGCCGACCACCCGGTAAACCGCATCGCCGCCCTGCTGCCCTGGAACATCGCACCATGACCGAGATTGCCCGCCTCAAGATCCAACTCGATGACATGGACCTGCCCGTGATCCGGCGGATCGAAGTGCCACTCACCATGCGTCTGGCGGATCTGCACCTTGTCATCCAGATCGCCATGGGCTGGGAAAACTATCACCTCTACGAATTCCGCGTCGGCCGCGCCGTCGCCTATGGCATTCCCGACCCGGATTGGCCGGACTCAAACACCCTCTCCGCCAAAACGGCGACCCTGGCCGATCGATGGACTCACATTTCAAGTGCAACACCGAGATCGATGGCTTTTCCGAGGAAAGCCTCAAGCGGAGTTCGATATCCGAGGCACTTTCGCGGGGTGAGGTTGTAGTCCATGGCCAGGTCGTCCAGATCGGCCTGGGAAACTGCCGCGAGATCTGTTTTTCGCGGCAGTCCCCGCCGCATTCGCCCGATGGCGTTCTCGACGCCGCCCTTCTGCCAGGGGCTATGGGGATCGCAGAAATAGGTTTTCATGCGAAGCCTTGTCTTCAGGCGGCGATGGGCCGCGAATTCAGAGCCGTTATCGAAGGTGATGGTGCGGCGCTGCTCGGCAGGAAATCGCCGCAGCATGGCGGTCAGGCTGTCGGCGATTGGCTCGGCGGCTTTGCTGAGGTGATGCCGGAGCAGAAGCAGGCGCGAGCTACGTTCGTGCGCCACCAGGACGGCTTGGCGATAGCGGGAGAACAGCATCAGATCGGCTTCCCAGTGGCCGGTCTGGCGCCGGTCGGCGACCTCGGCGGGACGCTCGGCTACCGGCACTCGCTGGGGAATGAAATGCACCGAGCTGCCGCCCTTGCGGCCACGCCAGCCACGCTGAAACTTGGCGCGCGGCAGCAGCCGGTGCAGATAGTCCTTGTGGCTGTTCACGCGCCAGTAGATGTAGCGGTAAATTGACTCGTGGCTGATCACCGGCCTACCTTGCTCAAGCTCGAGCCGCCCGGCGATCTGCTCCGGGGACCATCCCATCGCAAGGCCGTCCAAGGTCAGTTTCCTGAGCGCGCTCGAGCGCTCCAGTTTGTAAAGCTTGCGCCGCCGCCGGGCGCGGGCCTGGATCATCGCCCAATCCACCTTGTAGCCGACTTGGGCGCCACTGTTGCGCTCCAGCTCTCGGCTGATTGTTGACGCCGCCCGGCCCAAGGCCCGGGCAATGGCTCGCCGAGATTTACCGTCTGCATGCAGACGGTAAATCTCGCACCGCTCATCCAGACTGAGCTGATTGTATCGTTGTCCCATCGCAGCACCCATTATAGCGGGTGTTGCACTTCGATCGTGAGCTTAGGATCTCCTCCTCCACCTCAAACGGAACAAAACATTCCAATACGTTTACGATTTCGGCGACGATTGGATGCATACGGTGAAACTCGAAGCTCTCGCCGAAGCCGATCCCGAGGTCAGCTATCCCCGCTTGCTGGACGCCCAAGGCGCCTGCCCGCCAGAAGACTGCGGCGGGCCCTGGGGCTACGCCCATTACCTCGAAGTCATCGCCGATCCCGACCATGAAGACCATGACAACATGATCGAATGGCGCGGCCCCGGATTTGATCCATCGACCATCGACGAAGCCGCTATCCGCAAGGAATTCACCAAGTTTGCCAATCGGCGTAAGCGGAAACCCAAGGCAACGCCGTAGCCGTCAGAGGACGGTTACCCATAAGGTATATGTCGCCTACCACTTTTGAGTGGGTGGAACAAAGGGTGCTTTGCCTGAAATTCACTGGTTCTTCGACGCCTCAAATGGATTTGAAGAGATCCCCGAGTGGGGCGGCGATCAGGTAGATCATGGTCGCGAAGGTTGTGGTATTGCGGTAGCCCCTGGCGCGAGCGCGTGCCGCCTGGAAGAGGCCGTTGAAGCCCTCCAGTCGGGCGTTGCTGTGGGTTGATGTCCAGCGTTCGAGGATGCGTTGGCGGTGGTGCTCGACGGTTCCCAACGCCTTGCGGACGGGATCGAGGATGGTGTTGTCGCCGATCACCTCGAGTGCATGGCGCAGAAAGTTGGTGATCCGCCAGCGGGCAGCCTGGACGGTGTCGGCCTTGCGCACCCAGCGGAGTTTCTCCTTGAGCCGCCATGCGATGGCGGTCAACAGGTCGGAGGCTTCCAGTTCGGCCAGAGCCTCTGCCTGTGCCTCGGTCATCTTGCCGTCGGCCTTCTTCAGGATGGCCCAGCGCAGCGCCTTGGGCAGCTTGTTGCTCCTGGCTTCGGCGCGTCGGACCTCGTCGAGGGCCTTGGTGAACAACTGGACCACATGGAACCAGTCCACGGTGACGGCGGCGTTGGGAAGGTTTCCCCGATGGCGGCGATGAAGGCGGGGCTCATGTCGCAGACCACCTCGACGACGCGGCCCGGCTGGCCGCCATGGTCCATCATGAACGCCTTGAACCCGGTGACGGTCTCCTTGCCCCGGCCGGGGGTGACGAAGACCACCGGCTTGTCCTTGCGGTCGAGATCGATGAACACGGTGACATAGGTATGGCCGCGCTTGGCGGCGGTTTCATCAAGGCCGACGGCGGCGAGCTTGGACAGGTCGAGGCGCTCCACCGCCTTGCGGACATAATGATGAACGATCCGCCATAGACGGTTGTCAGTGACCTCGATGATGCGAGCCGCCGCCAGCACCGGCATCCTCGCGGACCAGAACCAGCGCCACCTGCTCGAACAGCAGAGTGAACTGACTGCCTTCTCTCGCCCACGGCACGCCGATCCGAAGCACACCATGCTCCGGACAGTCGGTGCGCGGCACCTTGGCGGTGATGTGGCAATGGTGCTGGAAGAAGTTGAGGTGCCGCCAGGTGAACTCCGCGAAGTCGTGCGCCTTGCAGGCTCGGCCACACTGGGGACAGGCAAACATGGTGCCGCGATCGACCGCAATCTCCAGGTGCAGCACGTGCGGATGAACCGTCGTGTCCAGTCGCTGCTCGACCAGTTTCCACGGCGGGGAAACGCCCAGCCCCAAAGCCATGATCGTATTGGCGTCCACGTCGATCTCCTCTCCTCCCAGACCACCGCAGAGTGCCATCGTGCTCACGCCGGTCAAGGACGCGTCCCACGCCGCTGACGCGGTGGCCTGCGGCCATCCCTGACCACCGCTCCGCTCGATGGCCTGCCAGACGGCAGGTCGGGACGAGGGGATGGTCAGCGGATTAATCGAACAAGGGGATATTCAGCTACAGGTAGGCAGGGCGCTCACGCCGGAACCGGCGCAATTCCACTTCCAACGTCGAAGAGGCAATTCACTTGTCGACCAATTCAGTGGCGGCTTTCCGTGGCGTAGTAGTGGTAACGCGGATCATTTGTTGCCCCTATCATTTTGGATAGAGCGACGCGCCAGGCACCTCTGTGCCATTGAAATGGTATCCCGCGAACTACGGTAAGCAAATAGCGCCGATAATGATGATAATGCCTAATGCCTAAAATAATAACAGGGGGAGTACATGATCCGGCTTACTGATCTCAAGATTTCTGGAAAGATCACCCTCTCGTTCCTGTTTCCCGCCGCACTAATTTTTGGCTTGGCCGCCTATGTTATCAGTGACAAGGCGCGGGTGGTATCTGAGACAGCAGCCCTAGCGGCCATTGCACCGCTCACCGCAGACATCAGCGCCCTAGTGCACGAAGTGCAGAAGGAGCGCGGTACCTCGGCGGTGTTCATCGGGAGCAAGGGCGAAAAATTTCGCGACGAGCTAAAGGCACAGCGCAAGTTGACCGATGAGGCCCGTGCCAAGCTCGAACGCTCGGTGTCCAGCATCGACCTGACGGCGCTTGGACGCAGTTTTCCTCCCAAGGTTGAGGCTGCCGCCAAGCGCTATGAAGCTCTGGTCACTTCCCGCGATGCCATCGATGCGCTTTCCATTGACGCCCCGAACCTCGTTCGGCGACTTCACCGAGACTATTCGGTTGCAATTGGACGTAGTCAGCCAGATATCTCTCTTGTCGAGTGACATCTGGGTAGGACAGCATGGTTGGTGCCTACCTTAAGCTGATGGAAGGCAAGGAGAAGGCCGGGCAGGAGCGAGCAACCGCTGCTGGCGCCTTTGCTGCGGGAAAGTTTGGGCCCGACGTCTACCTGCGCTTTGTATCCATCGTGGCTGAGCAGAGGCAGTTCCTTACCGAATTCCAGGCCAGTGCTGCGCCTGAGCAGGTGGAATTTTATCGTTCGACCCTGGACAGCCCTGCTACTCAGACGGTGGATCGTATGCGCAAGATCGGCCTGGAGAGCACGGCCACCGGCAATGTGGGAGATGTCACAGGCCCCGCTGGTTTGCTGCCGCTACCGAACGGATCAACCTCCTTAAAACGGTCGAAGACCGTATGGCCGCCGATGTTCTTGCCCTGGCCTCGCGAGTTAGCTCAGACGCCCACGGCGTACTGGGAGCAACCATTTTCGGTGTGCTCGCGGCGGCGGCTGTGGCGCTGGCTGTGGCATGGGCTGTGGTGCGCCAGATGACATCGGCCATCGGCTCACTGGTGGGTACCATGGAGCGACTGTCAGCCAACGATTTTTCGGTGATTGTGGGCGGAACCGAACGGGGTGACGAAATGGGAGCTATCCTGACCCGGTTGCGGATGCGGCGATTCGCCCTGTCTATCGACGATTTTGGCACCGGCTATTCGTCATTGAAGCAACTTCAACACGGACCGTTTACCGAATTGAAGATCGATCAGTCCTTCATCGCCAAGGCGCTGGAAGAGGAAGGATCGCTGGCCATCGTCGAAAGTTCCGTCCAATTGGGACGCCGCATGGGGTTGAAGGTAGTGGCCGAAGGGATCGAAACCGAGCAGCAGATGGACCTGATCAGGCATCTTGGTTGCGACGAGGCCCAGGGCTACCTCCTTGGTCGGCCTGTCGCCGCCAATGATTTTCCCCGTTAACACCCATTCAAACAAAGGTCCAACTATGGAACAGACGGCACCGGAATGGTTTGACGGCAAGAAACTCGGGGTGGACTTCATCGACCAGGATCATGCCCAGATTGCGTCCATGATGGACTTCTTGGTGATCCGGTTGGCGGGGCCATCAACGGATGAAGGTATCAACGCGGTACTGTCCGAGTTGGCGGACTTCACCCGTGTCCATTTCGAGCGCGAAGAAGATGTGATGAAGCAAACCGACTACCCTGACAGGGAGGAACATGCGGCGGTTCACAGGGGGCTGATCCGGGTACTTTCTGAACTAATCGCACGTGTGAGACGAGAGGGCCATTCGAAGTTATCTGGGAGCGAGGTTCAATCCTTGAGAAACTGGGTTACCGGACACATCAAGATGGAAGACCAAAAACTCGCTGAATATCTGGCTCAACGATCTAACTTTGCCGTGCTAGTCATTGATTGATGTTGGATCTTCGGGGGGCTGCGACAGGTGATGCAGCCAGTGAGAAAGATCGGAAGACATAAGTGGAACGGGTGACCAGACTGGATACAAATTTCAATTGGCCCGTCAATAGGCTGTTGAAGTTGGAACCGTGAAATCCCGTATGGCCGTCCGACCGGTGCTCGGATCCACCATAACCACCCGTTTAATCTCGACGTTTTTCTGATGCAGGCGGCCGTACAAATAACCTGCCTGGACGATAAAATCGGAATTGACGAATTTCGCGCAACTGGGCCGAAGCTCGCGAATCGGCAGATAGATAACCGCGCTTCCGGAACTTTACTCCCCTGGAATTTTCCGTCACCGTCACCGTCTCTTCAAACACCTCATCCTGAGACCTCTTCCGGCGACGGTAATGATTGTATCCGTCTATCCCGGACCGTCGATCTTTTTGACGCAACCGGAGGCGTGGAAATAGATAACGAACGCTCCATATGTGTGTGGATGAGAGGTGGCCGGGTTTGTTCGGACAGATTTGGTCGTCGGCTAAGTGGATCTCCTGCGGTTTCTGTCGCGATATGCCGATGGGTGGCCT
>NZ_JBZVFI010000013.1:0-68766 GCF_058402745.1 Paramagnetospirillum sp.
CGCGTCCAACGCCTTCGGCCTTCCCATCGCATTGGGTGGCGGGTTCGCCCTGACCTACACGGTGACCAGCGGCGGCAAGAAGTACGCCGTCCGCTGCTTCCACAAGGAGGCGAAGGGCCTTCAGGACCGCTACTCGAAGATCAGCTCGACACTCTCCTCGCTGCCCAGCGGCCATTTCGTCGGCTTCCAGTACCAGCCGCAGGGTGTTCGCGTTGACGGCACCCCGTATCCCGTCGTGCGGATGGACTGGGCCGAGGGCGAGACCCTCGGTATCTGGCTGGAGAGCAACTACAAGAACAAGGCTGCCATCACCAAGTTGATAGCCAGCTTCCGCAGCCTGGAGCAGTTCCTGCGGGACAAGGGCATTGCCCACGGCGACCTGCAGAATGGTAACGTCCTCGTGGATGGCGGCACCGTCCGGCTGATCGACTACGACGGCCTGTTCGTACCCGGCCTCCCGACTGGCCAGGGGAACGAACTCGGGCACAAGCACTTCCAGCACCCCAAGCGG
Source organism: Paramagnetospirillum sp. (assembly GCF_058402745.1). Lineage (NCBI taxonomy): Bacteria > Pseudomonadati > Pseudomonadota > Alphaproteobacteria > Rhodospirillales > Magnetospirillaceae > Paramagnetospirillum > Paramagnetospirillum sp. The sequence goes on from NZ_JBZVFI010000013.1 coordinate 512, forward strand.
CTGGGAACCGACTTCGGCCCCCAGATGGATCGCTTCTCCTTCATCGCCATTGACCTGAGCTTGCGGGCACTGGTCGAGAAGCCAGCCCTTTTCGAGCGCCACTCCAACGGCGAGAACATCCTGTTCTCGGCTGCGGACTACCTTGACCCGGCATCTTCGGCGGTGTTCGCTGACGTCCGCGCCATTCCCGGCCTACTGCAGGACGCGGACGGCTTCGCACGCATCTGCCGGGCGCCGATTGCCAACGTGCCATCCCTCAGCGACTTCCTGGCTGGCCGGAACATCCCCGCGACCGTCATCGCGTTCCCCGCTCCGGGGCAACGACCGACGGCGACCGGCCCGGCGATCTACGTCGGCGCCTACGACGTCATCGACGCCCGAGACTACATGGCCGCCTTACGCCGTGTCGGCGACCGTGTGGAACTGGTGGGCCAGATAGTCGAGGTGAAGGAGGACAAGACCAAGTACGGGCGGCCCTACGTCTTCATTAACTTCGGCCCCTGGCGGGGCGAGATCGTCAAGCTCTCGATCTGGTCCGACGGATTGAAGAAGCTGACCAGCAAGCCCAACCAGTCGTGGGTCGGTAAGTGGATCGCCGTCTCCGGCCTCCTGGAGCCGCCCTTCGAGAGCAAGCGATACCACTACTCCCACATCAGCATCACCATCGAGGAAGCGAACCAGTACCGCTTCATTGATGCCGTCGAAGCCCAACGGCGCCTGCACTCCATCGGCAAGAGCGCAGGCGCCACGCCCTCCGCCCACGGCGGCAACCAAGCTATCTTGGCGACGTTGAAGGGAGGCGGGGAGCCGACATCTGGGCGCGGAAAGAAAAAGGGCAAGAGCCCGGCGGCACCGACCGCTCCCACATCTCCGTTGTCCTCGAACCAGCAGCTCTTGGCCCAGATCAACCGTCAGGCCGGCACGGGGGCGGCTGCAACCACACCTGCATCGCCGCCATCGAGATGGACGCCAGCCGGTCGGCAGCAGTCGCCACCTCCGTCCTCACCGCCCAAGTCGAAGCACGCATCCTCGGGAAATGGAGGGATGGGCTGCCTAGTCTTCATCGGCTTTATCGTGCTCTGGGTGTTCCTGAAGGGCTTGCGCTAGGCCCTTTGCGCCTCACCTCGGTGCCGTGACACCCGGCACCTTATCATAGGTGGGCCGCCCGAGATCGGGCCAGAACCGAAAGCCGCCGGTCCCGTCCGGCACCAGCCGCCCTTGGCGCTCCCATCCCCTGTAGACCTCATAGGTTCCGTCCTGGCGACCGCTGGGCCGGACCTCGGCCCGTGGCTCATGCCTGAACAGGTCGGGCACCACCGGCTTGGGCCTGTCCTCGGCCATGACGCCGGACGACATCGACAGCACCAGCATGGAGACGAAGATCATCCTCAAGGTATCCATGTAGACCTCCATAAGCAGCTCCGCGCCATGATCGCTCCAGACTACAGGTATACGCAAGACTAACCGCAATCATAGCGGGTTCCAAGCGGGGAAAATACCTGCCATACAAACAGTCAACGAGCGTTGATAGTTTGTATGACCAAGGAGAACGAAGATGGCGACCGGCAAATTCATTGCTTACTACCGCGTCTCGACCGACAAGCAGGGCAAGTCTGGTCTGGGTCTTGAAGCTCAACAGGCCGCCGTCCGCGCCTACCTCAACGGCGGTGATTGGGATCTGCTGGCCGAATACACCGAGATCGAGAGCGGCAAGCGTGCCGACCGGCCTCAGCTCGCCCAGGCGCTCAAGGCCGCCAAGAAGGCCGGGGCCGTGCTGGTCATCGCCAAGCTGGATCGCCTCGCCCGCAACGTCGCGTTCATCGCCAACATGATGGAGGCCGGTGTGGACTTCGTGGCCTGCGACAACCCGCACGCCAACCGCCTTACCCTTCACATCCTGGCGGCGGTGGCCGAGGACGAGGCTCGGCGCATCTCTGAGCGCACTGTTGCCGCTCTCCAGGCCGCCAAAGCTCGCGGCAAGGCTCTTGGAGGCCGTCGTACTGAAGGCCAGTACGAGGCCAGCGCCGCAACGCGCATGGCTGCTGCTGATCTTCTGGCCGCGAACGTGAGGCCCATCATCTCCAGCATCCAGGCGTCCGGCGTCACGTCCTATGCGGCCATCGCCGATGCGCTGAACAACAGGGGCATCAAGACGGCCCGTGGCGGAGCGTGGCACGCCTCCAGCGTCCGCAACGTTGTTCTCCGCAGCGCCACAGCCTAGAAAGCGAAAGGCCGCCGGAGCGTCCCCCGGCGGCCTGCTGCATGCTGAGGGGTCAACCCCAGGTCAACCGGGTCAACCCGCGCTGTCGCCCTCGACGATGCGCAGGCCCGACACATGCCTATCGCTCAAGTCGAGAGTTCCGGCCTTGAGCATGTCGAGCAGCAGCGCCACACGCTCCTCGCTGGTCAAGGTCATGTCGTCGAACCGGCTGTCGTTGAAGGTAATGGCGTAGCTGTTCATATTGGCCTCTCTAAGAGTAAGTCGTTGTTGTGAGCAACAGCTTCTATAGATGATCAAGCATCACGTCAATTAGAAAATGCTTATACTAAGCACTTACTTAGTATTCGACTTCAGCTTGTCTTGCTCATGTTGCGCGTTGTCGCTTCGAGCGTTCATGCATGAGCGAGCTGGCCGCAAGGTCGCGGACGAGCCCGAGCATCCCCGTCCTTCCGTGAGGGCCATGAGGATAAAAAAAATGGGGTGGGCCGGTACCGTGAGGGTGGTCCTCTCATAGCCCGGCCCTTGCGAAAAAGGGTCAACCTACGACAGCGGAAATGAAGATGACTATCTAAACTGCAATACTCTGATTGCTTCCTCTAGTTCATCTATCTTTCCGTCAAGTTCGGACAAGTCTGATTTTAACTCCTCGATCTCGCTCTCATGCTGAACTAGCATGTCTTCAGCCTCGGACGAGGTGCGCCTAATTTTATCTTCCAGCCTATTAATTGCGTGAGCCTCATAAAGAACAACACATGCCAATAAAGCTACAAACCACGTATTTAGCGGAGCGGCTCGCACACGAAGAAAAAGCTCCTTCAGGCGAGATTTAAGGGTGACGCTGTAGATATCGATCATATCGCCCTCCGCCTCTAGCAAATAAGACGATCTGGGTATCTATAATCAACAACAACCCATGAGTTATTCGCCTCATCACGCTTAGTAATGTAACTAAGCATACAGCCGCCCTTCATGCCATATGGAGAGCCAGATGAACTCTCTCCCCATTGGAATTGGAAAACTCGTCGACCGTCGCCCATATCGAAGGAGTTATATGGCTTGCCGTGTTCGATGAATACTTCGCGTATATCCTTGCCCACATATTGCTTCATCACCGATGAAGCGCATCCGCCTAAGAGCAGAACGGACACCACCGCGATTGCTAGAGATCGCATACCCCCTCCCCACGACTAGTTAGCCCATAGACACGATTCGACGCGAATTGGCGCAATCCCCCCCCAAGACGAAACGTTGCCATAGTTAGCTGAGTTGATCCACCGTCAAGCGACCAGCACCTCTACCGCCCCTCGTGCCGCTCCGCGTGCCCGGCATGCCGCCGCCAGTTCTCAGCATAGGCCCGCGCCACGTCCTCACCGGCCAGGATCACGACGTTCTCCGCGTTGCGCTCCTGGGCGGCCTTGGTGAAGTTGAAGCTCCCCGTCAGCACCCGGCGCCCGTCCAGCACCATGACCTTGTTGTGAGCGATGGCGTGGGCGTCATCGACCAGCACCGGCACCTTCGCGATCACCAGCGTGTCGGCGGCCACCTGTCCCTTCTTCTGACCGAGCTGGCTGCTGTCGAGGATCACGCGCACGTCCACGCCACGTCGCCGGGCGTCCGCCAGTGCCTTGGTGATTTCCGGCGACGTGAAGCTGTACGCCTGGACCAGCACCTCTCGTCGGGCCTGACCGACCTCGCGGACGATCATGCCGGTGCAGTCCTCGCCAGGGGTGAAGCACACCCCGGCGACCTCGCCAGCCAGAGCCTCGGCCATGCCCGCCGCCAGCACCACACCCACCACCAGGATCGACCGCATTTTGCCCCCCTATGCCAAGCTCCAGACGCCGGATGGAGATGATGCGCCTAACTCATTGAAATTGCTCAACTTGATTTTCGACGCAGCAACTCTATAATGAGACACAGCAGCTTCGAGCTGCAAAGGCGTCCCTTTGCGGAATGGCGGCCCCCAGCAGCAATTCCAGCAACTCGTAGTCGGGAAGGGCCTCCGGAGCCTCGAGGAAACGGTTGCGCAGGCGCTCCCGGTGGCCCTTGTGTTCCCCGACCGGTTGACCCGTCGAGGGAGATGCCCCGGCGAGTTTCGTCATGCTGCTTTCTCCCAACCGAAGGATACTCTCAACGAATATCCATAAAGCGAAGGATGCACAAGCCATCCCCGCCTGGATTTGAGTGTTGACGGCCTTTCCTGGAACTGGTGTGTTTCCCGCCGAACCCTGTCTTTGCCGGGGATGGCTGTGGCGCCCGTCTTCACTGTCGTTGAAAAGCCCGGATTCTCGGCGCTTCTGGATCATGTGCGCTGGTTGTCGGCCTTCGCCGTCCTGTGCGGCCACGCCCGCAACGCGCTGTTCCAGCCCTATGCCGCACAGGAAGATCTCGGTCTGGCGGGGCGGGCGTTCTACGCCCTGACCAATCTGCAGAACGAAGCCGTCGTCTGCTTCTTCGTCATCAGCGGCCTGTTGGTCGGCGGCAAGCTGCTCGATTATGCCGGGCGTCCGGTCTTTCCTGTCCGGCGGTACGTGACCGACCGGTTGGCACGGCTTTACGTGGTGCTTCTGCCCGCCCTGGCGTTGAGTTTCGGCGTGGCGCTGCTTGGCGCCTGCGACCGGGGCGGCGCCGTGGTCTGGCTGGGGGCGGCCCTTCATCTCCAGCACATCCTGGTGCCGAACACGGCCTGCAACCTCCCCCTCTGGAGCCTGGCCAACGAATTCTGGTACTACGCCATCGGCCTGGTGGCCGTATTGTCATGGCGCGGAAGCCGCTTGGCCCTCGGGGTATTGGCCGCCATGGCGGCCTTGCTGCTGGCCGCCGATCCCTGGACGAGCCAGAACGTGCTGCTCTATCTGCCATTCTGGATTTTGGGGACGGCGGTATTCTGGTGGCGGCGGCCGCTATTGGGGCCGTGGCCGGCCTTTGGCCTGTTCGTCGCCGCGCTGCTGGTTTCGCGCAGCCATTTCCTGGATGGGGTGTTCTGGCTGCGCGATGCCCTCATTGCTCTCGGGCTTACCGGCTTCCTTGCGGCGGCGTCATCGGCATCCATTGCCGTTCGGCTGGCGGGATTGGGGCGGTGGCTGGCGGGATTTTCCTTCACCCTCTACCTGACCCATTGGCCGCTTCTGCTGCTGGGTATCGACTGGCTGGGCTCCGGTAGCCTGTACGCCCTTTATCCCCTGGACCCGCGACGGGTGGAATCCTACGGTCTGTACGCGGCGGCGGTGGGATTCTGCCTTGTGTTCGCGGCGCTGCTCGCCCGCGTGACCGAGGCGAAGACCGCCAAGGTGCGGGCGTTTCTCGACGCGCGATTCGGGGCTTAGAGGCGGGCGCGGAAGTCTTCCAGCCAGGCCAGCCGGCTTTCCAGCAAGGCGATGTCGTGGTCCAGCCACGCCGCCAGCGCGCTTCCCCCCTCGCCATCGCTGCCGCGCAGATCGTCGAGGCGGGCCAGCTCGCTGTCCACGCCTTCGATCAGCAGGTCGATCTGGTGGGCGCGCTCGTCGGCGTCCAGCAGGTCGAGGAAGCGCATTTTCAGCGCCACCACCAGCTTGGACAGGTCGGAGCCGGGGCGCAGCCGGGCGGTCAGCAGGGTCTGCAGCTCGCGCCGTCCCGCCGCCGAGATGGTCAACATGGAATCGTCTTCCATGCCCTGGCCATCGGTGGCTTCCACCAGCCCCTCGTAGCGCAGCAGCTCGATGGAGATCCCCATCAGTTCCAGGCTGGGCCCCATGATCCGGCTGGTGAAGTGCCGCACCGATCCGGCCAGTTCGCTGTAGCGCATGGGCCGGGACGCGATGGTTCCCAGCGCGCACAGGCGCACCGCTTCCTTGGGGGTCAATGTGTTGTCGGCGAACATGGGCAGCCTATCCGATCACCATCCATTCCGCCAAATATAGGGGGTAACGGGTTAACAGTCCACAAATACGACGGGAGGTCTTGCAAACACCTTCGTATTGGCGGAGCTTGTCGCCATGAACGCGACGACGAGCGAAGCCGACGAGATCTGGGTGCTGGCCGACGACCGGGCCGGCAACGTCGCCCAATGCCTGGGCGTCGCCGAGGCGCTGGGCAGGCCATTCACGGTCAAGACCATCGCCTACGACCGGCTGGCCCGCCTGCCCAATGTCCTGCGCGGCGCCGGGCTGACCGGCGTGACGACCGAGAGCCGCGCGACGCTCCATGCGCCCTGGCCCCGTCTGGTGATCGCCGCCGGGCGACGTACCGCTCCCGTCGCCCGCTGGATCAAGAGGCAATGCGGCGCCCGGCTGGTGCAGATCATGGATCCCGGCTTTCCCGGGCGGGATGACTTCGACCTGATCGTCTCACCCGCCCACGATTGTCCCAAAGCCGGCGGCAACGTGCTGGAGGTTCTGGGAGCGCCGCACCGGGTGACGCCTGAACGCCTGGCCCAGGAGGCGGAGAAATGGCGTCCGGCCTTCGCCCATCTGCCGCGCCCCTGGGTGGCGGTGATCGTCGGCGGCGCCACCAAGAACCGGCCCTTTCCGGTGGAGATGGCCCGGGGCCTGGGGGAAAACGTCGCCCGGCTGGCTGCCGGCCTGGGCGGCTCGCTGCTGCTGACCACCAGCCGCCGCACCGGAGTGGAGCAAGAGGCGGCGTTGGCCGCCGGGCTGCCCGAGCCCCGGTGGCTGCACCTATTCTCCAAGGGCGGCGACAACCCCTATTTCGGCTTTCTGGCCCTGGCCGACGCCGTCGTCGTCACCGGCGATTCGGTGTCCATGTGCTGCGAGGCCTGCGCGTCGGCGGCGCCGGTGTTCATCTGGGCCCCCGAGGGCTGGGCCGCTCCCAAGCATGCCCGCCTTCATGCCCAGCTTTACCGGGCCGGGCTGGCGCGGCCGCTGGAGGGCGCCGTCGGTCTCGAGGCCTGGGAGCGTCCCCGCCTCAACGCCGCTCTCGAGGTCGCCCGAGTCATCGCCGAGCGTCTGCTGCCATGAGGCGGCTTGCCATCGTGCTGATGCTGCTTGCCGCGCCCGCCGCCGCCGAGCCGCGCCAGCTGCACGGCATCAAGGGCGAGGACCAGCGCCTGCGCATGGCGGCGCGGGAATTCCCGTGGAGCGCCATGGGCCGCCTCAACTTCTTCAGCGGCCATTGCAGCGCCACCCTGATCGGACCCAGGCTGATCGCCACCGCCGCCCATTGCCTGTGGAACCGCCGGACCCAGCGGCCGTTTCCCGCCTCATCCTTCACCTTCGTGGCCGGCTGGGATCGGGGCGAGTATCTGCGAGCCTCGAAGGTGGTCGCGGTGCACGCCGCTCCCAACTGGCCTCTCGACGGCCAGGAGCGGGGATTGGCCAGCCGGGCCGACGACTGGGCGCTGATGGAGCTGGAGGAGCCGCTGGGCGACGAGATCGGCTGGATCGGCCTGGGCGCGTCCCGGGTGGGCATGAAGGTCGCCGTGGCCGGCTATGGCCGCGACAAGGCGCAGGTGCCGCTGGCCCATGTGGGATGCCGCCTGACCCGCCAGGCCCTGCCGGGCGTGTTCATCCACGATTGCGACGCGGTACAGGGGGAATCGGGCGGTCCGGTCTTCGGCTGGAGCGAGGGCGAGGTTCGCCTGGTGGCGGTGAACGTGGCGGTGATCCCGTCGCAGGGCGAGGCCGGGGTGGCGGCGGGCGTGGAGGCCCTGCGTCCGCTGGCGGAAAGCCTGGGGGCGGCCAGGACCACCAGGGCGGGGCCGGTCTCCCATCCCGCCGGTATGGACCTGGGTCAGTCCCTGAGGTAAAGCGCCTCGCGGTGGGCTTCGATGCTGTCGGCCTCGACGATCCGCATCCTGGTGTCGGGCATCAACGGAACTCCGGCTGCTCCAGCCCGTACTGGCACAATTCGATGATGGCGCCATCGGGGTCGCGAACGTAGCACATGCGCTTACCGCCCCGGACGATGTCCTTGGGCACTTCGACCGCGGCGACCGACTGGCCGAACTGCTCCTCCAGGATGGCGAGGCAATGGTCGAGGTCGTTCACCCGCAAGGCCACATGGCGGAGGCCGGGAGTGGAGGGCAGGGCGGGCTGGGCCGTGGCCGGACGCTCGAACTGCAGCAGCTCGATACGGCAGCTTCCGTCCGGGGCGGCCAGGATGACGCAGCGCGCCCGGGCTCCGGCAAGACCGGTCACCCGGTCGAACCAGTCGCCCTCCAACGGCCGGTCCATGATGATGCGAAGGCCGAGCAGGGTGGCGTAGAAGCGGATGGACCGCTCCATGTCGGTGACCACCACGTTGACGTGGTCGTGACCGGCGGACGCCATCAGCCGCCCAGCTGCAGCACGAATTCGGTGAGGAAGGGGGCGTTGCGCCGCCGTTCGGAATCGGTGCGGCCGAAATTGGCCAGCAGCTTGCGCATCCAGGTGGCGTCCAGGCGGTCGAATTCGAAATGGGCCTTCATGGCCAGATGTTCGCCGACGTAATCGGGCAGCTTGGCGGTCCATTTCATCAGGCCATCGCGGAAGGCGCCTTCCCGCGCCTGGTCCATGCGGCCCGAGGGAGAGAATTCCTGGGTGTAAAGCTGGGTCAGCTCGCGCCAGCACTTGGCCATGACGTCGGCTTCGAAGCGGATCAGGTCCTGCAGCAGGATCAGGTTGTCCTCGTTGGGGGGCTCGTAATTGGCCCGCGTCGCATCCTCGCGCAGCAGCGGCCAGGGGTTGTCCTCGGGCTTTTGCTGCGGCGGCTTCTTGCCCTTGGCGGCCTTGCCGGTGCGGAACGAGGCCCAGCGGGCGTCCCAGTTGTGCAGGATGGGATTGTTGACCTCGCTGCCCTGCATGATCTCGATCAGCTTCTCGCCGCCGACTTCGGCCCAGTTGTAGCTGTGGGCCAGGGTCTGCATGTGCCGGGTCTGACGCATCTGGGGCAGGATGAACTTGGTCAGCACCTCGCGGTAGACCACGCCGAACTCGGGCGCCAGCAGGAACGGCAGGCGGATGCCCCTGGACGGTTGGGTGATGCGGAAGATGCTGAGAATCTTTTCGGTATAGGCGCAGATGGTGTCGTCGAACAGGGTGGGGAAATCGGTGAAAGGCTTGTCCGGCTCGTTGCCGCCGCTGGTGGGGGCGCCGGGCAGGGGGGTCTGGAACTTGGGCATCATCTTGCCCATGCGGTCCCCGGCCGAGCCCAGCTGGGCGGCGAACAGGGGCGGCGGCTCGCGCACCGGGGCCTGGGTGCGGATGGTGCGGGTGGGAGCGGCGACGGCGCCACGGGCCAGCAGGGCCTGGAATCCGGCCTGGGCGCTTTCCGCCTCGGTCATCTGGGGCGGGCCCAGCATCTGCGTGGCGATGTCGGCCAGGACCCGCAAATCCTCTTCCCGGCCATCGCCGGGCGGCAGCAGGGACTGGAAGTTGCGTTCCCGCGCCTCCTTCAGCCTGGCCATGCCATAGCGTTCGATGGACTTGGTCAGGATCACCGAGAACACCACGTTGAGCTGCTTCTCGTTGGCCCATTTGCGGGCCTCGGGGTCCTTCAGGGTCATGCGGCGCAGCATGAGAATCTGGGGGACTTCCAGGTGGCGCGTGGCCGCAATGAGACTGGCAACCTTCGTTTCGAAGGTCTTCGCCCCCTCTCGCGGATCGGAACCCGTCATGCGCCTGTCGCCGGCCTTGGCGGCCGCCCCTTCCCAAACGTCGTAAACGAGACCATCCTCCCCAGGACGATCTCCATCAGACCCCAACCCCATGGGGATAGCTCATGACCGGCCACACGCGCAAGTCCGTTCCGTCGGGCGCGTGACCGAATGTGACAAAGGATGGGATGGTCGTAGGGACTAGACCTTACGGAGTAATCCGGACGACCTCGCCATGGCGGGTGCAGCCAGGCAGGCAAAGGTCGAGAAAGGCCCCGGAAACATCTTCAGGTTGTGCCAGTCCGGACGGGTCCTCGCCGGGAAAGGCAATGGTGCGCAGCCGCGTGGCGACCACGCCGGGATCGAGCAGGTTGGCCTTCACCGCCGAGACATTGGCGATTTCGGCGGCCCAGGTGCGAACCATGGTTTCCAGCGCCGCCTTGCTGGCGGCATAGGCGCCCCAGAACGGTTCGGCGCCGCCCGCCTGGCTCGCCGTGGTGAACACCGCCCGCCCGGCCGGGGCCATGCGCAGCAGCGGATCACAGGCGCGGATCAATCGCCAGTTGGCGGTGACGTTGACGGCGAAAGCTTCCTCCCAATCGTCGGGAGCATGATGGGCGACGGGGGTGAGGCCCCCGCCGATGGCGCCGGCATTGCCCACCAGGATGTCCAGGCGGCCGAAGCGCTGGAAGATGGCGGCGGCCACCTGTTCGATCAGGCCGGGCTTGCAAAGGTCTTCGGGCACCAGCACCAGGGGCTTGCCGCCCTTGGCCCTGATCTCGTCGTCCAGCTCCTCCAGCGCGCCCTGGGTGCGGGCAACGGCGACGATCTCGGCCCCCTCGGCGGCGAAGCGACGGGCGATGGCGGCGCCGATCCCCCGCGAGGCGCCGGTGACCAGCGCCACCCGCCCGTCGAGCAAGCCGGCCATCAGGGGGTGTCCTCGGTCAGCAGGGACAGCTGCTTGGTGTCGGCCTTGGCGCCGTTGTAATCGGTGGGATCCACCGGATAGTCCCCGGTGAAGCAGGCGTCGCAGAATTGCGGTTCGGCGCTGTCGCGGCCCTTTTCCCCCACCGCCCGGTACAAGCCGTCGATGGAGATGAAGGCCAGGGAATCCACGCCGATCAGCTTGGCCATGCCTTCGACGTCATAGCGGGCGGCCAGCAGCTTCTCGCGCTCGGGCGTGTCGATGCCGAAATAGCAGGAATGGGTGGTCGGCGGGCTGGAGATCCGCATATGGACCTCGGTGGCGCCGGCCTGGCGAACCATCTCGACGATCTTGCGGCTGGTGGTGCCGCGCACGATGGAATCGTCGACCAGGATGACCCGCTTGCCGGCCAGCATGGGGCGGTTGGCGTTGTGCTTCATCTTGACGCCGGTGTGACGGATGTTGTCGGTCGGCTGGATGAAGGTACGGCCCACATAGTGGTTGCGGATGATGCCCAGTTCAAAGGGAATGCCGGCTTCGGCGGCGAAGCCGATGGCGGCGGGAACGCCCGAATCGGGCACCGGCACCACCACGTCGGCCGCAACCAGGCTTTCGCGGGCCAGTTCGCTGCCGATGCGCTTTCTGGCCTCATAGACGCTGGTGCCTTCCACCACCGAATCGGGGCGGGCGAAGTAGATGTATTCGAAGATACAGAAGCGGCTGGCGCGCTTGACGAAGGGCTTGACCGAGCGGATACCGTCGGCCGACAGCACCACGATCTCGCCCGGCTCCACGTCGCGGACGAACTCGGCGCCGATGATGTCCAGCGCGCAGGATTCGGAGGCCAGAATCCACGCCTTGTCCAGGCGGCCCAGGCACAGCGGACGGATGCCCAGCGGATCGCGCACCCCGAAGATGGTGTCCTTGGTGGCGGCCACCAGCGAGTAGGCGCCCTCGATCTGGCGCAGTGCGTCGATCAGGCGGTCCTCGACCGTGGAATACAGGCTGATGGCGATCAGATGGATGATCACCTCGGTGTCGGTGGTCGACTGGAACAGACAGCCGCGCCGCACCAGCTGGCGGCGCAGCGCCATGGCGTTGGTCAGGTTGCCGTTATGGCCCAGCGCCAGACCGCCGAACTCCATCTCGGCGAACAGGGGCTGGACGTTGCGCAGAAGGGTCTCGCCGGTGGTGGAATAGCGCACATGCCCCACCGCATGGGCGCCCTTCAGCTTGCCGATCACCGAGGCGTTGCCAAAATTATCCTCCACATGGCCCAGGCCACGATGGTTGTGGAAGTGGGCCCCGTCGAAGGCGACGATGCCCGCCGCCTCCTGACCGCGATGCTGCAGGGCGTGCAGCCCCAGCGCCACGTGGGCGGCGGCTTCGGGATGGCCGAAGATGCCGAACACACCGCATTCCTCGCGGAGATGGTCGTCGTCGAAGGGGTCGGTGGTCAGCATGGGGTTCGGTCCTACTGGTTGCTGCGGATCAGCCGTTCCATCTGGGTACGGCTCTCGCTGTCGTAGCTCTGGTCTGGCTTGGCACCGACCTTGGGATCGGCCTTGCCCTTGCCGTCGGGGGACGGGCGGGCCGAGGTCGCGGCCGGTTGCGGTGAAACGAATTTCTGGAAGGTCTTCTCGGCTTCCATCAGCTGGCGGGCCTCGGCCGAGGCTTCGCGGGCCTTGCCCTCGGCCTTGCCCAGCCCGGCCGGGGCCAGCCCCTGCAGCATGTCGGCGCCGCGCATCAGCCAGGGGCGCGACCGGCTCTGGGCCAGCCACTCAGGCTGTTGTTCGGGGCTGTCGAACAGCCAGGCGGCCGACATGTAGGCCAGCGACACCAGCACCGCGCCGCGCGCCAGGCCGAACACGAAGCCCAGCGACGAATCCACCGAGTTGAGCGCGCTTCTCCTCACCGTGTCCGACACCCGCTTGGTCACCAGCGACAGCACCAGCAGGGTGAGCAGGAACAAGGTGGCGCCGGCGGCGATGTCGGCCACCAGGGCGCTGCCGATCTGGGAGCGGAAGAACGGCTGGGCATGGGGGAAGCCGTAGAGGGCGGCGAACACCGCGCCCACCCACGAGGTGATGGACAGCACCTCCTGCACGAAGCCGCGCAGGAAGGCGAACCCCGCCGAGCCGAGCAGCACCACGGCGACCACAACGTCAACGGCGGTGATGTTGAGGTTCCCCATTGCCTCGTCCAGTTAGGGTGGTCACTCGTGCCGGAACAGCCCCAGCACGTCCTGCAAATGGCCGATGGAGCGGATGGCGAGCGGCGACCCCGCGCCGGCTGCTCCACCGCCCTTGTCCTTGCGCGGCCGGGCCGGCACCAGCGCCTGATCGAAGCCGAGCTTGGCGGCCTCCTTCAGGCGGGTGTCGGCCTGGGCCACCGCCCGGACCTCGCCGGACAGCCCGATCTCGCCGAACACGACCATGTCGGCGGGGACGGGCACGTCGGACGCGGACGACACCAGGGCCGCGGCGACGGCAAGGTCGGCGGCCGGCTCGGCGATCCGCAATCCTCCGGCGACGTTCAAATAAACGTCATTGCCCGACAAAGCAAGCCCACAGCGGGCGTCGAGCACCGCCAGCACCATGGAGAGCCGGTTGGTGTCCCAGCCGACCACGGCGCGGCGCGGCGAGGACAGCGACGAGGGCGCCACCAGGGCCTGGATTTCCACCAGCATGGGCCGGGTGCCCTCCATGCCGGCGAAGACGCAGGATCCCGACACGTTGCCCCGCCGCTCGGCCAGGAACAAGGCGGACGGGTTGGCCACCTCGGCCAGCCCGCCCTCGGTCATCTCGAACACCCCGATCTCGTCGGTGGCGCCGAAGCGGTTCTTCACGGCGCGCAGGATGCGGAACTGATGGCCCCGGTCGCCCTCGAAGTATAGGACGGTGTCGACCATGTGCTCCAGCACCCGTGGCCCCGCGATGGTGCCCTCCTTGGTGACGTGGCCGACCAGGAACAGGACGAAACCGCGCCGCTTGGCCAGGCGGATCAGCTCGGCGGCACAGGCGCGCACCTGACTGACTGTGCCGGGCGCCGATTCGATGTTGTCGGCATAGACGGTCTGGATGGAATCGATCACCACCACCTGCGGCGCGTCGGGGCCGTCCAGCGAGGCCAGGATGTCGCGCAAGCTGCCGGCCGAGGCCAGGGCAACCTTGGCCTTGGCGTAGCCCAGGCGGGCGGCGCGCATGCGCACCTGATCCACCGCCTCCTCGCCCGAGATGTAGGCCACCGAGACCTGGGCCGAAAGGCGCGCCGTGGCCTGGAGCAGCAGGGTGGACTTGCCGATGCCGGGATCGCCGCCCACCAGCAGGCACGAGCCGGGCACCAGTCCGCCGCCGCACACCCGGTCCAGCTCGCCGATGCCGGTCAGCCAGCGCGACAGCGGCTCGGCATTGCCTTCCAGGCCCACGAACTCGATGCGCTTGCCCTTGCCCCCCGACAGGCCCTTGGGCACCTCCTCGCGCGCCGCCTCCTCGGTGATGGAGTTCCAGGCGCCGCAGGATTCGCACTTGCCCGCCCACTTGCGCGTGACGGCGCCGCATTCCTGGCAGACGAACTGGGAGGAGGGGGACTTGGCCATGGAATCAGGCCGAACCGCCGCTCATGTGTTCCCGCTGCCGGATGAAGGCGATCACTGGCAGGATGCTCTTGGCCTGGGGATTGCCGCGCGGCCCCAGCATGCGGATCAGGCTCTTGGACGGCGTCCCCACCGCCTGGGCCAGCCCCTCGAAGCCGATGGTGGCGTTGATGTAATCGCGCAAAATGGCCTTGGCCGTGGTGAAGTCGTTGTTGAGCAGGCATTCCTGCGCCTCGGCTACCAGTGCCTTGCGGAACTCCGGGTCGCGCTCGGCGCGCGCCTTGACGGTGTCCTTGAAGTCTCGGGTGAGGGCCATGCTCATGTCACCTTCTTGCGTCGCTTGTAGTCCTGCCAGAGCGTCTTGGCCTTGGCGATGTCGCTGGGCTGGGTGGACTTGTCGCCGCCCAGTAGCAACAGGATCAACCGCTTGCCGTCCTGGCCGAAATAGACCCGATACCCAGGGCCGAAATCAATGCGGTACTCGGCAACACCCTCGCCCACTGGTTTGACGTTGCCCATATGTCCGGCAGCCAACTTGACCCGCGCCACCGCCACCTTGGCCGCCGCCCGGGCGTCGAGGTGCTCGAACCATCGGCCGAAGGGGCTGTGCCCATCTTCGTCCAGATATTCGGCGACGTCAATCATGGTAACTTATGGGTTACTGGATGGTTGCGAGGCTTCTGTGTTTGGGCGGCGGATGCTTTCCGAGATTCGTTCACAGATAGCGAGGGCGACATCTTCGCCGCCTTTCTCCAGCCCACGACCGACCCCTTTCGAAAGCTGGATGATAACCATTCCCGCCGCTACCAGGAATATGCCGGCCATAATGGTACGCGGCTTTCCTCCCTTAACCAGGAGGCGAACGACGCTGCCGACGGAAAAGCCATTTCCCAGGAGGGATGGTCCGAGGTCTTCCACGGGATTGCGGATGCCGACGATGGCATAGTCATCGGCGATGGTTTTGGTGATGGCCGCGAGGAGTTTGGCTGAATGTTTCGCGAAATCATCGACAAGAAGTGCTTTCAAGGCCGATTCGAAGGATTCCGTGACGGGGAACAGAAGGTCAGTGTCTGGATCCTGCCCCAGGATTTCGGTCAGATCAAAGCTGTTGCATCTTTGATCTATGGTTGGCAATCGCATAAACAATGAATAAATAGATATATTAAATTTGCCAATTGGCGTTATTGTTGTAATAGTTTGAGCGGCAGTCGAGGCGGGCGGGTCTAGTTGACGCTTATGACCGTGTTTCCCGCTTCCATCGAGTAGTTCTACCGCTCCGAGAAGTAGTAGTGTTTCGCGTAATTCATGAGGTATTATTCCGTTGATAATGGCGCCATAAAAATTTGCACCTTCAAAGTGGGCGCCAGTGAAGTTTGCACCGACAAGAGTTGCAAATTCGAGATTTGTGTTGCGCAGACTTGCTCCAATGAGGCTTGCCCCAGTTAGATTGGCATTCTTAAGATTTGCACCATTTATGGACGCGTCATTTAATATAGTTCCGTGTAGGTTTGAATTTTCAAGGTTGGCTGTGACGAGGTCTGCGTCACTTAAATTTGAATTTACTATGCGGGCATTTAATAAATTTGCCCGCCTTAGTTTTACGCCCTTGAGTGAAGCGCCATCAACACCAGCTCCGGATTTCCAGTCATATTCTGGATGGCGGTGCAGCCATTGATGCCACGCATCAACGCCGCGCCGGAGAACTCGTAATACATCGTCCTGCATGTGCGATTCACAGTTTATATGTTTCCATAAGGAATAGTATTAAATAAATAGTTGCGGCGCAAGGGCGCCAAGAGGGCGAAGTGGGGGGTGCAATTCCTGCTTCATCCCGACCAAGCATTGCTGCCTCTTCGACGTTGGAAGTGGAATTGCGCCGGTTCCGGCGTGAGCGCCCTGCCTACCTGTAGCTGAATATCCCCTTGTTCGATTAATCCGCTGACCATCCCCTCGTCCCGACCTGCCGTCTGGCAGGCCATCGAGCGGAGCGGTGGTCAGGGATGGCCGCAGGCCACCGCGTCAGCGGCGTGGGACGCGTCCTTGACCGGCGTGAGCACGATGGCACTCTGCGGTGGTCTGGGAGGAGAGGAGATCGACGTGGACGCCAATACGATCATGGCTTTGGGGCTGGGCGTTTCCCCGCCGTGGAAACTGGTCGAGCAGCGACTGGACACGACGGTTCATCCGCACGTGCTGCACCTGGAGATTGCGGTCGATCGCGGCACCATGTTTGCCTGTCCCCAGTGTGGCCGAGCCTGCAAGGCGCACGACTTCGCGGAGTTCACCTGGCGGCACCTCAACTTCTTCCAGCACCATTGCCACATCACCGCCAAGGTGCCGCGCACCGACTGTCCGGAGCATGGTGTGCTTCGGATCGGCGTGCCGTGGGCGAGAGAAGGCAGTCAGTTCACTCTGCTGTTCGAGCAGGTGGCGCTGGTTCTGGTCCGCGAGATGCCGGTGCTGGCGGCGGCTCGCATCATCGAGGTCACTGACAACCGTCTATGGCGGATCGTTCATCATTATGTCCGCAAGGCGGTGGAGCGCCTCGACCTGTCCAAGCTCGCCGCCGTCGGCCTTGATGAAACCGCCGCCAAGCGCGGCCATACCTATGTCACCGTGTTCATCGATCTCGACCGCAAGGACAAGCCGGTGGTCTTCGTCACCCCCGGCCGGGGCAAGGAGACCGTCACCCGGTTCAAGGCGTTCATGATGGACCATGGCGGCCAGCCGGGCCGCGTCGTCGAGGTGGTCTGCGACATGAGCCCCGCCTTCATCGCCGCCATCGGGGAAACCTTCCCCAACGCCGCCGTCACCGTGGACTGGTTCCATGTGGTCCAGTTGTTCACCAAGGCCCTCGACGAGGTCCGACGCGCCGAAGCCAGGAGCAACAAGCTGCCCAAGGCGCTGCGCTGGGCCATCCTGAAGAAGGCCGACGGCAAGATGACCGAGGCACAGGCAGAGGCTCTGGCCGAACTGGAAGCCTCCGACCTGTTGACCGCCATCGCATGGCGGCTCAAGGAGAAACTCCGCTGGGTGCGCAAGGCCGACACCGTCCAGGCTGCCCGCTGGCGGATCACCAACTTTCTGCGCCATGCACTCGAGGTGATCGGCGACAACACCATCCTCGATCCCGTCCGCAAGGCGTTGGGAACCGTCGAGCACCACCGCCAACGCATCCTCGAACGCTGGACATCAACCCACAGCAACGCCCGACTGGAGGGCTTCAACGGCCTCTTCCAGGCGGCACGCGCTCGCGCCAGGGGCTACCGCAATACCACAACCTTCGCGACCATGATCTACCTGATCGCCGCCCCACTCGGGGATCTCTTCAAATCCATTTGAGGCGTCGAAGAACCGCATTGCTTAAGGCGATGGGCAAGGTGGCTTCGGAAACATGGATGCAGGGTCCGGTCCGGCATTACGCGAATGGGACATTGGACCAGGGATGCGCGAAGGGACGAGTCCCTTCGCCCCCTTCCTTCAAAGGGCCTTAAGCCCGCAATTCCATCGTAATCGGCCCCACGGCGCGGCCGTGGATGAACTGGTCCACGTATTCGTTGCCGGAATTGTCGATGTCACGCGCCGAGCCGACCCAGATCAGCTTGCCCTTGTACAGCATGGCGATGCGGTCGGAAATCTTGCGGGCCGAGGCCATGTCGTGGGTGATGGACAGCGCGGTCGCCCCCACTTCCTTGCAGCATTTGACGATCAGGTCGTTGATGACGTCGGCCATGATGGGGTCGAGGCCAGTGGTGGGCTCGTCGAAGAAGATGATTTCCGGGCTGGTGGCGATGGCGCGGGCGAGTGAGACGCGCTTTTGCATGCCGCCCGACAGTTCCGAGGGGAACAGGTCGCCGGCCGAGGCGGCAAGGCCCACCTGGGCCAGTTTCTCGATGGCGATGTCGCGGGCCTTGGCGCGTTCCATCTTCTGGCCCTGGATCAGGCCGAAAGCGACGTTTTCCCACACCTTCAGGGAATCGAACAGGGCACCGCCCTGGAACAGCATGCCGAACTTGCGCATGATGCGGTCGCGGTCCTTGGCCCCCATGCCGACCACTTCCTCGCCGTCGATTCGGATGGAGCCGGTCTCGGGGCGCAGCAGGCCCAGGATGCATTTCAGCATCACCGATTTGCCGGTGCCCGATCCGCCGATCACCACCACGGATTCGCCCCGGGCGACGGAAAGGTCGATGCCGTCCAGCACCACCTTGGGGCCGAAGGCCTTGTGCACGCCCGTCAGTTGGATCTTCGGCACGCTGTTCATGGTCATTTCCCGAAGAACATGGCGGTGATCAGGTAGTTGAACACCAGGATCATGATGGCCGCCGAGACCACCGCGTTGGTGGTGGCCGCGCCGACGCCCTGGGCTCCGCCCTTGGAGTAGTAGCCGTTGTAGCAGCCCATCAGGGTGATCAGGAAGCCGAACACGGCGGCCTTGGTCAGGCCCGAAATCACGTCCAGCGGCTCGAGGAACTCCCAGGTGCGCGAGATGTAGGTGGCCGAGTTGAAGCCCAGCTTGTAGACGCCGACGATATAGCCGCCGAACACGCCGATGATGTCGGCGATCAGCACCAGGAAGGGCAGCATCAGGGTGCCGGCCAGGATACGCGGCGCCACCAGATACTTGAAGGGATTGGTCGACAGCGTGGTCAGGGCGTCGATCTGCTCGGTGACCCGCATGGTGCCGATCTCGGCGGCCATGGAGGCGCCGATGCGCCCCGCCACCATCAGACCTGCCAGCACGGGGCCCAGCTCGCGGGTCATGGACAGCACCACCACGGTGGCGACGGCGCCCTCGGCCGAGAAGCGGGCGAAGCCGGTATAGCTCTGCAGCGCCAGCACCATGCCGGAGAAGATGGCGGTCAAGCCCACCACCGGCAGCGAGAAATAGCCGATCTCGATCACCGAGCGCAGGATCAGGCGGGGATAGAATGGCGGGCGCACCGTGTGCGACACCGCCATGGCGGTGAAGGCAGACAGGCGCCCGACATGGGCCAGAAAGGCCAGGAACACCCGGCCGATGGTCGCCAGGAAGTTGGTCATGACGCGGCGGTCCCCTCGGTGCCGATCCAGCGGCGGTGGTGGCGGCGCCCCAGGGCGGTCAGAACTTCGTAGCCGATGGTGTCGGCTTCCGCCGCCACGCTGTCGGGGCCATGGCCGGGGCCGATCAATTCGATCAGCCCGCCGGGATGAGCGTGCTCCACCGGAACGTCGGTGACGTCGAAGGTGGTCAAATCCATGGAAACCCGTCCGACCACCGGCACCTTTATTCCCCCGACCATGCCATGCCCGCGATTGGAGAGGGACCGGAACCAGCCATCGGCATAGCCGACCGCCACGACCGCCAGCCTGCGCTTGCCCTCGACGCGGTGGGTGGCACCATAGCCAACGGTCATGGGGCTGTCAACGTCACGGACCTGCAGGATTTTTCCTTGCAGTCTAACCACTTGGCTCATGGGATTGGGGCGGCCGGGCATGGGGTTCAGCCCATAGAGCGCGGCGCCGGGGCGGACCATGGCGAGGTGGAACCCGCGTCCCAGGAAGATGCCCGAAGAGGCCGCCACCGATTGCGGCAGGGCCGGCAGGTGCGAGGCCAGGCGGCGCAGGGTGGTCAGCTGCCGGGCGTTCATGGGAGAATCGCTGTCGTCGGCGCAGGCCAGATGGCTCATCACCAGGATGGGGCGCATGGCGGCCAGGATCTCGGGCTTGGCGGCCAGACGCTCCAGCTCCGGCTCGGACAGGCCCAGCCGGTTCATGCCGGTGTCGATGTGGAGCGCCACGGCGGGGGCGCCGCTGCCCTTCTTGGCGAAGCTGGCCCAGCCGGTGATCTGGGCCAGGGAATTCAGCACCGGAATCAGGTTGTGGACGGCGAAATCGCCCTCGTCGCCGCCGGTGGGGCCGCTCAGCACGTGGATGACCGCCCCGGGCACCAACCGGCGGAGAAGGATGCCCTCATCGACGCAGGCGACGAAGAACGAACGGCAGCCGGCGGCGAACAGGGCGGGGGCGATATGCTCCATTCCCAGACCGTAGCAATCGGCCTTGACCACGGCGGCGGCCTCGGCGGGAGCCACCAGGGCGGACAGCCGCTTCCAGTTGGCGACGATGGCCGCCACGTCGATGGTCAGCAGGGCGGTGGCGCGGGCGAGGTCGGTCATCGGGGGGCGGGGTCTTTCCATGGTCTGGTCAGCGACCGGTATCGGGCGTCACAGTATGGCGACCGGGATACTTTGTGAAGGGGTTTGGGACGGTTATGCCCCTGCCGTGGATCAGAAGCCCGGCTCTTCGTAATGGTCGGAGGCGGCCAGATTGCCGAACTTGGTGTACTCGCCGTGGAAGGCGAGGCGCACGGTGCCGACGGGGCCGTGACGCTGCTTGGCGATGATCACCTCGGCGGTGTTCCACACCTGCTCGCAGCGTTCCTGCCACTTGGCGTGGCGTTCGTTGAATTTTTCCTGGGATTCCTCGGGCCGCTGGCCGGGCTCGGCGCGTTCCAGGTAGTACTGTTCGCGGAACACGAACATCACCACGTCGGCGTCCTGCTCGATGGAGCCGGATTCGCGCAGGTCGGCCAGCTGGGGGCGCTTGTCCTCGCGCTGCTCGACGGCGCGCGACAGCTGGGAGAGCGCGATCACCGGCACGGACAGCTCCTTGGCCAGCGCCTTCAGGCCGCGGGTGATCTCCGAGACTTCCTGCACGCGGTTCTCGGAATTGGAGGACGAGCCCCTGAGCAGCTGCAGGTAGTCGATGACGATCAGTCCCAGCCCGTGCTGGCGCTGCAGCCGGCGCGCCCGGGTGCGCACCGCCGAGATGGACAGCGCCGGGGTGTCGTCGATGAACAGCGGCAGGCGGTGCAGGTTCTGGGCGGCGACCACCAGGCGCTCGAACTCGTCGTTGGACATCTCGCCCTGGCGGATCTTGTGGCTGGCGATTTCCGCCTGCTCGGCCAGGATGCGGGTGGCCAGCTGCTCCGCCGACATTTCCAGCGAGAAGAAGGCGGTGACCGCGCCGTCCACCGCCTTCTTGCGCCCGAGTGCGTCCACCTCTTCCTTGTAGGCGTAGGCGGCGTTGAAGGCGATGTTGGTGGCCAGCGAGGTCTTGCCCATGGAGGGGCGGCCGGCCAGGATGATCAGGTCGGATTCGTGCAGGCCGCCCAGCTTGGTGTCCATGTCGATCAGGCCGGTGGGCACGCCCGACAGCTTGCCCTGGCGCTTGTGGGCGGCCTCGGCGGCGCTGACGGCACCGATCAGCACGGTACGGAAATCCTCGAACCCGCCTTCGGTCTGGCCGGTGGTGGCCAGATCATAAAGCCTGGCCTCGGCCTTGCCGATCTGGTCCATGGCGGGGGTGTCGAGATCGGCGGCGAAGGCGTCGTTGACCATGTCCTCGCCCATGCCGATCAGCGAACGGCGCAGGTGCAGGTCGAAGATCAGCTTGCCGTAATCCTCGGCGTTGATCACCGAGACCACGGCATTGGCCAGCTGGGCCAGGTAATTGGTGCCGCCGATCTCGGCCAGGCCACCATCATTCTCGAAATAGGTCTTCAGCGTCACCGGGTTGGCCATCTGGCCGCGCTCGATCAGCTTGCCGCAGGTGGCGAAGATGCGGCCGTGCACCGGGTCGGCGAAGTGCTCGGCCTTAAGAAATTCCGAGACGCGCTCATAGGCGCGGTTGGACAGCAGGATGGCACCCAGCAGGGCCTGCTCCGCCTCGTAATTATGGGGCGGAACGCGAAAGCCGATCCCCTCGGCGGGGGCGGCTGGGTGGTCGGGGGGAAAGGAGTTCATGACCCGGGCATCCTAGCAGAAGCGCTGCCTCCGCGCGGGCTTATCCGCCTGTGGATAGCGGGGATATCGGGGGCAAAAGAAAACGGCGGCCGGACGAAGTGGTCCGGCCGCCGTATTCCCAAAGGGAACCCGAAGCTTAGGCCTCGGCGGCTTCCTCGGTCGCCTCGGCGGCGGCCTCTTCCTCGGCCGGAGCCTCGGCTTCCTCAGCCTCGGCGGCGGCGGCGCGCTCGGCTTCCTCGGCGGAGCGGGCGACGTTGATGGTCACCGTCACCGAGACTTCCGGATGCAGCGAGATGCGCACGCCATAGGAGCCGAGCGTCTTGATCGGCTGGTCCAGGTTGACCATGCGGCGTTCGATGGTGAAGCCGGCGGCCTTCACCGCGTCGGCCACGTCCTTGCCCGACACCGAGCCGTAGAGCATGCCGCTCTCGCCCGCCTGGCGGACCATCAGGACGGACAGGCCGGCCATCTTGTCGGCCACGGCCTGGGCTTCCTCGCGGCGCTTGAGGTTCAGGGCCTCGAGCTGGACGCGCTGCTTCTCGAAGAAGGCCAGGTTGTCCTTGGAGGCGCGCAGCGCCTTCTTCTGGGGCAGCAGAAAATTACGGGCGAAGCCGGGCTTGACGTTGACCACGTCGCCCATCTGGCCCAGCTTCTCGATTCGCTCGAGCAGGATGACTTCCATCTTATTCCTCCTTGCCGCCGCCGCTTGACTCGGCGCGGCGGAATCTCGTCATGAACCTCACCAGTCCCAGGCCGGCCACGGGAATGAACGCCCAAGCCGAGGCCAGGAACAGACCTCCATACACGCCTGCGAGGAGCAACCTCGCATTAGGCCGGCCAGCGGCCCAACCGTGAACCGTCGCAAGCCCCAGAAGGGCGAACGGTATCAGCGTCACCACCACCGCGCTGCGGGCCACGTAGCCGAGGTCGCCCTCGGCCAAGGCCCCGGTCGCCGCCGCGGCTGCCAGCACCACTCCCAGCCACAGCGGAAGCTCGAGCCCCCGATAGGAAGGAGTGGGCCGCCGGTTCCTGCCGAGCCGGACCAGGAACCCCTGGGCCGCCACGGCGTTCACCACCGCCATCGCCAACCATGAACTGGCGACCATGGCCGGGAAGAACGGCACCCACCAGTCGGAGACAGCCTTGCGCTGCTCGCTGGTCAGGCTGGGGGCCACCAGTTCCAGGGTGCGGCCGATGGTGTCGGTCACCCAGAACTGCAGCCCGCCGCTCTCCACGCCGTCCGGTCGGTCCGGAACCAGAAGCGCGCCGATCATGATCAGCGCCAACCCGATTCCGGTCAGCCAGCCCAGCACCAGGCCCGGCGGATACCATTCGACATTGCCGTCGGCGCCCTCGCGCCACAGCAACGCCCGATGGACCACCACCAGGCTCGGCAGCAAGGCCACCACGGCGAAGGGCAGGGGGGCGAACCCACCCGCCGTCAACGCCACGGCAGCCATCGCGGCCAGACCCGCCACCAGGGCCGCTCCGTTTCCCAGGGCCAGCCCCACCATCATCAGAGGCAGGGGTGCCAGGTAGGAGAGCAGCATTCCGGCGGCAAAGCCTTTTGCCAGCGACAGGAACAGGATCGAAGAGATCAGTCCTGCCGCCAGCGGAACGCCAAACGACCTGGTCACGGCGACCCGGCCGAACCCGAACTCACTTCACCACGTAGGGCAGCAGACCCAGGAAGCGGGCGCGCTTGATGGCCTGGGCCAGTTCACGCTGCTTCTTGGCCGACACCGCGGTGATGCGAGAGGGGACGATCTTGCCGCGCTCGGAGATGAACCGCGACAGCAGCTTGATGTCCTTGTAGTCGATCTTCGGCGCGCCCTCGCCCGAGAACGGGCAGGTCTTGCGGCGGCGGAAGAACGGACGGCGCGGGGCTCCGCCAGCGGCGGGGCGGGGACGCTCGGTCTTGACCTCGGTCATTATTCGCCTCCTTCCATACGGCGGGGTTCACGGTCGCGGCGCGGACGATCCTCGCGGTCGCCGCGCGGGGGACGGTCGTCGCCCTCGCCACGACGCGGACGGTCGTCACGGGACTTGGACTGCATCATGGCCGACGGACCCTCTTCGAGTTCCTCGACGCGGATGGTCAGGGTGCGCAGCACGTCCTCATTGATCGACATCTGGCGCTCCATCTCCTTGACGGCGGCGGACGGCGCATCGATGTTCAGCAGGACGTAGTGGCCCTTGCGGTTCTTCTTCACCCGGTAGGCGATGTTGCGCAGACCCCAGTACTCCTTCTTGGAGACCGAGCCGCCGCCCTGGGTGATGATGTTGGAGAGTTCCTCGGTCAGGGCTTCCACCTGGGGGGTGGAGATATCCTGGCGCGCGATGAACACGCATTCGTACAAAGACATTCGAAAACCCCTTATGGCTTTTCTCTTCCCATATCGTCCCCAATGGACGAACAGGCATAGCCGACACCCCCTTTCGGGATGCCGGCAAGGGTTGGAAGGGGCGCACTATACACAAAACGATTCCGGATGCAAGCGCTCCCCGGCGGTGGCGGCTCAGGCCGGCTGCAGCGCGGCGTCCAGGGACGTTTCCCCGGCTGCGTCCTGGCGGGCCGGTGCCGAATGGGTGAAGGCGGCCCGCGCCTGCGGTCCCAGCCGGGGCTCGTGGCGGCGGTCCACCTCGGGGGCGGCGGTGCGCACCACCCGGTTCAGCACCTGGCCCAACTCGCTTACCTGGGCCGCCATGCCGGCCAGCAGGGAGGTTACGGCGCTGGCCTCGGCGCCACTGCGCCGCGCCTCGTCGGCCACCAGGATGATGCGTTCGGTCACTTCGCGCGCCGCCTCGGCCGATTGGGTGACGCTGCGGGCGATCTCCTTGGTGGCGGCGTCCTGCTCCTCCACGGCGGCCGCCACCGAACCGGCGATGGCCTCCACCTTGCGGATCACCTGGACGGTGGCGGCGATGGCCTCGCCCACATGGGCGGCCATGGCCTTCAATTCCTCGATGCGGGTGGCGATCTCCTCGGTCTGGCCGCCGGTCTGGTCGGCCAGGCGCTTGACCTCGGAGGCCACCACGGCGAAGCCCTTGCCCGCCTCGCCGGCCCGGGCCGATTCGATGGTGGCGTTGAGCGCCAGCAGGCGGGTCTGGCCGGCGATGGCGGCGATCATCGCCACCACGCCGTCGATTCGGGCCACCGAGTCCAACAAGGTGCCCACCGTCTGGTCGGCGTCGCCGGCGGCCACCACCGCCTCGGCCACCAGGGTGGAGGAGGACGACACCTGGGCCGAGATCTCGCGGATGGAAGACGTCAGCTCCTCGGCGGCGCCGGCCACGGTCTGGGCATTGGCCAGGCTCTGTTCGGCGGCGGCGGCGACGCGCTGGGAATTGTCCTCGACCCGAAGGGCGGACGAGGCCATCTCCTCGGCGGCGCTCACCGCCCGGCGGCTGCCGTCCTCGACCTTGGCGACCACCTGTCCCGTCTCGCTCTCGATGGTTTCGGCCATGGCCCGCAGCGCGGCGCGGCGTTCGGCCTCGGCCTGGTCGCGCAGGCGCTCCTGTTCGGCCTCCATGCGGGCCACGGCGATGGCGTTGTCCTTGAACACCGCGACGGCGCGGACCATGGCGCCGATCTCGTCCCTGCGCTCGCCGCCCTCGATTTCGACGGCGAGGTCACGGTCGGCCAGACGCAGCATGACGCCGGTCAGGCTGGCCACCGGGCGGGTGATGGAGCGGGTCAGCGTGACCACGATCAGCGCGCCGGCCACCAGGGCGAGGGCGAGGGCGGCGGTGATGGCGGCGGCGGTGCGGGCGGCGGCGGCCCGGATGGCACTGATGCCGGCGGAAAGGTCGGCGGCCAGGGAATCCTCGACGCCCTTCATCAGGTCGATCCGCCGGGTGGCGGCGGCGAACCAGCGCTCGGCGGTCAGGTCGGCGGTGTTGGCCGTCAGCACCTGCTTGCGCAAGGTGGCGAATTCGGCGGAGGCCGGAGTCTCCAGCACCGTTTGCAGGGCGCGGCGCTGGGTCGGCGTGGCGCGGACCGCATAGGCCCGCACATGGGCGTCCTGCACGGCGGCCAGGGCGGCGATGCGCTGGCGAACGCCCTCGTCCATCCCCACGGCGAGGCCGCTCGCTCCGGTGGCCCGCTCGATGCCGGCGCTTTCCTTGGCACGCATCAGTTCCAGGTAGGCGGCGATCAGATTGCCGGTGTCCTGGTCGGTTTCGGTGGCGGTCAGCTTCTCGGCAGCCCCCAGCAGGGATTCGATGATGGCCGAATAGCGGGAGACGGTCTGCGGACCGGTGATCTCCAGGCGTTCCACCCCGGCGCGCAGCGCGGCCAGCCCGGCCAGTTCGCGCCCGGCCTTGTCGATGCTCCAGGCCAGTTCCTCGCCGATGCCGTCCCCCAGGCCGGCCATGGCCGCTGACAAGGTCTTGAGGCGGGGATCGGTGGCGTCCAGCTGCCTGGTTCTTTCAGTCCCCATGCGGGCGCCCTTGGAGGCGGCGAAGGCCGAGGACAGGCCGCGTTCCTTCTGCAGTTCATGGACCGCCGCGCCGATTTCCATGGTCAGTCCCGCCAGCCGTCCGGTGCGCTCGGCCTTGTCCATCTCGCGGACCTTGTCCAGGTCGATGATGGCGGCGGAAATCACCGCCGCCAGGGCCGGCAGCAGGATGGCCAGCCACACGCGTTGGCCGATCTTCAGATTGGACATCATCGCCGCGATCATGGCGTCTCCCCCCGTTGGATTGATCCTCCGGGCAAGCCTCCCCGCCGCCCGGCGGCCGTCGCACGATCCGTCTGCGCCCTCCGTATTGGCTGAGTGGACCGGTCGGTCAGGCGCGGGGCGGAGAGTAGCATCGCCAATAGGGGTATGGAAATATCCCCTTTGTTTATGGAGTCCCTGACCGGCCTGGATCGGCCGTTTTCCACGGATCGCTTGACAGGCGGCGACGTCTCGCCTTTCTTCTCGCCCAGCAATTCGCCTCGAGGGAGTTCTCCATGACCCGCGCGTTCGTCTTCCCCGGCCAGGGGTCCCAGGCTGTCGGCATGGGCCGCGAACTGGCCGAAGCCTTTCCGGTGGCCCGCCAGCTGTTCCAGGAAGTGGACGACGCCCTGTCGCAGAAGCTCTCCGCCCTGATGTTCGAGGGCCCCGAGGACCAGTTGACGCTCACCGAGAACGCCCAGCCCGCCCTGATGGCGGTGTCCATGGCGGTGGTCCGCGTGCTGGAGGCCGAGGGCAAGCTCGACCTCGCCCAGGCCGCCACCTTCGTGGCCGGGCATTCCCTGGGTGAATATTCCGCCCTGGCCGCCGCCGGCACCTTCAGCGTGGCCGACACCGCCCGGCTGCTGAAGATCCGCGGCCAGGCCATGCAGAAGGCCGTGCCGGTGGGCGTCGGCGCCATGGCCGCCCTGCTGGGCTCCGAGCTGGAGCAGGCCCGCGAGATCGCCGCCCTGGCCGCCGAGGGCGAGGTCTGCGAGGCCGCCAACGACAACGGCGGCTCCCAGGTGGTGCTCTCCGGGCACAAGACCGCCGTGGACCGCGCCATCAGGATCGCCGCCGAAAAGGGCATCAAGCGCGCCATTCCGCTGCCCGTTTCCGCCCCCTTCCATTGCGCCCTGATGCAGCCCGCCGCCGATGCCATGGCCGAGGCCCTGGCCAAGGTCGACATGAAGGCCCCCAAGGTCGCCCTGGTGGCCAACGTCACCGCGTCCAAGGTCACCGACCCCGCCGCCATCCGCGACCTGCTGGTCCGCCAGGTGACCGGCACGGTGCGCTGGCGCGAAAGCGTGCTGTTCATGAAGGCCGAGGGCGTGACCTCGCTGGTGGAACTGGGCGCCGGCAAGGTGCTGGGCGGTCTGGCCAAGCGCATCGACAAGGAACTGTCGGGCACCTCGGTGGGCACGCCCGCCGACATCGAATCCTTTCTGAAGACTCTTTGATTGCCCATTTATCGTCATTGCCGGGCTTGACCCGGCGATCCATGGGATGCCCGGATCAGGTCCGGGCATGACGAGTTCAGGAATATAGGGAGGAACCCATGTTCGATCTGACCGGCAAGACCGCCCTGGTGACCGGCGCCTCGGGCGGCATCGGCGGCGCCATCGCTCGTGCCCTGCACGCCCGTGGCGCCATCGTCGGCCTGCACGGCACCCGCAGGGAGGCGCTCGACGCCCTGGCCGCCGAGCTGGGCGAGCGCGTCCACGTGCTCCCCGCCAACCTGTCGGACGCGGCGGCCGTCGAGCAGCTGGCCAAGGATGCCGAGGCGGCCATGGGCTCCATCGACATCCTGGTCAACAATGCCGGCCTGACCAAGGACGGTCTGGTGCTGCGCATGAAGGACGAGGACTGGCAGACGGTGATCGACGTCAACCTGACCGCCGCCTTCCGCCTGAGCCGCGCCGCCGTGAAGGGGCAGATGAAGCGCCGCTGGGGCCGCATCATCAACATCACTTCCATCGTGGGCGTCACCGGCAATCCCGGCCAGGTCAACTACGCCGCCTCCAAGGCCGGCATGATCGGCATGAGCAAGGCCCTGGCCCAGGAAGTGGCCAGCCGCAACATCACCGTCAACTGCGTGGCGCCGGGCTTCATCGCCTCGGCCATGACCGACGTGCTGTCGGACGAGCAGAAGGCCAAGCTGAACGCCGGCATTCCCGCCGGCCGCATGGGCACCTCGGAGGAGATCGCGGCGGCCGTGGTCTACCTCGCCAGTGCCGAGGCCGCCTACGTGACGGGGCAGACCCTGCACGTCAACGGCGGTATGGCCATGATCTGACATCTAGCCCCGATGAGTCCGCTCATCGGGGCTGGCTAGGCCCAAGGGGCCGCGCGCCCGCCCGCTGTGCGGGCAGACATATGGAAGCACGCCTGCGCGTGCGGTGGCGCGGGAGGCAAGGGCGCTCGCGCTCGCCCGCCGCCTGAGGCGAATTAAAAGGTGTCAAAAATAAGGCCGCCGATGCTGGCAATGGCCTAAAAAGTATGGTACAGACGGGCACTTTCCGCCTGTCGGGGCCTGGGCGCCGCGGCGCGTTAAACAGTTTTCCCATAGACGAGACTTTTCGAGGATTCGCAAATGAGTGACGTGGCTGAACGGGTTAAGAAGATCGTCGTCGAGCATCTGGGCGTCGAAGAAGCCAAGGTGACCGAGAACGCCTCCTTCATCGATGACCTGGGCGCCGACAGCCTCGACACCGTCGAGCTGGTGATGGCCTTCGAAGAAGAATTCTCCGTCGAGATCCCCGATGACGCCGCCGAGAAGATTCTCACGGTGAAGGACGCCATCGACTTCATCACGGCGAATTCCTAAGTGATTAAGGACGCCGGGCCGCAATGCGCGGCCCGGCGTCCCGTCATCTGTCCCATACACTTTCCGAAAGCCAGGGTTCCATGAGACGTGTCGTCGTCACCGGCCTCGGCCTGACCACTCCGCTCGGCAATGGTGTCAAGGTCAACTGGGAGCGTCTGATCGCCGCCCAGTCCGGCATCCGCCGTATCGATCATTTCGATGTTTCCGATCTCGCCGCCCAGATCGCCGGTGTCATTCCGCGCGGTACCAATCCGGGCGAGCTTGATCTCGATGCCGTGGTTCCCGCCAAGGACCGGCGCCGCATGGACGATTTCATCGTCTATGGCCTGGCCGCCGCCGCCGAAGCCGTGGAGGATTCCGGCTGGACTCCCTCCGACGCGGAATCGCTGGAACGTACCGGCGTGATGATCGGGTCGGGCATCGGTGGTCTGCCCAACATCGCCGACGGCGCCCTGACGCTGGAGAAATCCGGTCCGCGCCGCATCAGCCCCTTCTTCATTCCCGCCGCGCTGATCAACCTGGTCTCGGGCCATCTGTCGATCAAGTACGGGTTCAAGGGACCGAACCACGCGGTGGTCACCGCCTGCGCCACCGGCGCCCACGCCATCGGCGACGCCGCCCGCATCATCCAGTTCGATGATGCCGACGTCATGGTGGCCGGCGGCGCCGAAGCCGCCATTCACCGCCTCGGCATCGCCGGCTTCGCCGCCGCCAAGGCGCTGTGCACCAGCTACAACGACCGCCCGACCGAGGCCTCGCGCCCCTGGGACCGCGACCGTGACGGCTTCGTCATGGGCGAGGGCGCCGGCGTCGTGGTGCTCGAGGAACTGGAGCACGCCAAGAAGCGCGGCGCCAAGATCTATGGCGAGATCATCGGCTACGGCATGTCGGGCGACGCCCACCACATCACCGCCCCGGCCGAGGACGGCAACGGCGCCGTGCGCGCCATGCGGGCCGCCATCAAGCGGGCCGGCATCGCGGTCGAGGACATCGACTACGTCAACGCCCACGGCACCGCCACCATGGGTGACACCATCGAGCTGGGCGCGGTCAAGCAGGTGTTCGGCGACCACGCCTACAAGATCAGCATGTCGTCCACCAAGTCGGCCATCGGCCACCTGCTGGGCGCGGCGGGCGCGGTGGAAGCCATCTACTCGCTGCTGGCCATCAACAACGGCATCGCGCCGCCCACCCTCAACCTCCACAATCCGGACGAGGGATGCGACATCGATCTGGTGCCGCTGAAGGCCAAGGAGCGTAAGATCAGGGTGGCGCTGTCCAACTCGTTCGGGTTCGGCGGCACCAACGCCTCGCTGGTTGTCCGCGGGTTCTGAGCGGCCTGATCCGCTGTTTTAAGGCAAGGCCCCCGCGTCAGGCGGGGGCCTTTGTCCTGTCTGGAGGATAGCGCGGGATGAAGCCCTGGATGAAGATCGCCGCCGGCCTGATGGCCGTCCTCGCCCTGGTGGCCGTCGGGCTCGCCTGGGAAGGCCATCGCCGCTTCACCGGGCCGGGGCCGCTGGCCAGGCCGGTCACTGTGATCATTCCCAAGGGCTCGGGCACCGAATTGATCGCCCAGTCGCTGGAGGGCGCCGGGGTGATCTCGTCGCGGCTCGTCTTCGCCATCGGCGTCAAGCTGCGCCGCGCCACCCTGAAGGCCGGCGAATACGCCTTTCCCGCCCACGTCTCGCCGGAAGAGGCCATGCGCATCATCGCCGAGGGCAAGGTGGTGATCCACAAGCTGACGGTGGCCGAGGGACTGACCGTGCGTCAGGTCCTCGATCTGGTGAAGGCGGCGGAATTCCTCGCCGGCCCCATCACCAGGAAGCCGCCGGAAGGCCGCCTGCTGCCCGAGACCTGGCACATGGTCCGGGACGAAACCCGCGACGACGTCATCGCCCGCATGGAAAGGGCCATGGCCCAGACCCTCGACGTGCTGTGGGTGGCCCGCGCCCCCGGCCTGCCGCTCAAAAGCAAGGACGAGGCCCTCATCCTCGCCTCCATGGTCGAACGCGAGACCGGCGTCGACGCCGAACGCGCCAGGGTCGCCGGCGTGTTCTACAACCGCCTCGCCAAGGGCATGCGCCTGCAATCGGACCCCACGGTGATCTACGGAATCTCCGACGGCCTGGGGGAGCTGGACCACCCGCTGACCCGCGCCGAGCTCCAGACCAGCCATCCCTGGAACACCTACACCATCGACGGCCTCCCCAAGACCCCCATCGCCAATCCCGGCCGCGCCTCGCTGGAAGCCGTGCTCCACCCTGCGAAAACCGACGCCCTCTACTTCGTCGCCGACGGCACCGGCGGCCACGCCTTCGCCCGTACCCTCGACGAGCACAACGCCAACGTGGCCAAGTGGCGCAAGATCGAGAAGGCGGGGAAGTAGGGGGCGGTCACCGCCCCCAATGTCATCCTGAGGCCCCGCCGAAGGATCTTTCAGTCCCGGCACCGGCCGGTTGTGCCGCGATGACGGCTCCGCCGATCCCGC
Organism: Paramagnetospirillum sp.; assembly: GCF_058402745.1. NCBI lineage: Bacteria > Pseudomonadati > Pseudomonadota > Alphaproteobacteria > Rhodospirillales > Magnetospirillaceae > Paramagnetospirillum > Paramagnetospirillum sp. Next base: position 32,364 of record NZ_JBZVFI010000013.1, read on the forward strand.
GGGCTCCGCCCGCACCCGCCAAAGGGCGCGGCCCTTTGGGAACCGGAATGTGAGGCCGGCTTTCGCAAATGGGGGGCGTGAATCTCTATTGAGACCTGCTCTGACAGCACATATGCTGTCATTATGGTTCCGCTCGTTATCGACACCAACGTTTTTGTTGCCGCCCTACGCTCCGGTGGTGGAGCGTCACGTCAGGTCTTGCGGCATTGTCTGGAAGGCCGCTATCGGCCGTTGTTCTCCAATGCCCTGTGGTTGGAGTACGAGGACTTACTGGCGCGGCCGGTCTGGACGGATCAAACCACGGCGGAAGAGCGCCGTCAGGTCCTGGCGGCTCTTGCCGCCGCCGGGCAATGGATCAAGATCTATTATGGTTGGCGCCCCAATCTGCGGGACGAGGGCGACAATCACTTGATTGAATTGGCCGTCGCTGGTTCCGCACGAGCGATCGTCACTCACAATATCCGCGATGTGCGTCGCGGCGAGCTGCGCTGGAATGGCCTGCTTGTTCTGTCCCCTTCGCAATGCCTGGAGCAGTTGAGATGAGCACCTTGACCATCCGCCTTCCCGACGACACCGCCCAGCGCCTGAAGCAACTGGCGGCGTCCCGAGGCGTCAGCCTCAACAAGCTGATGGAGGAACTGGGCACCACGGCCCTGGCCGCCCACGACGCCGAAACCCGCTTCCGCGCGGCGGCGGCAGGCGCTGACCGGCAAAAGGCACTTGATATTCTGGCGCGTCTGGACGGGGAAGACGGGTCATCCCACTGAGGCGGCGGGGGCGGCAATGGCTCCCTCTCCCTCCGGGAGAGGGGTGAGTGAAAATGGGCTCTGCCCCCGTTTCCCACCGGAGAAGTAAGGAGCAGGTCAGATGGAGTCGACTGATCAGCGGGCGTTCGAATTGGATGAGCCAGCCGCAAAAAGCCATACGCCACAAGGTTGGCCGATTCAAGTTATTGAAATTAAACCGAGTGGCAAGGCCCCCAAGAAATACGGTCCGACCACCTATCGATTTGCTGCTTCGATGACGCTCAGCGTCATTCTTCCGAGGCGAGGATGGACACTCGTCAAGAAGACTAAGAACTACGTCTACCTCATTCCACCGGCGGATCAGATTGCGCCACCATTTCACATCTCCATCGCCGTACCTACGCGCGAGCAATGCCTGGAGATAGCGGGCAGAAGTTATGCGCGAGGGCAGTCATGGATGGGGCAGTTGGGCGAATGGCCAGCTTGGTATCTTCACGAACGCAATACCGATATGCAGGAGATGTGGAGAGACCCTGCAACAGGCAATATGGTGTCGCGTCTTCATAAAAGCCCTCCGGAATCGAGTCTGGCGATTGGAGAGTGGGGCGCTTGGAATATGTGCGTGGCCGGGGTTGCTGGCCGATTTTCTCTGGGAGGATTTGCGTTAGACCAAGTTAACGACGAAGACCGCGGATCGCCCCTAGATCCGGGACACGTTGAAGGCGCCATTAGGGCCGTCGAGCTGACCGTCTTTGAACGGAATACTGAGGCTCGCCGTCAATGTCTCGAACACTACGGCGTGAGCTGCCAAGCGTGCGGGATGACCTATGAAGGCAAGTACGGGGGGATCGGCGTCGGCCTCATTCATGTCCACCATGTGGTCCCGCTGGCCGAGATTCGAGTGGAATATCAGGTCGATCCTGTGCGTGATTTGGTGCCGCTTTGCGCGAGTTGCCACCACGTCGCGCATCGACGCTCTCCACCCTACACGGTGGCGGAGCTCCGGGATGCCATCGAGCGACAAACGATGAGATAATATGGGGTGAAGCCGCCCCTCTTTCTGCCACCTGGGCTGGTCAGGCGAGTGACCGCTCTCGGGATCGCGAAGCATCGCTCTGGATGACGTCGATGGGGGACCAAATAGATACGCTTCTCCTGGCCTCTTATGCGCATCGGCCTTTGAATTGACCGGCCTTATCATCCTGACGCCCAAAGGGCGGAAGGATCTTTCTGCGGCATGCGGAGCCGCTTGTCCCTGAAAGATGCTTCGGCTTCACCTTCGTATGACAGGTCCGTTCATTGGCCGGTTGGAATAGTCGTCTGCCAAGGAAGAGAGGCCCATTATCGATGGCCCCTGACTGGAAGTTACGGCATCGCACGGGGTTAACCTTGAAGGCCTGATTCCCCCTCACGCCCCCAGCAACTTCACCCTCTCCGCCGTCACCAAAGTGATGCCCTTTTCCGTGCGGTGGAAGCGCTTGGCGTCCTGGGCGGGGTCTTCGCCCACCACCAGTCCCGGCGGCACCACCACGCCCTGGTCGACGATGCAGCGCCTGAGGCGCGCGTGGCGGCCGATGTCGACGTTGGGGAGGATGACGGCGTCCTCGACCACGCAATAGGAATTGACCCGGACGTTGGAGAACAGCATGGAGCGCCGCACCACGGCGCCCGAGATGATGCAGCCGCCCGACACCAGGGAATCCACCGCCATGCCGCGCCGGTTGTCGGAATCGAACACGAATTTGGCGGGCGGCGATTGCGGCTGGTCGGTCCAGATGGGCCAGCTCTCGTCATAGAGGTTCAACGCCGGCGTCACCGTGGTGAGGTCCATGTTGGCCTCCCAATAGGCGTCGATGGTGCCGACGTCGCGCCAGTAATGTTCCCGCGCGCCATCGTGCATGACGCAGGAATCCTGGAAGTGGTGGGCGATCACCCGGTGGGTGCCGACCAGGGCCGGAATCAGGTCCTTGCCGAAATCGTGGCTGGTCCCTGCGGCTGTGGAATCCTTCTGCAGCATGTCGAACAGCAGATTGGCGTTGAAGATGTAGATGCCCATGCTGGCCATGGCCTTGTCCGGATGGCCGGGCATGGGCTGCGGGTTGGCGGGCTTCTCGTCGAAGCGGATGATGCGGTCGTCGTCGTCCACCGCCATGACGCCGAAGCCCTTGGCGGCTTCCAGCGGCACCTCGATGCAGGCCACGGTCACGTCGGCCCCGGCGGCCAGATGATGGGCCAACATGCGGCCGTAATGCATCTTGTAGACATGGTCGCCGGCCAGGATCAGCACGTGCTCGGGCCGGTGGGCGCGGACGATGTCGAGGTTCTGGAACACGGCGTCGGCGGTGCCCTTGTACCAGTTCTCGCCCTGGGTGCGCTGCTGGGCGGGGAGAAGCTCGATGAACTCGTTGAATTCGCCCCGCAGGAAGCCCCAGCCGCGCTGGATGTGCTGCAGCAGGGAATGGGCCTTGTACTGGGTCAGCACGCCGATGCGGCGGATGCCGGAATTGATGCAGTTGGACAGGGTGAAATCGACGATGCGGAACTTGCCGGCGAAGGGAATGGCCGGCTTGGCGTGCCAGTCGGTGAGGTCCATCAGCCGCGAGCCGCGCCCGCCCGCCAGGATCAGCGCCAGGGTCTTGCGCAGGCGGTCGTTGACCTCGATGTCGATGGCGGCGCCCCGATCGGTGGGATCGTACATTCATCACCCCTTGGACGTTTTCTCGTTGTCCGATGACGGTGCCACAATCGCCGCGACCGTACAATCGCGGGGGGCGGGAGGCGGCCATGTGGCGGCACGGCCTCTCTCGACGGCGGCGGTAATCCGGGATAGGCTGAAGGTAGGAGTGCTTCAACCTCCGAGACGGGGTCCCAGATGCGCGTGCTGTTCGCTTCCTCAGAAGTGTTTCCGCTGGTCAAGACCGGGGGGCTGGCCGATGTGTCCGGTGCTCTGCCCGCCGCCTTGGCCGGGGCCGGCGTGGATGTCCGCATCCTGCTGCCCGGCTATCCCGATGCCATCAAGGTCGCCGGCGCGAAAAAGGTCGCCGGCGTGCTGGGCGATCCCTTCGGCCTGGGGGCCGAGGCGGTGCTGCTGTCCGGCAAGCTGCCCGACAGCGGCGTCCCGGTCTGGCTGGTGGACTGTCCCGCGCTGTTCGAGCGGGTCGGCGGACCCTATCAGGACCCCCAGGGCCGCGACTGGCCCGACAATGCGCTGCGCTTCGCCCTGCTGTCGTGGACGGCGGCCCATCTCTGTACCGACGGCAGCCCGGTCAAGTGGCGGCCCCAGGTACTGCACGCCAACGACTGGCAGACCGGTCTGGCGGCGGCCTATCTGCAGGCCTGGAACGTGGTCCATCGTCCGGCGACGGTGTTCACCATCCACAACATCGCCTATCAGGGCCAGTTCTCGGCGGACATGGTGGCGCGCCTGGGATTTCCTCCCGAGATGTATGCCATGGAGGGGTTCGAGTATTACGACACCCTGTCCTTCCTCAAGGCCGGGCTGTTCTATTCCGACCGCATCACCACGGTCAGCCCGCGCTACGCCAAGGAGATCCAGACTCCCGCCTTCGGCTGCGGCATGGACGGGCTGCTCACTCATCGTGCCGCAGACCTCGCCGGCATTCTCAACGGCGCCGATTACGGCGTGTGGAATCCGGCCGAGGATTCCCATCTCGCCCATCCCTACGCCCCCGGCGACGCGGCCGGCAAGGCGCGCAACAAGGCGGCGCTGCAGGCGGAGCTGGGCCTGGCCCAGAACCCGGACGCGCCGCTGATGGTGATCGTCAGCCGCCTTAACGACCACAAGGGCATGGATCTGGTGCTGGCGGCGCTGCCCAACATCCTGAAGCTGGGCGCCCAGGTGGCGGTGGTGGGGACCGGCGACAAGCCGCTGGAGGACGGTTTCCGGGCGGCGGCGGCGGCCCATCCCACCCAGGTGGCGGCGCGCATCGGCTATTCCGAGCCCCTGGCGCATCGCATGATGGCGGGCGGCGACATGCTGCTGATGCCGTCCAGGTTCGAGCCCTGCGGCCTGACCCAGTTCTACGCCTTCCGCTACGGCACCGTGCCGGTGGCCCACGCCACCGGCGGGCTGGCCGACACCCTGGTGGACAGCGGCTACGACACCCTGATGACCGGCAAGGCCAACGGCTTCGTGTTCGAGCATTCCAATGTCGGCGCCTTCCAGTGGGCGGTGGAGCGCGCCGTCGGTCTTCATGCCCGCAAGGACCAGTGGGCGAAGATCGTCAAGGCCTGCATCGCCCAGGACTTCTCGTGGGGGCGCTCGGCCGCGCTGTACCGTGACCTCTACAAATCGCTGTCCGGCAACGGCAAGGGAAAGAAGAAGGCATGAGCGAGTCCGTGCTGGTCGCCGATATCGGCGGCACCCATGCCCGTTTCGCCCTGGTGGGCGCCGATGGCGAGGCGGTCAACCCCATCGTCCTGCGCTGCGCCGATTACGAGGGGCCGGCCCCGGCCATCAAGGCCTATCTCGCCGATCAGGGGGGAGGGGCGGCACCCCGGCGCGGCGCCTTCGCCGTGGCCTCGGTGATCGACGGCGACCGCATCGAGCTGACCAATTCCCCCTGGCGCTTCTCCATCGAGGCCACGCGGCAGGCGGTGGGGCTGGAGCGCCTCGAGGTGGTCAACGACTTCACCGCCGTGGCCCTGTCGGTCCGTCATTTGAAGCCGGAGCATCTGGTCGCCATCGGCGGCGGAGCGGCCCTGGCCGGACGCCCCATCGCCGTCCTGGGGCCGGGCACCGGGCTGGGCGTGTCGGCCCTGATCCCCTCGGCCTCCGGTCAATGGACCCCGCTGGACACCGAGGGCGGCCACGTCACCATGGCCGCCGCCACCGAGCGCGAGGCCCGCATCCTCGACCGCCTGCGCACCCAGTTCGACCACGTCTCGGCCGAGCGGGTGCTGTCGGGGCAGGGGCTGGTCAACCTCTATCAGGCCATCGCCGCCCTGTCGGGGCATCAGGCGGTGTTCTCAACCCCCGACGTGATCAGCAAGCGGGGCCTGGACGGGTCGTGCCCGGTCAGCCGCGAGGCGGTGGAGACCTTCTTCGCCATGATGGGCACCGTGGCGGGCAATCTGGCCCTGTCGCTGGGGGCCAAGGGCGGCGTGTTCATCGCCGGCGGCATCCTGCCGCGCATGGCCGAGGCTTTCCGCCTGTCCTCCTTCCGCACCCGTTTCGAGGCCCATGGGCGGTTCCAGCCCTATCTGGCCGGCATTCCCACCAGTTTGATCATTCATCCGCTGCCGGCCTTCCTGGGGCTGGCCGCATTGGTGCGGCCGGCGTGATTTTCCGCCCTTGAGTGCATCGCCGCTTGCCCTTACCCTCGAAGGAGTGGGGAGGGCAGGGCATGACACCCGTTCGCTTGATTCAGACCCAGCGCGGCACCGACGATCCCGAGCTGTTCGACGTGCGCGTCGAATACGACGGCGCCTCGGTCCAGGTGGAGGTGCGGCTGGGCCTCACCGCCCGCGACCGCGAGGACATCCGCTGGTACCTGGAGGATTACGCCGCCAATCCCACCCCTCCCGCCCCCGCCGTGGCGGCGCGGGTCGAGGCGCGCATGGCCGAATTGGGCGAGGCCCTGTTCAAGGCCACCTTCCAGGGCAATGACGACGCCCGCGACCTGTGGGCAAGGCTGCGCGACCATCTGCCTCATACCCGGGTGGAGATCGCCACCGGAGTGGCGGGCGCCACCGCCCTGCCCTGGGAATTGCTGCGCGATCCCCGCACCAAGCGGCCGCTGGCCCTCGATGCCGCCGAATTCGTCCGGGTGCCGGTGCAGGCGGCGCGGATGGCCCTGCGCCCCGAGATGAAGGAGGGCGAGCCCATCCGCATCCTGCTGGTGATCTGCCGGCCGGGGCAGGGGGCCGACGTGCCCTACCGCTCGGTGGCGGGCCGGCTGGTCAAGGGCCTGACCGAACAGGGGCGCGGGCGGGTGCGCCTGGAGGTGCTGCGCCCGCCCACCTTCGCCCGGCTGGCCGAGGTGCTGCGCGCCGCCCAGGGGCGGGGCGAGCCCTATCACGTGGTGCATTTCGACGGCCACGGCACCTATCTCGACCTGGAGCAGGAAGAGGCCGCCAACCGGCCGGCCGCCGGTTTCGATGCCCGTCTGTACGAGGGGGCCAAAGGCGGTGCCCACGGCTATCTGGTGTTCGAACACCCCGATCAGGACGACCGCATGCAGCTGGTGCGGGGCAATACCCTGGGCGGCCTGCTGTACGAGGCTCAGGTGCCGGTGCTGGTGCTCAACGCCTGCCGCTCGGCCTTCGCCGAGCCGCCGGCGGACAACCGCCCCGACGATCGGGCGCCGCGCGATCACCAGGCGATGATCGAGGCCTACGGCACCCTGGCGCAGGAGATCATGGACCAGGGGGTGGCCGGGGTGGTGGCGTGGCGCTACAGCGTCTATGTGGTCACCGCCGCCCGCTTCATGGCCGACCTGTACAAGGTACTGGCCGAGGGGCACAGCCTGGGCCACGCCGTCACGCGGGGGCGCAAGGCGCTGGGCGACGATCCTGCCCGGGTGGTGGACGTGGACCCGGTCGAGCTGCAGGATTGGCCGGTGCCGGTGGTCTACGAGGCGCGGCCGCTGTCGCTGTTTCCGCCCAAGGCCGAGCCGGCGGCGGGGGAGATGTTCAGCATCGACCTGGGGCGGGTCCGGGCGGCGGCGAACGAAGGCGGCCTGCCGGCCCCGCCCGATCTCGGCTTCTTCGGCCGCGACGAGATTCTGCTGGCCCTCGACCGCGCCTTCGACCGCCACGGCGTGGCACTGCTGCACGCCTATGCCGGCAGCGGCAAGACCACCACCGCCGGCGAATTCGCCCGCTGGTACCGCGACACCGGCGGGCTGGGCGAGGGGGGGCAGGTGCTGTTCGACAGCTTCCAGCACCATCGCCCCCTGGCCCGCCTACTGGACGGTTTCGGGCAGACCTTCGGCCCGTCGTTGGTGGCTCGGGGCATTCAATGGCTCGCCCTGGGCGAGGATCGGCGCCGCGCCCTGGCCCTGGACATCCTGAAACAGGTGCCGGTGCTGTGGATCTGGGACAATGTGGAGCCGGTGGCGGGCTTCCCCGCCGGCACCCCCAGCGCGTGGAGCGTGGAAGAACAGCGGGAATTGAAAGACTTCCTGCGCGACCTGTCGCGCACCCGGGCCAAGGTGTTGCTGACCTCGCGTCGCGACGAGCGGGGCTGGCTGGGCGACCTGCCCACCCGCATCGCCATGGGCGGGCTGCGCCCCTGGGAATCCCGCGCCATGGCCGAGGAAATCCTGCATCGCCACCGCCGCGATCCCCGTTCGGTGCGGCGGCTGCAGCCGCTGCTGGACTTCGCCGCCGGCAATCCCATGGCGGTGGGCATCCTGGTCAACCAGGCCCTGCGCGACGGGCACGATTCCGGGGCGGGAATCGAGGATTTCGTCGCCGCCCTGCGCGCCGGGGCGGCGGAGTTCGATGACGACCGGGGGGAGGAACGCTCCCAATCCCTGGGCGCCTCCCTGGCCTATGGCCTGGCCCATGCCTTCACGCCCGAGGACCAGCGCCGCCTCGCCCTGCTGCATCTGTTCCAGGGGGTGGTGCAGGCCCAGGTGCTGGCCGTGGTGGCGGAGGTGAGCGACGAACAGGCCGAAACCCTGCTGTCCCGCGCCGCCGAGATCGGAATGCTGCAAGGCATCGGCACCGGCTGGTACGCCATCCACCCCGCTTTGCCGTGGTTTCTGCGCCACCGCTTCGAGGCCGCCTTTCCCACCGGCGAGCCCTGGGCCGAGACTCCGGCTGGCCGTGCCACACGCGGCTATGCCGCAGCGGTGGCGGATTGGGGCAATGAGTTGCAGCGGCACTTCGTCGCCGGTCACCATCAGGTGGTCGAACTGCTGGCGGCGGAGGAACACAATCTGCTGCATGCCCGCCGCCTCGGCCTCGCCCACCTTTGGCCGGACACGGTGATCATGGCCATGCAGGGGCTGCACATCCTCTATGCCACCCAGGGGCGTTGGCCCGCCTGGTCGCGTCTGGTGGCCGAGATCGTGCCCCTGGTCGCCGACGCGGCGGATCGGCCCCGTCCCGGCTGGGAGGAGGAGTGGGGCGTTGTCATGGAGTACCGCGCCGAACTGGCGGAAATGGCCCATGACGCGGCCGAGCAATTGCGGCTGTTGCGCCTGTTGGTCGCGGTGGGCGAGGGGCGGTCCGAACCGCTGTCGGCCCGCGACCCCGGTTCCCTGGATGATGGGGAGCGCAATACTCTGCGCTCCCTGGCATCCGCTCGCCAGCGCCTGGGGAGCGCCCTGATGGAGGCGGGGGATGCCGCCGCCGTGGCCGAGTTGCAGGCCGCCCGTGACCTTTTTCGCCGCATCGGGGATCGGGGGGGCGAGGCCATTGCCGTCTACAATCTCGGCCATGCGTATCTCGATATTCCCGCCCTGCGTGATCTCCCCAAGGCCGCATCCTGTTATGGCGACAGCCTGGAATTGCGCGAGGAGCACGATGCCGTGGGGCGTTCCCGCTGCCTTGCCGAGTTGGGGCGGGTGGTGTTGGAACGCTTCATGGAGGAGAGGGCTAAGCCGGATTCCGATCGGGACGGTTATCTCAACGAGGCCGCGACATTCTATCATCAGGCCCTCGACCTGACTCCCGCCGCCGCCCTGGCCGAGCGGGCCATTACCCATCATCAGCTTTCCATCATCTACGGCCATGCCGGCATGGTTACCGAGGTGATCAAGCATGCGACGGAGGCCATCCGATTGCAGGACCAGGGGCATGATCCCTTCGGGGCGGCCCAGAGTCGTTTCAATCTGGCGGTCAACATGCTCCGCTTCGGCCGTTTTTCCGACGCCCTGGCCTATGCCGGCGCCGCCCGCGGCGGCTTCGCTGGCTTCGGCCCGGCGGGGGAGAAAATGGTGGCCAAGTGCGATCGCCTGATCGCCGCCATCGAGGCGGAGAGGGCCAAGGGCGGCGCCTGACCTCCCTTCCCCGCGCATGGGGCCATTCCGTGTCCGCCCTTGTAATGCGGTGCAACATGCGCGATATCTGAACTATCGATGTATGTTCACGGGCCCCTTCATGTTGGTTTCCCCGTTCAAGGTCGGCGAGTTCGACGGCATGGCGCCCCGTGGGGACGCCGCCGTGCTGCGCATCTGCGATCCCACCGACGACTGGAAGGCCGAGGGGCGGGGGCTGGCCCGGGCCGGGTGGGGCGCGACCCTGACGCTGGCCTTCTGGGACATGGATTCCTCGGCGCTGGGGGTGAAGGGGCATCTGATCACCCGGCTGTGGGGGCGCAACCGCGCCCTGTTCGAGGCGCTGGCCGGGCGGCTGTTCGGCTCCGACATTCCCTGGCGGCCGTTCATCGCCGCCGACGCAGCCGCCATCGCCGCCTTCGCCGACGGGCTGGCCGACAAGGGCATCCGCGAGGTGCTGGTGGTCTGCCGCCAGGGGCGGGGCCGTTCCGGTACCGTCGGCCGCTGGCTGGCCCGGCGCCTGGGGGCCCGCTTCAACGCCGGCGGCGACGACCGGCAGTCGGGTCATATCCGCGAGACCCTCGACCGGGTGGCGGGCAGCGTCGCCTTGCGGGTCGAGCCCAGCTTCACCCGTGCCGCCTGAGCGCATTGGTTGCTGACATATTTTATCTCTACAGTATTGAGCGTCTTCGTGGTCTAATCACGCGCGTAGGGTGATCGATCCGGTTGCCCCCGCGCCAGACACGGAGGACGGCATGGCTGACAGTACCACGGTCAATCCCCAGATCACCGACGCGGTGACCCAGGCCAACGTGAAGGTGGACGCCTCCGGAAACTCGATTTCTGACGTGGACGCCTCCGGAAACTCGATTTCTGACGTTCAGAGACGGTCGGCGTGGGCGCGTTCCGGCCTGGCCGTGATCTGAAGAGGAACTTTTGGTCCAATTCTGAGGTTGAATTGCCTCGGCATTCCCCTTCCTTGGGGTCATGCGGCGGCCGTTTTCTCCAGCCAGCACCACCGTTTCATATTGTAGGCAATATTGACCAGGGTGATCGTCGCCTCGGCCCTGGCCTTGCCGATGGTTCGGATGAAAAGCCCCATGCGGTCCTTCTGCTCGGCAAAGACGTGCTCGACGCGGGCGCGGATTTTGGATTTGACCGCATTGGCTCTCGCCGTGGCCTTGGCCATTGGTTTGCCTCTCGGCTTCTTGCGGTGGATGTGGCTGACGCGGCCATGGTCGGCCAGGAAATCGTCGTTGGCCTGGGAGCGGTAGGCGGTATCGGCCCACACCGGTGAGGCGGTATTGTTCGGATCGATCAGCCCCTCCCGCAGTCGGGCACCGTCCGCCGCCGCCGCGTCGGTCACAATGCAGCGGCGGATGATGCCGTGCAGGCGGTCGATGGAGATATGGCTCTTGTAGCCGAAGACCGGAATGGCGATGTCGATCTGCGGCTTGCCATCCGCCGTCGGCTTAGCCTTGGCGAATTTCACCGTCCAGCGGGCATCTCGATCCTTTTGCCGCAGCTTGGCCGGCTTGTCCGTCCACGCCTCGGGGATCTGACCGGCCTTGATCGCCTCCTTCTCGCCATCGCTGTTGCGCTGCTTGGGCGCCGCTACCAGGGTGGCGTCGATGATCTGGCCGCCCATGGCCAAATAGCCGGCAGCGGAAATCGCCTGGTCGAGCGTGTTGAACAGCCGGTCCAGCGCCTTGGTCTTGATCAGCGCCTCGCGGAAATCCCACAGCGTGTTGGCGTCGGGCACCGCGTCTCCGGGGCGCAGGCCGCAGAACCGCAGCCAGGTCAGGCGATCCCGCACCTGAAACGCCGTCTGCTGCAACGACAGGCCATACAGCCCTTGCAGGACCAGCATCTTGAATTTTAGCACCACGTCGAACCCGGGCCGGCCGCCCTTCGACGGATCGGAGCGCCGAACCGCCTTGGTCAGCGCCGGGCGAAATTGCTCGAAGCGAACCGTCCGCTCCAGTTGCTCCAGCGGATCGCCTTCCGCCGACAGAGCCTCAAGGCTGTGCTCGAAATCCCAGAAACCGGCTTGCCCCTTCATCTCGACCTCCCGGTGATCCCAGGGAGAATCGAATCACAAAACCGTCAGAACCGCCAGTTTCCGGAGGCGTCCAGGTCCTGGGCGAGGCGCCGGCCATGGCCCTGGGCAGCATCTACCAGAGTCTGGCCCATGCCACCGGCCTGATGTACCAGAGCGCGGTGACGGCCCAGAACAACCAGAACATCCTGGCCCAGGCGGCCACCACCCAGGGGGTCATGCAGCTGTTGAGCATCGGCGCCGCTTCCGATGCCGCGGCGGTCAAGGCCCTGGGCCAAAGCGACGTTCCCGATACCCTGCTGGCCCTGCTGACCGCCTTGAAGGCGGTGCAGACGTCATCTGTCAGCTGAGGCCATGCCCATGGCCTTTCCCACCGCCGTCAACAGCCAGATCACCGATTCCGTCACCCAGGCCAACGTGAAGGTGCTGGGCGAGGCGCCGGCCATGGCTCTGGGCAATCTCTATCAGAGCACCGCCCAGGCCCTGGCCAATGCCGCCCACAACGCCACCAACGCCCAGCAGCAGAGCTACGTCACCATGCAGGCGGCCACCACCTCGGGCGTGGCGACGCTCTACAGCATCGACACGGCCAGCACTGGCGTGGCCGCGAAGCAGATCCTCGGTACCTGAAACGCCACCGTCCGTGGCACAAGCGGAGTGACCCGCATGGATGAACCGATCGCATCTTCCGCAAACCCGTCCCTCGACCCCCTGGCCGCCGCCGAGAGTTCCATGCTGACGGCGCTGCACGCCATGGCCCATGCCGCCGGCCTTGCCATGATGGCCGGGCCCCAGACCCAGGCCAACGCCCGCAATCTGGCCATCGCGCAGCTGACCCGCACCGTGATGGTGCTGGTGGGCTCCCATTCTTCCGTCGAGACCGAGGGGCAGGCATGAGCGACGAATCCCCCATTCCGCCGGTTCCGACCTGTGCCCAGGCGGTCGGCGACGCCACCCGGGTCATCGCCCAGACCGAGATCGCCCAGACCATGGCCATGGCGGTGCAGGATGCCTCGGACCATCTGCGCGATGCCTTCGCCGTGGCGCTGGCCGCCCAGGGCTCGCTCCTCGCCCGCCTGGTGAGGACCGGGAGTGCCGACGGGGCCGACACCCTGGCCGCCATCCAGCTGGTGGTGGACCAGGCCCAGGCCAATCTGGAGCGGGTGACCACCCTGGCCCGCCAGGTGCTGGGCGGCATGCGCTGATAGCGGAGCGGCGGCGGCAGCGGGGACTGGAATCCGAATCGGTTCCGGGGTACACAAGGCCTCCGTCTCCCTTGCGTGAAGGCAACGCCCTTGAAAGCCGCCGTCATCGTTTTCCCCGGCTCCAACTGCGACCGCGACGTCGCCGTGGCGCTGGAAGCCAGCATGGGCTCCAAGCCCCTCATGGTGTGGCACCGCGACACCCAACTGCCCGACCTGGACCTGATCGTGGTTCCCGGCGGCTTCTCCTATGGCGACTACCTGCGCTGCGGCGCCATGGCGGCCCATTCGCCGATCATGCGCGAGGTGAAGGCCCAGGCGGAGAAGGGCACCAGGGTGCTGGGCATCTGCAACGGCTTCCAGATCCTGACGGAAACCGGCCTGCTGCCCGGCGTCCTGATGCGCAACCGCAATCTCAAGTTCATCTGCCGGGACGTGTACCTGCGGGTCGAGAACGCGGGCACCGACTTCACCAGGAAGCACAAGGCGGGCGACGTGGTGCGCTATCCCATCGCCCATGCCGAGGGCAACTACTTCGTCGAGGCCGAGACCTTCCGCGCCATGGAGGGCAACGGCCAGGTGGCGTTCCGCTACTGCTCCAAGGCGGGTGAGGTGTCCGACGCCTTCAATCCCAACGGGGCGCTGTCCAACGTGGCCGGTGTCTACAACGAGACCAAGACGGTGCTGGGCCTGATGCCCCACCCCGAGCGTCTGGCCGAGGACCTGCTGGGCGGGTCCGACGGCAAGAAGATGTTCGATTCCCTGGTGGAGGCGCTGCGATGAGCCAGATTACCCCCGAGATCATCGCCCAACACGGCATCAAGCCGGACGAATACGCCAAGATCCTCGAGATCATGGGCCGCGAGCCCAATCTGACCGAGCTCGGCATCTTCTCGGTGATGTGGTCCGAGCACTGCTCGTACAAGTCGTCGAAGAAGTGGCTGAAGACCCTGCCGACCAAGGCGCCGTGGGTGATCTGCGGCCCCGGCGAGAATGCCGGCATCATCGATATCGGCGACGGCCAGGCCATCGTCTTCAAGATGGAAAGCCACAACCACCCCAGCTTCATCGAGCCCTACCAGGGCGCGGCCACCGGCGTGGGCGGCATTCTCAGGGACGTGTTCACCATGGGCGCGCGTCCCATCGCCAACATGAACGCGCTGCGCTTCGGCGATCCCTCCCACCCCAAGACCCGCCATCTGGTGGCGGGCGTGGTGGCCGGCATCGGCGGCTACGGCAATTGCGTCGGCGTGCCCACCGTGGGCGGCGAGACCAATTTCCACCCCAGCTACAACGGCAACATCCTGGTCAACGCCATGACCGTGGGTCTGGCCGACAAGGACAAGATCTTCTATTCGGCCGCCGCCGGCATCGGCAATCCCGTGGTCTATTTCGGCTCGAAGACCGGCCGTGACGGTATCCACGGCGCCACCATGGCCTCGGCCGAGTTCGACGAGAAGTCGGAGGAGAAGCGCCCCACCGTGCAGGTGGGCGACCCCTTCACCGAGAAGCTGCTGATCGAGGCCTGCCTGGAGCTGATGGCCACCGACGCCATCGTCGCCATCCAGGACATGGGCGCCGCCGGCCTGACCTCGTCCTCCTTCGAGATGGCGTCCAAGGGCGGCCTGGGCATCGAGATGGACCTCGACGCCGTGCCCATGCGCGAGGAGGGCATGAGCGCCTACGAGATCATGCTGTCCGAATCCCAGGAACGCATGCTGATGGTCCTGAAGCCCGGCCGCGAGGCCCTGGCCAAGGCCATCATGGACAAGTGGGAGCTGGACTTCGCCGTGGTGGGCGTGCTCACCGATACCGGCCGCATGGTGCTGAAGCGCCATGGCGCGGTGGTGGCGGACCTGCCCATCGACCCGCTGGCGCTGGCCTCGCCCGAATACGACCGCCCCTGGACCGCTCCGGCCAAGCGCCCGGTGGTGGACGCCAAGGACGTGCCCCAGATCTGCGTCGCCGAGGCGCTGAAGACTCTGGTGGCCTGTCCCGATCTGGCGTCGAAGCGCTGGATCTACTCCCAGTACGACCACATGGTGATGGGCGACACGGTGGGCCGTCCCGGCGGCGACGCCGCCGTGGTGCGCATCCACGGCACGGACAAGGCGGTGGGCATCACCACCGACGTGACGCCGCGCTACGTGCTGGCCGATCCCTACGAGGGCGGCCGTCAGGCGGTGGCCGAGGCCTATCGCAACCTGTCGGCGGTGGGCGCGCTGCCCATGGCCATCACCGACAACCTGAATTTCGGCAATCCGGAAAAGCCCGAGATCATGGGCCAGATCGTCGAGGCCATCCGCGGCATGGGTCAGGCCTGCCGCGAGCTGGACTTCCCCGTGGTGTCGGGCAACGTCTCGCTCTACAACGAGACCCAAGGCAACGCCATCCTGCCCACCCCGGCGGTGGGCGGCGTCGGCCTGCTGGAGGACGTCACCAAGTCCGCCACGGTGGCCTTCAAGCGCGAGGGCTCGTCCATCGTGCTGATCGGCGAGACCAAGGGCTGGCTGGGCTCGTCGCTCTACCTGCGCGAGATCTGCAAGCGGGAAGACGGCGCTCCGCCGCCCGTGGCGCTGCATCGCGAGCGCCGCGCCGGTGAACTGGTCCGCCAGCTGATCGGCGACGGTCTGGTGCTGGCCTGCCACGACGTCTCGGACGGCGGCCTGCTGGTGGCGGTGGCCGAGATGGCCATGGCGTCCGAGGACAGGATCGGCGCCAAGCTGGATGCCCCCCATAACCTGCCGCTGCACGCCTGGTGCTTCGGCGAGGACCAGGGGCGCTACGTGCTGGAAGTCTCCGACAACGACCTGGCCAGCGTGCTGGAAGAGGCGGCGGAGCACGACACCACCGCCCGCGTCATCGGCAAGACCGGCGGTTCGGTGATCAGCGTCGGCGGTCGCGCCGTGCCGGTCTTCGAACTGGCCGAAGCCAACGAAGCCTGGCTGCCCGCCTATATGGGCGAGGAAATGTCGGGGCATTGAGGTACCCTGCGGAACGCGGTTGATTCGTTCCGATCGGCATGGCCGGGAGGCATCGCCTCCCGGTCAGGGATCGGGGCGCACGCCCCGAAGAATTAAACGGGCTCCGTATCAGGGGCTAGACGGAAAACTGTGCGGCGTATACGCCGTGGTCACTGATGGTGCCTGGGGCGAATAGCGTGAGAAGGCTTCCCCCGGCCATGGCCTGGGTGGGAGTGAGATTGGAGATGATCCAATCCAATCCTTCCGCCTTGTGGTACAGATTGCAGCTGTTGACGGTTGCCGCTCCCCCGAATGGCGTGTACTGCGTGGAATCCAGGTTGAAGTCACCGGCCAGGATGAACCTGTCCGTGGGGATCTTCATGTTCGCGGTTACAAATCCCTCCACCAATTTGGCGTATTTCTGCCGTTCCGCCACATCCGGAACGTCAATTTGATTGGGGCCATGGTAGTTGAAAATATGAACCTGGGTATGACCGTAAGCGACGCAGCCACTCGTCAGCTTTCGTTGCCAACCGCTCCCATTATATATGTCGTAGTCGAGAAGGCTTACATAATTTATAAGCTTTGATGCCGTAATCTGTCCCTCGGACTTCCAGAATATAATGTCATCCGTAAATCGAATTGTCTCCTGAATATTGTTGTATCCATTTGATTTTAATATTTTTAATACATTTTTCTGTATTTCTACCTTGCTTTTGCTCCATGCTTTTTTGCAGCGCAACCTCCTGCGCGCAAATGATGTCGATATCCGTCACGCCGAACGGCTTCAAGGGCTGAGTCGCGATACGAGAGAAGAATGAGGTCAGGTTGCTGTTATAATTGGGGCGGTAGGTGTCGTGGCCATATGCTTGATTCCAGGTAGCGATGCTGATGGTGCCCATGATGATCACCTCTGAAGGCGAGTGGTTGGAATTAACCAGGATTCGAAGTTGGACGCTTTGGTGTCGAACCGCCTGAAAAACCAGGTTCGATTCCTGATCAATGTATTGGGACATGCCCATGCACCTGGTCGACGCCTGCAGGGCGTCAACCAGATGTCATCGAACCCTAATGGGCTGCTGCGAGGAGGCGGACCGTATGGCGTCCGGCCAGCTGGCTCGGCGTATCTTTCGTTGTGCTGGAGCAGATAAGGCTGGTGGAAAATGTTATGTTGCCGAGTTCGCCCCCGTTTGGTGATTCGGCAATAACTTCGATGGCGTATTCCATTCCTTCCTTCATTTTTGCGGAAAAAATAATTCTGAATTCCTTATCTTTTTTTGTGTCTGACTTTTTGAACATGATTGTTCGCGTAAGGGTGCTTTCGCCTGTCGCGTAAAAGATATCATTTTCATCAACTTTGTTTTTTTCTTCCGCAAGTTGGCAGATGGTGAATTTCGTGCCCTCTGCTGCCCCGCGTCCGTGAATGACGAAGGTGCCGTCGTGTTCCGTTGTCTTGGTGGAGTGGTCGCTATGCGGGGTGTGCGTGAAGTAATAAATAATGGAATGCTTGGTGATTGCGCCTTGCTCATGCTTCACGTTCCGTGTGCCGATATTCGGGTGTTTGGTAATCCAGCTTGTGTATTCGGCCGTGGATGCGAATTCATGAGGAAGCGTCGGGTTTGCCTTCGTGCTTGCCAGCATGACGAAGCAGCAATGCTCTGCGACGCCCTTGGTATCGATTCTGAATGGGCCTGCGACGCCAATGGAATTGGCTGGAATTGAAATCTGATGAATATGTTCCTCGGCGTTGATTTCGTCTTCGGTCGGGTCGTAAAGTGATTCGCTGTCAATATTTGGTAGTGTTCCTCTGTTATTCAGAAGGGCGTTTCGCTCAAGTTGTACGGTTGCTGCCATGAAGAATATGCATACATTGGCGGTGAGCGTGGACTTGGACGTGTTCTTAACGCGGACAAGAGCGTAGTAGTATCGCTCTCCGCGCTTTAAAATATTGACGTTGTGGTCACGATTCCAGTCATCCTTGCTGCCGAAGCTAGTTCTTGTCTTTTCGATATTGCTCAGGCTGTCGAGAATCAGGACGTCTGGCGATTCGCACAGGAACTGCGTACGAGTGGTTGAACCCTCGTCGCTGAGGTCGTCGCGGATGAGCAGATAATCGTCATCGTTCATGGCTCTGCACCCTATGATTGTTAGTATGAATTTATAAACGCTTAAAAAATTAATATATGCGATATTGCATCCTATAAAGAATTAAAAAATTATAAAATTAGTCAAAAAGTGGTTATGTGCCGAGGCGTGCGGATTGCTGGTGTCGGATTGGGTTTCGGTCCATGTGCCGGCCATTGCGCGCGTGAGGAAGGCCCTTCATCCCCTGGGGCCATAGCGCTGTTGCGGGCGCGAAGTGCGCCCCGTATTGTGGGGGGTGGAAGGGGATCATTAGGAAAGATACGCCATGCCCATGGAAGCCAGTGAGATCGAAGCCCTGATTCGCCAGGGGATTCCCGACGCCAAGGTGATCATCGAGGATCTGCGCGGCGACGGCGATCACTACTCGGCCCTGGTGATTTCCGAGGCGTTTCGCGGCAAGAGCCGCGTTGCCCAGCACCAGATGGTCTTCGCCGCCATGCAGGGCAAGATGGGCGGCCAGCTGCACGCCATGGCGCTGCAGACCGCCACGCCCGATAACGCCCCCGATTTCGCCAAGGACTAGGCTGGCGCGCTTGCGCCCCGGCGCCGTGCTGCCTACATCTCAACCACGATCCGTCACGATCATTTCCAAGGAATTTCGACCGATGAACAATCCCGTTTTCGACCGCATCCGCCAGGACCTTGCCGAGAATGATGTGGTCCTCTACATGAAGGGCACGCCCATGTTCCCGCAGTGCGGCTTCTCCGCCGCCGTGGTGCAGGTGCTGACCAATCTGGGCGTCAAGTTCAAGGGCATCGATATCCTGGTCGATCCTTCCTTGCGCGAAGGCATCAAGCAGTTCACCAACTGGCCGACCCTGCCGCAGCTCTACGTCAAGGGTGAGTTCGTCGGCGGCTGCGACATCGTGCGCGAGATGGCCGAATCGGGCGAGCTGAAGCAGCTGATGGCCGACAAGGGCGTCGCCACCGCCTAATTCTGTCCGCCCGATAGAACCGACTGGTCATGTCATCCTGAGGCAAAGCCCACGGCTGTCCGGATTACTTCGGCCAGCACCGGTCTCTTGCCTTGCCCAGGGTTGGTTTGAGATGGCTCCACCGGAATGGGGATACGGAAAAAGCCTCTTCAACCACCAAGACACCAAGGACACCAGGAGGACAGAGCGGATCGCCCCGCCCAACCTCACCGTCATGGCCGGGCATCGTCCCGGCCATCCACGCGGATCCGCTGGAATGCCTCATGAAACAATAGTCCCTGCGGATGGGCGTGGATGCCCGGAACAAGTCCGGGCACGACGCACCTGGAATGTCCTCTTGGTGTCCTTGGTGTCTTGGTGGTGAAAAAACCGTCCGCCAGCACCCAGGCAATTGAACCAGACAGCAGTGGGCAAGGCCGAAGGATCTTTCACGCGATCGCGGCAGCCACTTCAGGCTGAAAGATCCTTCCTTCCTGTGGTCGTCAGGATGACGAATCCATTCAAAACGCGGCCCGGAAGGCGACTTCCGGGCCGCTTTGCCTTAGGAAACGTCCCTGGCATAGGCCTCGAGCGCCGACAGGCCGCTCTCCAGGTCTTCCACCTCCAGGCATTTCTGCATGACGGAATCCGCTCCCTGGGCGATCCAGCCCTGATGCTTGCCGGGGTCCTGTGACCCGGTCATGATGATGACCGGAACGTCCCTCAGCAGCGTGTCCAGCTTCATGTAGATCAGCAGCTCAGAGGCGTCCTCGGACCCCACCTGGCCGTCCAGCAGGACCACGTCGGTGTCGGCGCCGCCGGTCCGTTCGATTCCTTGGTTGAAATGATCCACCGCCCCGTCGATGGAATCGACCCAGGTCACGGCGCAATCGAACACCTGCGCCCCCAGCGCGAATTGCTGCAACCGGGCGTCGGCCACATTGTCTTCGACGATCAGCACCTTGAGGTGTCGCACGATTGCCTTCGCCGGGAGCCCGCTGGGGAATCAATTATAGCGGAAACCACTTGTACGGGAAAGTTTGCCGCCTTACGCACAAAGAACAACGGCCCGGAGTTTCCTCCGGGCCGTGTCGTGTCGCCGGTGGGCGAACCTTAGCGCGAATAGTGCAGCGAATGCGAGTATTGCGCTGTTTCTACTACACTATTTGCGCCAAACAAAGCGGTATGCACTAAATCAGTTATACGCCTTAAGTATCGTCGTCCGCTATCACTCATTTACCGTCAGCCTTTCCGCAGCATGACCAAGCGATCCTTTTTTGCAATGGCCAGGGCCTTGTCCAGCTCGCCCACCTGCACAGCTTCCATCAGCGTTTCAATAACGCTCGCAAGCTGCTCCATCGTGCCAGCCACCACCGCAGTGTTCTCGCCGCTCAACTTCAATGGCCGATTACCATAGCGCAATTCCAGCAGCCAGTTACCGTCAGTGTCCTGCCAAAACCACTGGCGCAGCCGCTTGCTGCGCTCGTATCCAACACGCTCGCCGTTCTCGTCCGTCTTGTATCGCGTCTGCTTCACCGTAAACGCCGTGCCGTCCAGCATGGCCTTAACCAAGCCAAGCTGTTCCGCCAAGTTTCCCAGCACCCGTTGCCGCGCATACTGTTCCGCGCTCAAATTTTCCGTCTTGCGCGTTGCAGTGGTCAGTTTCAATTTCGCAAATGCAGTCATGTCCTATACTCCAAGCTGTTCGCTTGCAATACAGTAATGTCTGTGTTGTGCTATCGGTGACCAATATATCTTTAAGTTGCTGTAATCGTTGTCCTATGCAGCGCATTTTAATATAATGTAGTTGTGCCCAATCTGATCAGTTTTTCGGCGGTCGGTTTGTATTATTTCAACCGCCAAGCTCCGCTCGTCGTCACACAGCGCAGTTTCAACTGCGCTGTGTGCATGTAGCTCCCCAAGTTGCTTTGCTGCTGTAATGGGCGTTTCCGACGTGATGCGCGGATCAAAGCGGAGGAGGGAAGTGCAATGCGTTTTTCTGATCGCGCCCCAACTTACGTCACGTAAGTTCGCCCCTATGCCGTTCAGCACCAGCGAAGTGTCGTGTTACACGACAACATCGGCGAACATACAGCATGTATGTTCGCCCCAATGCCGTTCACTGAAGTGTCGGTTTACACGACAACATGCTGGACGTGGACGCAAATCAGCACCGTCCCACCATCACGCTGTCCCAAATTCGCCCACTCAGTTTCTCCAATATCGCCGCGTCCTTGCCGCGCTGTTCCGCCTTCGCCCTGACCAATGCCTTCGTCAAATTTCCAGCCAATGTCAGCATCGTCCGCAGCCCCGCTTGCCGTTGCCGCGCTTTCATGCTGCCATAATAGCTCCGATCACGTCCAAGCCACTTTCTGCTAAAGTCGTATTGACCTTCGGTTAAGTTGTTGGTTTTTAAGATTATATATGCGTTTTGTAATGCGTTCATAATTCCTCCAAATATATTTTTGAATTACCGATATTATTTATGCCAAAGATCATAAATACCGCTGCGCATGTAGCGCGGTTCAAAGAAGGAGTATTGAAAATGGAACGCAATTATTATGTAAATGTGGGATTTAACGGAGAGTTTGTGCATATAACGCAGCTTGCCCTTTATGCCATTCAAGCCACGCTGCGCTGTTCCGCAGTTCGCCGCGTCCAATAGCGTGTCGCCATGTCCGTCCTCCAGCACGTCACCAAAGAAGATCTAAAATACCGATTTGTGGACAAAGTGGGCGATCACGCTGTCAGCAAAATCCGCCAGCGTGCCTATGTGATCAATGCGTTATGCAGCGATTTGACCGACAAAGACGCAACTGCGCTCGCGTACCGCATCATGCACTGTTCCACCCATCACCCATGCAATCAGCCGTTTTGCCCCATGTGTCGCCATAACCAGCAGCGTAAAGCCAAGGCCAAAATGCTCGCTGCTTTTAGCAATGTGCCAACAAGCCAGTTGCGTTTTCTCACTGTCCTGCACAGTGTCCATTACAATGCCGCCGCAATAGATAGCGATCTTATCAAGCGTGCAAAGCGTTCCGTGCGCAATTTGTTGGACTATATAAAAATCAAAGACGATGTTGATGTGCAAATGATTGGAAGTTTTGAAATTGAAGCTTTCGCTGCAAACGCTGTTTTAAGCGATCGCAAAATAGCTTCATTAAGTGCGATTGGTTTTCAACAAACCAATCAATCGCCGTTTTTTCTTCTGCATTTTCATGCCGTTGTAAATCTCGGGACGCTGTCCGATGCTAAACTGCAATCCATGCTAAAGTCGCCAATTCGCTATCCGCATAGCCATCAAGTTCTTTTGCAACAATTGCATTCCGATAAGTCACAGATTGATAATTTAGAGGCGCTTGCAAGCTACATGTTAAAGTATCGCTTGCAGCATAGTCAGCGTCTAAAATTTGAAGACGATCAAAATGAACAGTACAAGCGAACGTGCTATCAAAGTCTGTATGCCATTCCAATTGCTAAATCAGTCGTTATGTCCGTCAATGCATGTAACAACTTCAACGGTATGTCATTCAAGTTTATGTAATTCGTTTTCGTATTGAAAAGTATTCGTAGAGTTTTATTGTTTTGGAATTGTTGTCTGTGATAAAATATTTTAATTGGATTTAGTGGTTTGTTGGGATTTTATGGAATATGGGAAATTGATATTAAGTAAGTGCTGTATAATACATATACAAACTATAGACCGCCCTAAAAAAGTCCAAGTTCCAAAACATCCAATGTTTCCGCGCTGTCCAGCGTGTTATTTGTTTTTTGAATATTTTTCTGTCAGTAAAATTCATTGCACCGTTATTTTTGTTCAAGGGCTGTCTCAGTTTCATTTGCCGCAGCTTTATATTTTTCCGCTTCTGCCCTCATTTTTATTATATCAGCCTTTATCTGCCCCAATTCAAGTTTCGCCCGTTCCAGCTCCACCTGTTCCCGTTCCAGCGTCGCATCGCTGTAAATCATTGCCATCAATTGCCGTCTCTCGTCGCTTATCGTCTCGCCCCTGCGTTCCTTTTTCCGCACCAGCCAAGCGTCAGCGTCAATTATCTCCCGTGCCTTCATGCCACTATTTATGCAGCGTGATCACCGATCTTTCCAAAATTCTGACCTGGTTGTCGCCGCAATCCGCCCCGATCTGTCCCGCCAACATACAGCATGTATGTTCGCCAATTGCCCGCGCCAATCGCTGTCGCATTTCTCATTGGTATGTCTACCTACTGAGCTGCTACGTCCTTCGCATATTCCTCAAAAATGCGCAGTCCTTCTTCAAGCTCTCTGCAATCAAAGCGCCATGCAATCACATGCGCCGCGCCATTATTAAGATACAGCCCCTTGTCATTGTAATCCGTATACCCGCACAGCACTACAGCCGCAGATTGTTCAGTTATGTTCGTTGTGCTCAAATAGCATAAAGCCGCAATTGCATTCATCTCGCTATCAAGTCGTCCAATCAAAATAATATCAGGTAGCAAATTTTTGTTGCTTCTGTTTAATTCGTTCAATTTTGCAAGCGCAACATCTACATTGCACTCCGATGTTATATCGCAGTCGTAGCTCTGCTTGTTAAGCGCTGCCGTAATCAGCGCTATGTTCGCCTTGCTTTCATCAATGATGAAAAACTTCAGTCGCCGCGCCATAGTTCCAACCATAGTCATATAAGTTTTCACCATTACGTATGCCCTAAAAAACCATCGGCATAAAGCGCCAGTCCATGGATTATGCCTTTGTGCAATTAGCCTATCCATTAGTGTTAACTACGCGCCTCTGCCTCCATGCCAGCATAATCACTATCGTTCGCCGTCAAATCAGCTTGTCCGCCGCCAGCGTCGTGCTTACATGCCCATAATGCTGTTCAATCATCAGCACGCTCGTTCCCATGTTCCGCGCCAGCAAGTAAACGTCCGTGCCCCCGTACAGCAGTCTAAACGTCGCGTAGGTGTGTCTCAGGCTATAAAGCGTTCTCGCGTTGCCGTGCCTGTCCGTGTCCAAGCCAGCCGCCGCCATCAAATTCTTAAAGCCCACCTCAAACGTGTGTATGTCCTCGCCGCTGCTGTTCGTAAATAGCCCGTTTCCCTTTGCCCGCGCCTCGTCCAAGTCCTTCCAACCATAATGCGCCAGCAGCTTCTTCAACGTGTTCCGCGCCGCTCGTGTCCCAATCACCGCCCGCTTGCCCGTCTTGCCATCCACCCAAAGCCGCAGCGTTTCCGTTTGCTTGCCGTTGCCCGTGTGTATCAGTTCAACGTCCCGCCAAGTCAGTCCACGCGCCTCACCAACCCGCATGCCCGTTCCAACCAGCAGCCGCACGTAAAGTTCCAAAAGTTGCCTGTCCCGTTTCACACGTGGATGCTCCGCAGATCGCGTGCGCTGCCGTGCCGTCCATATCAGCAGCCTGTATTCCTTCACGTCAAAAGCGCCGCGCCTATTCGTCTTTGCCCGCTTCGCCTTCATAAACGCCAGTTGCTTCAAAGACCCTTGTTCCAGCCCGTGCTTCAAAATCTGCCGCAACATGCTCTGTTCCATCACCAGCGTTTTCGCCGAAGGCGTTGTCGCCGCTGTTGCTACCTTCCTGTCCGCACCGTAGCCCTTCGTCCAATAGTCCAGCCGCCAGTCGTCGTAATCGTTAAAGTCCGCCGTCGTTATGCTGTTGATCGGTTTTTTGCCGAAAAATGGCAGTAAATAACGCTTTAGCGTGCCCTCAACCAGCACCAACCGTCCCTTACTCAAGCGTCCTTCCAGCGTCTCCCGCTGTGCCTTGCGCACGTAATCGTCCGCAAGTTGTTTGAATGTTTGATCTTTTAAGGGGTGATTGTTGCGTTGCTTGTAGCGCAGTTCCTCGTACAGCTCCTCCGCCGTCCGCTTCGCCTCCGCCAAGTCCGTCGTTTTCATGCTGCGCCGCACCAGCGTGCGTTCCGTGCCAAGCCTAAAACGCGCCTGCCAAATGCCCCGTTTGTCGCTCGCCAGCGTGTACAGCACAATCCGACCGCCACGCAGTTCAATTTCACGCTGTCCAACTTCCATAGCCGCACCTTAAAAGTGCCTGTTAGCTACGTGTTAGTATAGCGTCTTACTATCTAAAGAATTACCTATAAGTCTTTCGCATTATCAGTTGCCAGTTGCCTACGCTCTTCAAAGTCAGTCTTTAGCCGTATAAGCTCCGCTTCAAAATCGTCAAGCGTCGTTTCCTTGTGCAAGTATATATCAGCTTTCTTTTTGTGGCATAAATACAAGTCTTGTGGGCAATCTGTCTTGCACTGCAAGCTTGTCAAAATCGCCACGTATGTGTCCGCAATTTCACCCGTGTTGCGTATTATCTCAAGTGTTTCACAACCTGAAATAACCGGCATATTTACGTCAAGTATTACAATATGATACGCGCATTCTGTCAACGCAGCTTGCTTCAGCTTATCAATGCCCGTATAGCCGTCCGTCACGTGCTCAACGCTACAGCCAATCCTGCCAGCCTGTAGCGTCAGCTTCGTCAGCGTCGCTTCCGCAACGTTGTCGTCAATAATCAGTATCCTCGCATTCTGCACGTGTTGCGTCATCTCACCCACCCAACAAAAAAGCTGTCCCGCACCATGTGCCAGACAGCTTCTTCGTCACGTTCCAAACCCTGCGTTACCGCAGAATTTGGTAATGCGTGTTAGCGCGAATTGTGCAGCTAATGCGAGTGTCTTATTGTTTTTGCTGCACTTTTTACGCCATAAAAAGCTATCAGCCTCATACCTGTTATACCCCAAAAGTATCGCCGCAATCTACCACCTTTGCGCCGTCAGCCTTTCCGCAGCATGGCCAAGCGTTCCTTCTTCGCAGCTGCCAGCACCTTGTCCAGCTCGCCCACCGTCACAGCTTCCATCAGCGTTTCAATAACGCTCGCAAGCTGCTCCTTCGTGCCAGCCACCACCGCAGTGTTCTCGCCGCTCAGTTTCAATGGCCGATTACCATAGCGCAGTTCCAGCAGCCAGTTACCGTCAGCGTCCTGCCAAAACCACTGGCGCAGCCGCTTGCTGCGCTCGTATCCAACACGCTCGCCGTTCTCGTCCGTCTTGTATCGCGTCTGCTTCACCGTAAACGCCGTGCCGTCCAGCATGGCCTTAACCAAGCCAAGCTGTTCCGCCAAGTTTCCAAGCACCCGTTGCCGCGCATACTGTTCCGCGCTCAAATTTTCCGTCTTGCGCGTTGCATTGGTCAGTTTCAATTTTGCAAATGCAGTCATGTTATGTACTCCAAGCTGTTCGCTTGCAATACAGTAATGTCTGTGTTGTGCTATCAGTGACCGATTTATCTATAAGTAACTGTAATCGTTGTCCTGTGCGGCGTATTTTCATATAATGTAGTTGTACTAAACCTGATCAGATTTTCGGCGGTCGGTTTGTATTATTTCAACCGACAAGCTCCGCTCGTCGTCACACAGCGCAGTTTCAACTGGGGCGGTGAGAAGGAACTGAGATTGACGACAACGTGCGGAAGCGACGCTGACGAAGCTGACGCTACAGGCTGGCAGGATTGGCGGTAGCGTTGAGCACGTGACGGACGGCTATACGGGCAGTGATAAGCTGAAGCAAGCTGCGTTGACAGAATGCGCGTATCATAGTGTAATACTTGACGTAAATATGCCGGTTATTTCAGGTTGTGAAACACTTGAGAGAATACGCAACACGGGTGAGAGTGCGGACACAGACGTGGCGAGTTGACAAGCTTGCAGTGCAGGACAGATGCCCACAAGACTTGTATTTATGCCACAAAAAGAAAGCTGATATATACTTGCACAAGGAAACGACGCTTGACGATTTTGAAGCGGAGCTTAGACGGCTAAAGACTGACTTTGAAGAGCGTAGGCAACTGGCAACTGATAATGCGAAAGACTTATAGGTAATTCTTTAGATAGTAAGACGCTAGACTAACACGTAGCTAACAGGCACTTTTAAGGTGCGGCTATGGAAGTTGGACAGCGTGAAATTGAACTGCGTGGCGGTCGGTGTGCTGTACACGCTGGCGAGCGACAAACGGGGCGTTTGGCAGGCGCGTTTTAGGCTTGGCACGGAACGCGCGCTGGTGCGGCGCGGCGTGAAAACGACGGACTTGGCGGAGGCGAAGCGGACGGCGGAGGAGCTGTACGAGGAACTGCGCTACAAGCAACGCAACAATCACCCCTTAAAAGATCAAACATTCAAACAACTTGCGGACGATTACGTGCGCAAGGCACGCGGGAGACGCTGGAAGGACGCTTGAGTAAGGGACGGTTGGTGCTGGTTGAGGGCACGCTAAAGCGTTATTTACTGCCATTTTCGGCAAAAAACCGATCGACAGCATAACGACGGCGGACTTTAACGATTACGACGACTGGCGGCTGGACTATTGGACGAAGGGCTACGGTGCGGACAGGAAGGTAGCGACGGCGGCGACAACGCCTTCGGCGAAAACGCTGGTGATGGAACAGAGCATGTTGCGGCAGATTTTGAAGCACGGGCTGGAACAAGGGTCTTTGAAGCAACTGGCGTTTATGAAGGCGAAGCGGGCAAAGACGAATAGGCGCGGCGCTTTTTGACGTGAAGGAATACAGGCTGCTGATATGGACGGCACGGCAGCGCACGCGATCTGCGGAGCATCCACGTGTGAAACGGGACAGGCAACTTTTGGAACTTTACGTGCGGCTGCTGGTTGGAACGGGCATGCGGGTTGGTGAGGCGCGTGGACTGACTTGGCGGGACGTTGAACTGATACACACGGGCAACGGCAAGCAAACGGAAACGCTGCGGCTTTGGGTGGATGGCAAGACGGGCAAGCGGGCGGTGATTGGGACACGAGCGGCGCGGAACACGTTGAAGAAGCTGCTGGCGCATTATGGTTGGAAGGACTTGGACGAGGCGCGGGCAAAGGGAAACGGGCTATTTACGAACAGCAGCGGCGAGGACATACACACGTTTGAGGTGGGCTTTAAGAATTTGATGGCGGCGGCTGGCTTGGACACGGACAGGCACGGCAACGCGAGAACGCTTTATAGCCTGAGACACACCTACGCGACGTTTAGACTGCTGTACGGGGGCACGGACGTTTACTTGCTGGCGCGGAACATGGGAACGAGCGTGCTGATGATTGAACAGCATTATGGGCATGTAAGCACGACGCTGGCGGCGGACAAGCTGATTTGACGGCGAACGATAGTGATTATGCTGGCATGGAGGCAGAGGCGCGTAGTTAACACTAATGGATAGGCTAATTGCACAAAGGCATAATCCATGGACTGGCGCTTTATGCCGATGGTTTTTTAGGGCATACGTAATGGTGAAAACTTATATGACTATGGTTGGAACTATGGCGCGGCGACTGAAGTTTTTCATCATTGATGAAAGCAAGGCGAACATAGCGCTGATTACGGCAGCGCTTAACAAGCAGAGCTACGACTGCGATATAACATCGGAGTGCAATGTAGATGTTGCGCTTGCAAAATTGAACGAATTAAACAGAAGCAACAAAAATTTGCTACCTGATATTATTTTGATTGGACGACTTGATAGCGAGATGAATGCAATTGCGGCTTTATGCTATTTGAGCACAACGAACATAACTGAACAATCTGCGGCTGTAGTGCTGTGCGGGTATACGGATTACAATGACAAGGGGCTGTATCTTAATAATGGCGCGGCGCATGTGATTGCATGGCGCTTTGATTGCAGAGAGCTTGAAGAAGGACTGCGCATTTTTGAGGAATATGCGAAGGACGTAGCAGCTCAGTAGGTAGACATACCAATGAGAAATGCGACAGCGATTGGCGCGGGCAATTGGCGAACATACATGCTGTATGTTGGCGGGACAGATCGGGCAGATTGCGGCGACAACCAGGTCAGAATTTTGGAAAGATCGGTGATCACGCTGCATAAATAGTGGCATGAAGGCACGGGAGATAATTGACGCTGACGCTTGGCTGGTGCGGAAAAAGGAACGCAGGGGCGAGACGATAAGCGACGAGAGACGGCAATTGATGGCAATGATTTACAGCGATGCGACGCTGGAACGGGAACAGGTGGAGCTGGAACGGGCGAAACTTGAATTGGGGCAGATAAAGGCTGATATAATAAAAATGAGGGCAGAAGCGGAAAAATATAAAGCTGCGGCAAATGAAACTGAGACAGCCCTTGAACAAAAATAACGGTGCAATGAATTTTACTGACAGAAAAATATTCAAAAAACAAATAACACGCTGGACAGCGCGGAAACATTGGATGTTTTGGAACTTGGACTTTTTTAGGGCGGTCTATAGTTTGTATATGTATTATACAGCACTTACTTAATATCAATTTCCCATATTCCATAAAATCCCAACAAACCACTAAATCCAATTAAAATATTTTATCACAGACAACAATTCCAAAACAATAAAACTCTACGAATACTTTTCAATACGAAAACGAATTACATAAACTTGAATGACATACCGTTGAAGTTGTTACATGCATTGACGGACATAACGACTGATTTAGCAATTGGAATGGCATACAGACTTTGATAGCACGTTCGCTTGTACTGTTCATTTTGATCGTCTTCAAATTTTAGACGCTGACTATGCTGCAAGCGATACTTTAACATGTAGCTTGCAAGCGCCTCTAAATTATCAATCTGTGACTTATCGGAATGCAATTGTTGCAAAAGAACTTGATGGCTATGCGGATAGCGAATTGGCGACTTTAGCATGGATTGCAGTTTAGCATCGGACAGCGTCCCGAGATTTACAACGGCATGAAAATGCAGAAGAAAAAACGGCGATTGATTGGTTTGTTGAAAACCAATCGCACTTAATGAAGCTATTTTGCGATCGCTTAAAACAGCGTTTGCAGCGAAAGCTTCAATTTCAAAACTTCCAATCATTTGCACATCAACATCGTCTTTGATTTTTATATAGTCCAACAAATTGCGCACGGAACGCTTTGCACGCTTGATAAGATCGCTATCTATTGCGGCGGCATTGTAATGGACACTGTGCAGGACAGTGAGAAAACGCAACTGGCTTGTTGGCACATTGCTAAAAGCAGCGAGCATTTTGGCCTTGGCTTTACGCTGCTGGTTATGGCGACACATGGGGCAAAACGGCTGATTGCATGGGTGATGGGTGGAACAGTGCATGATGCGGTACGCGAGCGCAGTTGCGTCTTTGTCGGTCAAATCGCTGCATAACGCATTGATCACATAGGCACGCTGGCGGATTTTGCTGACAGCGTGATCGCCCACTTTGTCCACAAATCGGTATTTTAGATCTTCTTTGGTGACGTGCTGGAGGACGGACATGGCGACACGCTATTGGACGCGGCGAACTGCGGAACAGCGCAGCGTGGCTTGAATGGCATAAAGGGCAAGCTGCGTTATATGCACAAACTCTCCGTTAAATCCCACATTTACATAATAATTGCGTTCCCATTTTCAATACTCCTTCTTTGAACCGCGCTACATGCGCAGCGGTATTTATGATCTTTGGCATAAATAATATCGGTAATTCAAAAATATATTTGGAGGAATTATGAACGCATTACAAAACGCATATATAATCTTAAAAACCAACAACTTAACCGAAGGTCAATACGACTTTAGCAGAAAGTGGCTTGGACGTGATCGGAGCTATTATGGCAGCATGAAAGCGCGGCAACGGCAAGCGGGGCTGCGGACGATGCTGACATTGGCTGGAAATTTGACGAAGGCATTGGTCAGGGCGAAGGCGGAACAGCGCGGCAAGGACGCGGCGATATTGGAGAAACTGAGTGGGCGAATTTGGGACAGCGTGATGGTGGGACGGTGCTGATTTGCGTCCACGTCCAGCATGTTGTCGTGTAAACCGACACTTCAGTGAACGGCATTGGGGCGAACATACATGCTGTATGTTCGCCGATGTTGTCGTGTAACACGACACTTCGCTGGTGCTGAACGGCATAGGGGCGAACTTACGTGACGTAAGTTGGGGCGCGATCAGAAAAACGCATTGCACTTCCCTCCTCCGCTTTGATCCGCGCATCACGTCGGAAACGCCCATTACAGCAGCAAAGCAACTTGGGGAGCTACATGCACACAGCGCAGTTGAAACTGCGCTGTGTGACGACGAGCGGAGCTTGGCGGTTGAAATAATACAAACCGACCGCCGAAAAACTGATCAGATTGGGCACAACTACATTATATTAAAATGCGCTGCATAGGACAACGATTACAGCAACTTAAAGATATATTGGTCACCGATAGCACAACACAGACATTACTGTATTGCAAGCGAACAGCTTGGAGTATAGGACATGACTGCATTTGCGAAATTGAAACTGACCACTGCAACGCGCAAGACGGAAAATTTGAGCGCGGAACAGTATGCGCGGCAACGGGTGCTGGGAAACTTGGCGGAACAGTTTGGCTTGGTTAAGGCCATGCTGGACGGCACGGCGTTTACGGTGAAGCAGACGCGATACAAGACGGACGAGAACGGCGAGCGTGTTGGATACGAGCGCAGCAAGCGGCTGCGCCAGTGGTTTTGGCAGGACACTGACGGTAACTGGCTGCTGGAATTGCGCTATGGTAATCGGCCATTGAAGTTGAGCGGC
The DNA here is from genome assembly GCF_058402745.1 of Paramagnetospirillum sp. Taxonomy (NCBI): domain Bacteria; kingdom Pseudomonadati; phylum Pseudomonadota; class Alphaproteobacteria; order Rhodospirillales; family Magnetospirillaceae; genus Paramagnetospirillum; species Paramagnetospirillum sp. The sequence continues at coordinate 63,940 of NZ_JBZVFI010000013.1, forward strand.
GAGAACACTGCGGTGGTGGCTGGCACGATGGAGCAGCTTGCGAGCGTTATTGAAACGCTGATGGAAGCTGTGCAGGTGGGCGAGCTGGACAAGGCCCTGGCCATTGCAAAAAAGGATCGCTTGGTCATGCTGCGGAAAGGCTGACGGTAAATGAGTGATAGCGGACGACGATACTTAAGGCGTATAACTGATTTAGTGCATACCGCTTTGTTTGGCGCAAATAGTGTAGTAGAAACAGCGCAATACTCGCATTCGCTGCACTATTCGCGCTAAGGTTCGCCCACCGGCGACACGACACGGCCCGGAGGAAACTCCGGGCCGTTGTTCTTTGTGCGTAAGGCGGCAAACTTTCCCGTACAAGTGGTTTCCGCTATAATTGATTCCCCAGCGGGCTCCCGGCGAAGGCAATCGTGCGACACCTCAAGGTGCTGATCGTCGAAGACAATGTGGCCGACGCCCGGTTGCAGCAATTCGCGCTGGGGGCGCAGGTGTTCGATTGCGCCGTGACCTGGGTCGATTCCATCGACGGGGCGGTGGATCATTTCAACCAAGGAATCGAACGGACCGGCGGCGCCGACACCGACGTGGTCCTGCTGGACGGCCAGGTGGGGTCCGAGGACGCCTCTGAGCTGCTGATCTACATGAAGCTGGACACGCTGCTGAGGGACGTTCCGGTCATCATCATGACCGGGTCACAGGACCCCGGCAAGCATCAGGGCTGGATCGCCCAGGGAGCGGATTCCGTCATGCAGAAATGCCTGGAGGTGGAAGACCTGGAGAGCGGCCTGTCGGCGCTCGAGGCCTATGCCAGGGACGTTTCCTAAGGCAAAGCGGCCCGGAAGTCGCCTTCCGGGCCGCGTTTTGAATGGATTCGTCATCCTGACGACCACAGGAAGGAAGGATCTTTCAGCCTGAAGTGGCTGCCGCGATCGCGTGAAAGATCCTTCGGCCTTGCCCACTGCTGTCTGGTTCAATTGCCTGGGTGCTGGCGGACGGTTTTTTCACCACCAAGACACCAAGGACACCAAGAGGACATTCCAGGTGCGTCGTGCCCGGACTTGTTCCGGGCATCCACGCCCATCCGCAGGGACTATTGTTTCATGAGGCATTCCAGCGGATCCGCGTGGATGGCCGGGACGATGCCCGGCCATGACGGTGAGGTTGGGCGGGGCGATCCGCTCTGTCCTCCTGGTGTCCTTGGTGTCTTGGTGGTTGAAGAGGCTTTTTCCGTATCCCCATTCCGGTGGAGCCATCTCAAACCAACCCTGGGCAAGGCAAGAGACCGGTGCTGGCCGAAGTAATCCGGACAGCCGTGGGCTTTGCCTCAGGATGACATGACCAGTCGGTTCTATCGGGCGGACAGAATTAGGCGGTGGCGACGCCCTTGTCGGCCATCAGCTGCTTCAGCTCGCCCGATTCGGCCATCTCGCGCACGATGTCGCAGCCGCCGACGAACTCACCCTTGACGTAGAGCTGCGGCAGGGTCGGCCAGTTGGTGAACTGCTTGATGCCTTCGCGCAAGGAAGGATCGACCAGGATATCGATGCCCTTGAACTTGACGCCCAGATTGGTCAGCACCTGCACCACGGCGGCGGAGAAGCCGCACTGCGGGAACATGGGCGTGCCCTTCATGTAGAGGACCACATCATTCTCGGCAAGGTCCTGGCGGATGCGGTCGAAAACGGGATTGTTCATCGGTCGAAATTCCTTGGAAATGATCGTGACGGATCGTGGTTGAGATGTAGGCAGCACGGCGCCGGGGCGCAAGCGCGCCAGCCTAGTCCTTGGCGAAATCGGGGGCGTTATCGGGCGTGGCGGTCTGCAGCGCCATGGCGTGCAGCTGGCCGCCCATCTTGCCCTGCATGGCGGCGAAGACCATCTGGTGCTGGGCAACGCGGCTCTTGCCGCGAAACGCCTCGGAAATCACCAGGGCCGAGTAGTGATCGCCGTCGCCGCGCAGATCCTCGATGATCACCTTGGCGTCGGGAATCCCCTGGCGAATCAGGGCTTCGATCTCACTGGCTTCCATGGGCATGGCGTATCTTTCCTAATGATCCCCTTCCACCCCCCACAATACGGGGCGCACTTCGCGCCCGCAACAGCGCTATGGCCCCAGGGGATGAAGGGCCTTCCTCACGCGCGCAATGGCCGGCACATGGACCGAAACCCAATCCGACACCAGCAATCCGCACGCCTCGGCACATAACCACTTTTTGACTAATTTTATAATTTTTTAATTCTTTATAGGATGCAATATCGCATATATTAATTTTTTAAGCGTTTATAAATTCATACTAACAATCATAGGGTGCAGAGCCATGAACGATGACGATTATCTGCTCATCCGCGACGACCTCAGCGACGAGGGTTCAACCACTCGTACGCAGTTCCTGTGCGAATCGCCAGACGTCCTGATTCTCGACAGCCTGAGCAATATCGAAAAGACAAGAACTAGCTTCGGCAGCAAGGATGACTGGAATCGTGACCACAACGTCAATATTTTAAAGCGCGGAGAGCGATACTACTACGCTCTTGTCCGCGTTAAGAACACGTCCAAGTCCACGCTCACCGCCAATGTATGCATATTCTTCATGGCAGCAACCGTACAACTTGAGCGAAACGCCCTTCTGAATAACAGAGGAACACTACCAAATATTGACAGCGAATCACTTTACGACCCGACCGAAGACGAAATCAACGCCGAGGAACATATTCATCAGATTTCAATTCCAGCCAATTCCATTGGCGTCGCAGGCCCATTCAGAATCGATACCAAGGGCGTCGCAGAGCATTGCTGCTTCGTCATGCTGGCAAGCACGAAGGCAAACCCGACGCTTCCTCATGAATTCGCATCCACGGCCGAATACACAAGCTGGATTACCAAACACCCGAATATCGGCACACGGAACGTGAAGCATGAGCAAGGCGCAATCACCAAGCATTCCATTATTTATTACTTCACGCACACCCCGCATAGCGACCACTCCACCAAGACAACGGAACACGACGGCACCTTCGTCATTCACGGACGCGGGGCAGCAGAGGGCACGAAATTCACCATCTGCCAACTTGCGGAAGAAAAAAACAAAGTTGATGAAAATGATATCTTTTACGCGACAGGCGAAAGCACCCTTACGCGAACAATCATGTTCAAAAAGTCAGACACAAAAAAAGATAAGGAATTCAGAATTATTTTTTCCGCAAAAATGAAGGAAGGAATGGAATACGCCATCGAAGTTATTGCCGAATCACCAAACGGGGGCGAACTCGGCAACATAACATTTTCCACCAGCCTTATCTGCTCCAGCACAACGAAAGATACGCCGAGCCAGCTGGCCGGACGCCATACGGTCCGCCTCCTCGCAGCAGCCCATTAGGGTTCGATGACATCTGGTTGACGCCCTGCAGGCGTCGACCAGGTGCATGGGCATGTCCCAATACATTGATCAGGAATCGAACCTGGTTTTTCAGGCGGTTCGACACCAAAGCGTCCAACTTCGAATCCTGGTTAATTCCAACCACTCGCCTTCAGAGGTGATCATCATGGGCACCATCAGCATCGCTACCTGGAATCAAGCATATGGCCACGACACCTACCGCCCCAATTATAACAGCAACCTGACCTCATTCTTCTCTCGTATCGCGACTCAGCCCTTGAAGCCGTTCGGCGTGACGGATATCGACATCATTTGCGCGCAGGAGGTTGCGCTGCAAAAAAGCATGGAGCAAAAGCAAGGTAGAAATACAGAAAAATGTATTAAAAATATTAAAATCAAATGGATACAACAATATTCAGGAGACAATTCGATTTACGGATGACATTATATTCTGGAAGTCCGAGGGACAGATTACGGCATCAAAGCTTATAAATTATGTAAGCCTTCTCGACTACGACATATATAATGGGAGCGGTTGGCAACGAAAGCTGACGAGTGGCTGCGTCGCTTACGGTCATACCCAGGTTCATATTTTCAACTACCATGGCCCCAATCAAATTGACGTTCCGGATGTGGCGGAACGGCAGAAATACGCCAAATTGGTGGAGGGATTTGTAACCGCGAACATGAAGATCCCCACGGACAGGTTCATCCTGGCCGGTGACTTCAACCTGGATTCCACGCAGTACACGCCATTCGGGGGAGCGGCAACCGTCAACAGCTGCAATCTGTACCACAAGGCGGAAGGATTGGATTGGATCATCTCCAATCTCACTCCCACCCAGGCCATGGCCGGGGAAGCCTTCTCACGCTATTCGCCCCAGGCACCATCAGTGACCACGGCGTATACGCCGCACAGTTTTCCGTCTAGCCCCTGATACGGAGCCCGTTTAATTCTTCGGGGCGTGCGCCCCATCCCTGACCGGGAGGCGATGCCTCCCGGCCATGCCGATCGGAACGAATCAACCGCGTTCCGCAGGGTACCTCAATGCCCCGACATTTCCTCGCCCATATAGGCGGGCAGCCAGGCTTCGTTGGCTTCGGCCAGTTCGAAGACCGGCACGGCGCGACCGCCGACGCTGATCACCGAACCGCCGGTCTTGCCGATGACGCGGGCGGTGGTGTCGTGCTCCGCCGCCTCTTCCAGCACGCTGGCCAGGTCGTTGTCGGAGACTTCCAGCACGTAGCGCCCCTGGTTCTCGCCGAAGCACCAGGCGTGCAGCGGCAGGTTATGGGGGGCATCCAGCTTCGGCGCCGATCCTGTCCTCAGAACCCCCCATGTCGGCCGGCCCCGCCACCCACGGCCGCCGGTGGCGTCCCGTGGCCGGCCAGCTCGCCGATCAGCTGGCGGACCAGTTCACCGGCGCGGCGCTCGCGATGCAGCGCCACG
>NZ_JBZVFI010000014.1:0-146477 GCF_058402745.1 Paramagnetospirillum sp.
CAGGGCGGGCTCGGTCCTGACCACCGGCTCGGGCCGGATCACCGGCTCGGGACGGCCGATGTCCAGCTCGGGCTGGAGCTGGGCGGCGGGGCGCATGGCCGGCTGGGGCTGGGCGGCATGAGCGGCGGCCGGGGCCGAGACCGGAGCGGCCTGGGCGGCGGTCTGGGGCCGGAAGACCGGCGCCTGGACCTGGGCGGCGACGGGACGGGAAACGGCCGGCTGGGGCGCGGGGGGCGCGGCGGGCGTCACCAGGGAGATGACGGTGGGCTTGGGCTGGGCGGCGGCTTCCGAGGCGATGCCGGTGGCGACCACCGAGACCCGCATCTTGCCGTTCAGCTTCTCGTCGAAGGTGGAGCCGAAGATGATGTTGGCGTCGGGGTCCACCTCGTCGCGGATGCGGTTGGCGGCCTCGTCCACCTCGAACAGGGTCATGTCCATGCCGCCGGTGATGTTGATCAGCACGCCGCGCGCGCCCTTCATGGAGGTGTCGTCCAACAGCGGGTTGGAGATGGCGGCCTCGGCGGCGTCGATGGCGCGCTTGTCGCCCTCGGCCTCGCCGGTGCCCATCATGGCCTTGCCCATCTCGCTCATCACGGTGCGGATGTCGGCGAAGTCCAGGTTGATCAGGCCGGGCATGATCATCAGGTCGGTGACGCCGCGCACGCCGGAATACAGCACGTCGTCGGCCATCTTGAAGGCGTCGGCGAAGGTGGTGCGCTCGGTGGCGACCCGGAACAGGTTCTGGTTGGGGATGATGATCAGGGTGTCGACGAACTGCTGCAGCTCCTCGATGGCGCCCTCGGCGGTGCGCATGCGGTGCGCGCCCTCGAAGTGGAAGGGCTTGGTCACCACGCCCACGGTCAGGATGCCCTGCTCGCGCGCCGCCCGCGCGATGACGGGAGCGGCGCCCGAACCGGTGCCGCCGCCCATGCCGGCGGTGATGAACACCATGTTGGCGCCACCGATCTGGCCCAGGATCTCTTCCAGGCTTTCCTCGGCCGCCGCGCGGCCGATGTCGGGACGCGAGCCGGCGCCCAAGCCCTGGGTGACCTGATTGCCCAGCTGGATGCGGCGTTCGGTGCGGCTTTGGCCCAACGACTGGGAATCGGTGTTGGCGACGATGAACTCGACGCCCTCAAGCCGCGACAGGATCATGTTGTTGACGGCGTTGCCGCCGGCGCCGCCGACACCGATCACGGTGATGCGAGGCTTGAGCTCTTGGTGAGCCCCGGGAAGGAAAGTCAGCATGTCCAGGTCCTCCGCGCTGTTTGGCCGATTCGTTGCCGGCCGGTTTGAACTTGAGAAAGGTCAGAAATTCCGTTTGAGCCACGAGCCGAGTCGTCCCCAGCCCGATGCGCCGTCGCCGCGCGCCCCCGCCTTCTTGCCCCGCGATGGCGCGGGGGCGTGGGCGAGCGCATAGCGGATCAGTCCGGCGCAGGTGGAGAAGGCGGGGCCGCCGGTAGCCTCGGGCAGGCCGTGCAGCCCCATGGGCTTGCCCAGCCGCACCTGCTTGTCCAGCACCATGCCGGCCAGATCGCGGGCGCCCTGCATCTGGCTGGCGCCGCCCGTCAGCACCACGCGGCGCCCGGCCAGCTTGTCGAAGCCGCCCTGTTCCAGATGCGAGCGCACCAGCTCGAAGGTCTCCTCCAGCCGGGGCTGGATGATCTGGATCAGCATGGAGCGCGGCACCTGATTGGAGGCGCCGTCCTCGTCCTCGCCGACCAGCGGCACCTTCAGGATCTCGCGGTCGTCCGACGCCGAGGGGATCACCGAGCCGTAGAGCGTCTTCAGGCGCTCGGCATGCACCACCGGCGTGGACAGGCCGCGGGCGATGTCGCTGGTGACGTGGGCGCCGCCCACGGCGATGACGTCGGTGTGGACCAGCTGGCCGCCCAGGAACACGGCGATGGAGGTGGTGCCGCCGCCCATGTCGATGCAGGTGACGCCCAGCTCCTTCTCGTCCTCCACCAGGCAGGCGAGGCCCGAGGCGTAGGGGCTGACCACGCGGGCCTCGATGTCGAGATGGCAGCGGTTGACCACGGTGGAGAGGTTGCGCACCGGGCCGATGCCGGCCGAAATGACGTGGATGGCGACGCCCAGGCGGTCGCCGAACATGCCGCGCGGGTCCTTGATGCCCTCGTTGCCGTCGATGGTGTAGTCCACGGGAATGGCGTGGATCAGCTCGCGGTCGGGGCTTTCGTGGTGGGCGCGGCCGTGCTCGAGCATGCGGCGGATGTCGGCCTCGTTGACGGCGTGGCCGTTCATGGCCACCTCCACCTTGACGTTGGCCGAACCGGGATGGCCGCCCGAGATGTTGATGGCCACGGCGCGGACCTGATCGTTGGCCATCTCCTCGGCGGCCTCGACGGCGGCGCGGATGGAGGTTTCCAGCTCTTCCATGTCCACCACGGCGCCGTTGCGCATGCCGCGCGCCACCTGATGGCCGATGCCCACCATGCGGGGGGAACCGTCGTCCTGGACCTTGGTGATGAAGCAGCACACCTTGGTGGTGCCCACGTCCAGCGCCGCGACGAGTCCGTTGCGCGCCGCCATGATCAGCGCTCCCTCGGCAGGGGGGAAAGGGATTCGGCCGAGGCGGTGTTGACCGCCGCCGGCTCGCGGGCGCTTTTCAGCACCAGGCGGTCGGGGACGCGCAGGTCGATCATGGTGATCTGCTTGCCCGAGAGCGCCCGGGTCTTCTCCAGCTCGGCCAGCCGGTGCCAGGCGGCCTCGGTGTCCAGTTCGGGCAGGCGGGCCTCCAGGCCCTTCTCCACGTCGTCCAGCTTGATGTTCCAGCGGCGGTTGCCCACCCGGATGGCGGCCTTGACCCGGGCGGCCAGCTCGGGCTCGGTGGCCAGCAGGGCGAACAGTTCGTCGGTTCGCGCCGGCGCGCCCTCGCCCACCACCAGGGGCAGGTCCTCGAAGCCCTCGATGGCGCCGGGGATGCGGTGGCCGTCGCGGTCCACCAGCACGAAGCGGCTGTCGGTCTGCCACAGGGCCACCGGTTCGCGCTCGACGATGGACAGGTGGATGGCGCCGGGCAGGCGGCGTTCGATGGCGGCGGCGCGCACGCTGGGCAGCGCCTCGATGCGCGCCCGGGCGGCGGCGATGTCCACGCCCAGGATGGGGTCGCCGTAGCGGGCGCCCAGCGCGGTGACCAGCTGCTCGGAGGGCGTGCGGCGGCGACCCGTCACGGTGATGTCGGCCACCTGGAAGCCGGCCTCGGCGCTGCGGGCCAGGAAGGCCTCGCCGGCGTCGCGCACCAGACGCTGGGGCTTGCCCGAATGCCACAGCGCCAGCCCGCCCACCGCCACCACGGTGAGCAGCAGGCCGGCGCCGGCCAGCTTCTGCAGCGGGCTCAGGTCGAGGCGCAGGCGGGGCAGGCGGCGCTTGGCCTTGGGGCGCGCCGGAGCCGCCGCCGCCTCGCGCTTGGCCGAGATCTGGCGGGGCGCCCGGTGGACGCCCGGGCGGTCGTCGGCGGTGATGACGATGTCGGCAGGGCTCAGTCGCATCGCGCCTCCTCCACCATCCACCGCACCAGATCGGGGAAGCTGATTCCCTGATGGGCGGCCATCTCGGGGACCAGCGATGTGCCGGTCATGCCGGGCTGGGTGTTGACCTCCAGCATGACCAGACGGGGCGGCTGGCCCGGATTGGTGTCGTCGTAACGCAAATCGGCGCGGGACACGCCGCGGCAGCCCAGCGCCTTGTGGGCGGCGACCGCCAGACGGCAGGCCTCGGCGTAATCGGCTTCCGGGATGGGGGCGGGCATGATGTGGCGCGAGCCGCCCGGCGCGTACTTGGCCTCGTAATCATAGAAGCCGTGGTCCGAGGTGATCTCCAGCACGCCCAGGGCGCGGTCACCCATGACGGCGACGGTCAGCTCGCGGCCGGGAATGAAGCTTTCCACCAGCACCTCGTCGGCATCGAACGGCCAGCCGGGAAGCGGCGAAGGCTGGTTCTCGCGCACGATGAACACGCCGACCGACGAGCCTTCGTTGAGGGGCTTGACCACGAAGGGGCGGGGCAGCGGGTCGGGGCCGTTACTGTCGGCGCGGGTGATCACCCGGCCCTCGGCCACGGGAATGCCGGCACTGGCGAACAGGGCGCGGGCGAAGGCCTTGTCCATGGCCGCCGCCGAGGCCAGCAGGCCGGAATGGGTATAGGGCACGCCCAGCAGGTTGAGCACGCCCTGGACGCAGCCGTCCTCGCCGAAGCGGCCGTGCAGCGCGTTGAACACCACGTCGGGCTTGGTCTCGGTGATGGCGCGCACCAGTTCGGCCGGGTTGCGGCCGCAATCCACCAGGGCGACCTCGAACCCGGCCTGCTCCAGTGCCTTGGCGGCGGCGGCCCCCGAGCGCAAGCTGACGTCGCGCTCGGCCGAGGCTCCCCCCATCAGGACGGTGACGCGCTTGCTCATAAGGAGGCTCCCGAAAGGCTGTCATCCTGAGCCCACGGATCGGCCCAAAGGGCCGTCCGAGGACAGGCTCCGCGAAGGATCTCATCCTGGCGCGGCGCGGGGACGTTGGTAAGGACCGGGCAGACGGAGACCCCTCGCATCCGCTCGGGGTGACGGGCGGAGTGGACGGCGCGCACGCTCATGGCGGGTCCCTCCTCACTCCGACGCGGCGGATTTCCCAATGCAGGTCGATGCCGCTGGTTTCCTTGACCCGGCGCCGGACTTCCTCGCCCAGGTCCTCGATGTCGGCGGCGGTGGCGTCGCCGGTGTTCAGGAGGAAGTTGCAGTGCTTCTCCGACACCTGGGCGCCGCCCAGGGTCAGGCCCCGGCAGCCGGCGGCGTCGATCAGCTTCCAGGCGCTGTGGCCTTCGGGATTGGCGAAGGTGGAGCCGCCGGTGCGCACCTTGACCGGCTGCGCCTCCTCGCGGGCCCTGGCGATCTCGGCCATGCGTGCCGCGATGTCGGCGGGCTTGCCGGGGCGGCCCCTCAGCGAGGCGGACAGGAAGATCCAGCCCTCGGGCACGGCACAGCGGCGATAGGTGAAGCCCAGCTCCGCCGGACCCAGGATCTGCAGATTGCCCTGGCGGTCCAGGGCCTGGGCCGAGACGGTGACGTCCTTCATTTCGCCCCCGAAGGCGCCGGCGTTCATGCGCAGCGCGCCGCCGATGGTGCCGGGCACGCCCGACAGGAATTCCAGCCCGGCCAGTCCCTCCTCCTCGGCGGTGCGGGACACGGTCAAGTCCAGCGCGCCCGCTCCGGCGGTGATGGTGTCGCCCGCCACGTCGATGGTGGCGAAGGGGCCGGCCAGACGGATCACCATGCCCGGCACGCCGCCGTCCCGCACCAGCAGGTTGGAGCCGACGCCCACCACGGTGACCGGCACCTCCTCGGGCAGCACCTCCAGCACGGCGATCAGGTCGTCCAGATCGGCGGGACGGAACAACGCCTCGGCGTTGCCGCCCACCCGGAACCAGGTGAAGGGCGCCATGGGCGCGTCGAAGCTCATCCTCCCCCGCACCGGGGGCAGGGCGTCGCGCCAGTCATGGTGCCGGGTGGCCGCCATCATTCGGCGCCTCCGGGGCTGGGATCGGGCAGGGCGGCCAGTTCGGCCGGCAGGGCATGGGCCCAGGCGGTGATGTTGCCGGCCCCCAGGCAGACCACCATGTCGCCGGGGCCGGCCAGGGAATTGACCAGGGGCGCCAGGGCCTTGGGTTCGGCCAGCGGCATCACCCGGCGGTGGCCGTGCTCCTGCAGGCCCTTGACCAGCGAGGTCTTGTCGAAGCCTTCCATGGGCTTCTCGCCCGCCGCGTAGACGTCGGCGACGATGACCATGTCGGCATCGTTGAAGCAGGTGCAGAACTCGGGAAACAGGCTGGACAGCCGCGAATAGCGGTGGGGCTGTACCACGGCGATGACGTTGCCCCGGCAGGCGGAGCGGGCCGCCTTCAGGACGGCGGCGATCTCCACCGGATGGTGGCCGTAATCGTCGATGACGGTGACGCCCTTGGCCTCGCCGGTGCGGGTGAAGCGGCGCTTGACGCCCTTGAAGCCGGAGAGCGCCTTCTTGACCACGTCGTTGGCCAGGCCCAGCTCGTTGGCCACCGCGATGGCGGCCAGGGAGTTCAGCACGTTGTGCTCGCCGTACATGGGCAGGTGGATGTCGGCGATGGTCCGGGTGGCGCCGGTGACGCGGTCGGTGATGATCACGTCGTAGCGGGCGCCGGTGATGTCCATGGACAGCTTGTCCACCCGCACCAGGGCCTGATGATTGAAGCCGTAGGTCACCAGCTTGCGGTCGGGCACCCGGGCCACCAGGGCCTGGACCTCGGGATGGTCGATGCACATGGCGGCGAAGCCGTAGAACGGGATGTTCTCGACGAAGGTGCGGAAGGCCTCGTGCAGCCGGTCCACCGTGCCGTAATGGTCCATGTGCTCGGGGTCGATGTTGGTCACCACCACGGCGGTGGACGGCAGCTTGATGAAGGAACCGTCGGACTCGTCGGCCTCGACCACCATCCACTCGCTGGCGCCGAGGCGCGCGTTGGTGCCGTAGGCGTTGATGATGCCGCCGTTGATCACCGTGGGGTCCAGGTGGGCGGCGTCCAGCAACGCCGCGATCAGCGAGGTGGTGGTGGTCTTGCCGTGGGTGCCGCCGATGGCGATGGCCGATTTCAGGCGCATCAGCTCGGCCAGCATCTCGGCGCGGCGCACCACCGGGACCAGCTTGGCGCGGGCCGCCTGGACCTCGGGGTTGTCGGCCTTGACCGCCGAGGACACCACCACCACGCGGGCGTCGCCCAGCGCCTCGGCCGCATGGCCGATATGGACGCGGATGCCCATCTTGCGCAGCCGCTCGACGTTGTAATTGTCGGCGATGTCGGTGCCCTGGACCGTATAGCCCAGGTTGTGCAGGATCTCGGCGATGCCCGACATGCCGATGCCGCCGATGCCGACGAAGTGGATGGTGCCGATGTTCAGCGACATGGTGCGCATGGGTCAGGCTCCACTCTCGTTGGGGATCAGCCCGACCACCAGATCGGCCAGGGCTTCGGCCGCATCGGGGCGGCCGGAATTGCGGGCGCATTGGGCGGTGCGCACCAGGGCCTCCGGATGGGCGAACAGGGACTCGAGACGGGCCGCCAGGGTCTCGGGCGTGAACGAATCCTGCTGCATCAGCCAGGCGCCGCCCAAATCCTCGACGGCGTGGGCGTTGGCGGTCTGGTGGTCGTCGATGGCGAAGGGATAGGGCACCAGGATGGCCGGGCGGCCCAGCGTGGTCAGCTCGGCCACGGTGGAGGCCCCGGCGCGGGCGATGACCAGATGGGCGCGGGCCAGACGCTCGGGCACGTCGGCGAAGAAGCTTTCCAGGGTGGCGTCGATGCCGGTGCCGGCATAGGCCCGGCGCACGCCGTCCAGATCCTCGGGCCGGCATTGCTGGGCGATGCGGATGCGCCCGCGCAAGGATTCGGGCAGGCGGGAAAGCGCGGCGGGCACCACCTCGGACAGGATGCGCGCCCCCTGGCTGCCGCCCAGCACCAGCAGCTCGATGGGATCGGCGGCGGCGATCTCGGGATAGGCATTGTCCCGCTGCGCCAGGATTGCGGCGCGCACCGGCATGCCGGTATGGACCAGCTTGGGCGACAGCCTGGCCTCCACGTGGCTGACCTCGGCGAAGGAGGTGGCGATGCGGCGCACATGGCCGGCCAGCAGCCGGTTGGCGCGGCCCAGCACGGCGTTCTGCTCGTGGATGGCGGTGGGAATGCCGGCCAGGGCGGCGGCCGCCATGCCCGGCACCGAGGCGTAGCCGCCGAAGCCGATCACCGCCGCCGGCTGAATGCGCTTGAGGATGGAGCGGGCCTGGAGGATGCCCACGCCCAGTTCCAGCGCGGAACGCAGGGCCGACAGCTTGCCGCGCCCGGCGATGCCGCCGGCCGAAATGCGGAAGGTCTCCAGCTTGCCCAGCGTGCCGCCATAGGCCGCGCCGCGCTTGTCGGTGATCAGGGCCAGCCGGTAGCCGCGATCCAGCAGCACGCTGGCCAGGGCCTCGGCGGGGAAGACGTGGCCGCCGGTCCCACCGGCGGCGAGAGCGATCAGGGGCTTGCTCATGCTTCCATGCCCTCCCGGCCGTAGCGGGTACGGGTCAAGGCCAGCACCATGCCCATGCCGAGCGCCAGCGCCACCATGGACGAGCCGCCATAGGAGATGAACGGCAGGGTCATCCCCTTGGCCGGCATCATGCGCAGCGTCGACGCCATGTTGACGATGGCCTGCAGGCCGAACTGCACCAGCAGGCCGGCGGTGGCCAGCACCACGAACAGGTTGTCCTCCTTGTGGATGCGCGAGAAGCCGCGCAGCACGATGAAGCCGAACAGCATCACCACGAACAGGCACAGCACCACGCCGAATTCCTCGCCACCCACCGCCAGGATGAAGTCGGTATGGGCGTCGGGCAGCACCAGCTTGACCCGGCCCTCGCCGGGGCCGCGGCCGAACAGCCCGCCGTTCTTGAAGGCGTTGAGCGCCGTGGTGACCTGATAGGCGCCGCTGCCCGACGGATCGAGGAACTTGTCGAAGCGGGCCTGGACGTGGGGAAAGGCGTAATAGGCGCCGACGATGCCGATGGGCGCCGCCAGTCCCATGGCGATCACCAGGATCAGCGGCAGCCCGGCCAGGAAGAACTGGGTGCCCCAGATGGCGGTCAGGATGGCGGTCTGGCCCACGTCGGGCTGGATGACCAGCAGGGCGGCGACCACCCCGAACAGGGCGGTGGCGATGACGCGTCCCGGGAAGGCGGGGTCCAGCCGGGCCGAGGCGAACATCCAGGCGGCGACCACGGCGAACATGGGCTTGACGAATTCCGAGGGCTGAATGGAGATGCCGGCGACGTTGAGCCAGCGCTTGGCGCCCTTGATCTCGCCGCCCAGCACCGGCACCAGGGCCAGCAGCACGATGGAGGCCAAAAGGCCGATCACCGCCATGCGCCGCACCTGCTTCGGGGTCAGCAGCGACACCCCCAGCATGATGATGATGGCGGGCGCCAGGAAGACGAACTGGCGGCGCACGAAATGGAAGCTTTGCGCCCCGATGCGCTCGGCCACCGCCGGGCTGGCGGCCATGGTCAGGATGGCGCCCACGGCGACCAGCAGGAACAGCGCCGCGATGGTCCAGCGGTCGACGGTCCACCACCAGCGGCCCAGGACGGAGGTGTCGGTGCGGCCGAAGGTGACGCTCATGGAGCGCCTCCGTCGATCAACATATTCCCGTCACCCCCGGGCTTGACCCGGGGGGCCATGGATGCCCGGATCAAGTCCGGGCATGACGGCCTTGGGAAACGGAGGGAAGCGCGGTCGCTCATGCATCCCCCCCTTCGGCGAAGGCGTGGACCAGCTCGCGGAAGGTATCTCCGCGATGCTCGAACGACTTGAACTGGTCCCACGAGGCGCAGGCCGGCGACAGCAGCACCACGGCGCCGGGGATGTCGTCGGACACCGCCAGATTGCGGGCGGCGGCCACCGCGTTGGCAAGCGTGCCGCAGCGGGTGAAGCGCACCTTGCCCTCCAGGGCGGCGGCGAAGGATTCGGTGGCCTCGCCGATCAGGAAGGCGTGCTGGATGCGGCCGAAATGCTTCTCCAGCGAACCGATGCCGCCTTCCTTGGCCTGGCCGCCCAGAATCCAGTAGATGTGCTCGTAGCAGACCAGGGCCTTTTCCACCGCGTCGGCGTTGGTGGCCTTGGAATCGTTGATCCAGTCGATGCCGTGGTCGCTGCCCACCAGCTCCTGGCGATGGGCGAGGCCGGGATAGGTGGCCAGCGCGGCGGCGATCTGCTTGGGGGAAAGGCCTTCGGCCCGGGCGGCGGCGAACACGGCGCAGGCGTTCTGCCAGTTGTGGCGGCCGGGCAGGCTGGGAACGTCCTTGAGATCGCAGACGGGCTTGCCATGCTCGTGCAGCACGCCGTCGGGGGCGGAATAGCCCTCGGGCAGCACCTGCTCCACCGACACCTTCAGCACCCGATGCCCCATGCGCGACAGCTCGGCGGCGATGGAACGGCAGGGGCCGTCATCGACGCCGATCACCGCCGCGCCGCCGGGGGTGAGGAAGTCGAACACCCGGCGCTTGGCGGCGATGTAGCCGGTCATGCCGCCGTGGCGGCCCAGATGGTCGGGGGTGATGTTCAACAGGATGGCGACCCCCAGCTTCAGGCTGTGGGTCAGCTCCAGCTGGTAGGAGGACAGCTCCAGCACGTAGCGCCCGTCGCCCGGCAGCTCGGGCAGGTCCAGGGCGGCGGTGCCCAGGTTGCCGCCGGCGGCGGCCGAGATGCCGCATTCGTCCAGCACGTGGGTCAGCAGGGTGGTGGTGGTGGACTTGCCGTTGGTCCCCGTCACCGCCAGCATGCGCGCCCCCGCCTTGGCGAGCGCCAGCAGTTCCACGTCGCAGACCAGCGGCACGCCCGCCGCCTTGACCCGCTCGGCGATGGGGTGGGGCTGGGGATGGGTATGGGGAATGCCCGGGCTCCACACCACCAGATCGGCCTTTTCCAGCGGGATCAGGGCGGGGTCGCGGATGGGGATGCCGGCCTCGGCGCCCGATTTGCGCGCCGCCTCGCCGTCGTCCCAGGCCATCACCCCGGCCCCCGACGCCAGCAGGGCAAGCGCCGTGGCGGTCCCGGACTTGCCCAGGCCCATCACCAGAACGCGCTTACCTTTGAGGAAGGGGACGGGGATCATGGCCGGGTCCTCTAGCGCAGCTTCAGGGTGGCCAGCCCGGCCAGGGCCAGGATGGTGGCGATGATCCAGAAGCGGATGACCACGGTGGGTTCGGCCCAGCCCTTCTTCTCGAAGTGATGGTGCAGCGGCGCCATGCGGAACACCCGCTTGCCGGTCAGCTTGAACGAGGCCACCTGGACGATCACCGAGACGGTCTCCAGCACGAACAGGCCGCCGACGATGCCCAGCACCAGCTCGTGCTTGGTGACCACGGAAATGGCGCCCAGCGCGCCGCCCAAGGCCAGCGATCCGGTGTCGCCCATGAACACCATGGCGGGCGGCGCGTTGAACCACAGGAAGCCGAGACCCGCCCCCACCAGGGCGCCGCAGAACACCGCCAGCTCGCCCGAGCCCGAGACGTAGTGGATCTGCAGGTAGTTGGCGAAGACGGCATGGCCGACCAGATAGGAGAAGATGGCGAACACGCCCGACGCGATCATCACCGGCACGATGGCCAGCCCGTCCAACCCGTCGGTGAGGTTCACGGCGTTGCCGGCGCCGACGATGATGAACACGGCGAAGGGCAGGTAGAACCACGACAGCTGCAGCAGCACGGTCTTGAAGAACGGCACCGCCAGGGCGCCGGCCAGGGGCTCGCGCTGCAGGCTCCAGACCCAGGCGGCGGCGGCCAGGGCGATGGCGATCTCGGCCACCAGCTTGGCCTTGCCCGGCACGCCCTTGGGGTTCTTCTTGGACACCTTGAGGTAGTCGTCCCAGAAGCCGATCAACCCGTAGCCCAGCGTCACCAGCAGCACGATCCAGACGTACTGGTTGCGCAGATCGGCCCACAGCAGGGTCGAGACCGACAGCGCCAGCAGAATCATGAAGCCGCCCATGGTGGGCGTGCCCTTCTTGGTCAGCAGATGGGATTCGGGGCCGTCGGCGCGGATGGGCTGGCCCTGCTTCTGCCACTGGCGCAGCCAGGCGATGATGCGCGGCCCCACCAGGAAGGCGACGATCAGCGCGGTCAGCACCGCGCCGCCCGTGCGGAAGGTCAGATACTTGAACAGATTGAAGACCGGAACCTGGTCGGCCAGGGGGTAGAGGAGATTGTACAGCATTCAGCGGCCCCCTTCGGCCAGAGCGTTGACCACACGTCCCATCCGGCTGCCCGCCGAACCCTTGACCATCACCACGTCGCCCGGCCGCAACGCGGCCTTCACCAGCGCCGCGACGGCGTCCGAATCCGCCCCGTGCCCGCCGCGCCGGTGCTCGGCCAGCGCACCCTGCAGATGGGCGGTCAGGGTGCCGGCGGTGAACACCAGGTCGATGTTCCAGCTTTCGGCGGCTTCGGCGATGGAGGCGTGCAGCGCCGGCCCCTGGGGGCCCAGTTCCAGCATGTCGCCCAGCACGGCGATGCGCCGACCGCCCTTGGCCGGGCGCACCGAGGCCAGCATGGCGATGGCCGCCTTCATGGAGACCGGCGAGGCGTTGTAGCTTTCGTCGATCAGTTCGAAGCTGCCGCCCTCGATCTCGATCCGGCGGCGCTGGCCCCGTCCCTTGGGCGCCGCCATGGCGGCCAGCGCCAGGGCGGCCGGGTTGACGTCGGCGCCCAGCGCCTCGGCGGCCAGCAGCACCGCCAGGGAATTCATCGCCCATTGCCGCCCGGCCACGCCCACCCGGTAGGACAGCGGCTGGTCGGCCACCAGGGCGAACACCGCCGTGGACTGGGGATCGACGGCGCAGTCCAGCAGCCGCGCGGTGGCCTCGATGTGGTTGCCGAAGCTGCGGATGTCGGTGATTCCCGCCCTGGCGGCGCTTTCGGCCAGGAAGGCGAAGTGGGCGTTGTCGCGGGGCAGCACGGCGATTCCGTCCGCCTCGATGCCGTCGAAGATCTCGGCCTTGGCGGCGGCGATCTCGGCGGTGGAGGTGAAGAACTCCATGTGGACCATCTCGACGGTGGTGATCACCGCCACGTGGGGGCGCACCATGCGCACCAGGGGAGTGATCTCGCCGGGGTGGTTCATGCCGATCTCGAAGATGGCGTACTGGGCGCCGGCGGGCATGCGGGCCAGCGACAGCGGCACGCCCCAGTGGTTGTTGAAGCTGCCGACGCTGTAATGGGTGAGCCCCTGGTCGGAGAGCGCCAGGGCCAGCATCTCCTTGGTGCCGGTCTTGCCGACGCTGCCGGTGACCGCGACGATGCGGGCCGCCGAGCGGGCGCGCGACGCCACGCCCAGGTCCTGCAGGGCCGCCATGGTGTCACGCACCAGCACCAGGGGCGCGTCATCGTGGGCGCCGGGGGGCAGCTTGTGGACGATGGCGGCGGCCGCGCCGCCGGCCAGGGCCGAGGCCACGTGGTCGTGGCCGTCGTGATTGGGGCCTTCCAGCGCGATGAACAGGTCGCCGGGCCGGACGGTGCGGCTGTCGATGGACACGCCGCCGGCTTCCCAGGCGGGGCCGGACGGAGTGCCGGCCACGGCGGCGACCACTTCGGCCGAAGTCCACAGGGGGCGGGTCATCACGATGCGCCTCCTTCGCTCAGACGTACCGCGTCGCGGGCCTCGTCGGCATCGTCGAAGGGCAACACGGTGGCGCCGACGATCTGGCCGCGTTCGTGGCCCTTGCCGGCGATCACCAGCACGTCGCCCTTCTGCAGCCCGGCCACGGCGGCGCGGATGGCGTCCCGGCGGTCGGCGATCTCGATGCCGGCCGGGCAGACGCCCCGCACGGCGGCGCGGATGGCGGCCGGGTCCTCGGAGCGGGGATTGTCGTCGGTGACGATCATGGCGTCGGCCAGACGGCAGCCGATGGCGCCCATCAGCGGGCGCTTGCCGGGGTCGCGGTCGCCGCCGCAGCCGAACACCACCACCAGACGGCGGGCGGCATGGGGGCGCAGCGCCTTCAGCACCGTCTCCAGGGCGTCGGGGGTATGGGCGTAATCCACGTAGATGGAAGCGCCGTTGGAGCGCTCCGCCACCTTCTGCAGGCGACCGGGCACGCCGTCCAGATGGCCAAGGGCGATCAGCGCGTTCACCGGATCGGCACCGCAGGCCAGGGCCAGACCCAGGGCGGCCAGGGCGTTGTCGGCCTGGAAGCGGCCGGCGAGCGGCAGGTGGACGGTCACGGCGCGGCCCATGATCTCCAGGTCCAGGTCCTGGCCGGCCGGGGTGGGACGCGCCGCCATCAGGCGCAGGTCGTTGGCGGCGCGGCCATAGCCCAGCACGGCGATGCCGCGCTTGGCGCACAACTCGACCACGCGGGGTGCCAGATCGGAATCGGCGTTGATCACGGCGGTGGCGTCTTCGGGCAGCAGTTCGGCGAACAGGCGCAGCTTGGCCTCGGCATAGGAAGCCATGTCGGCGTGGTAGTCGAGATGGTCCCGCGTCAGGTTGGTGAAGGCGGCTGCCGCCAGCTTCACCCCGTCCAGGCGGTGCTGGTCGAGGCCGTGGCTCGACGCCTCCATGCAGGCGTGGGTGACGCCCATGCCGGCCAGCCGGGCGAGGTCGGCGTGCAGCCCGGCGGGATCGGGGGTGGTGAGGCCGCCTTCATTGTCCCAGCCCGGCGCGGTGATGCCCAGCGTGCCGATGGAGGCCGAGGCGTGGCCCAGACGGGTCATGATCTGGCGGAAGAACTCGGCGGTCGAGGTCTTGCCGTTGGTGCCGGTGACGGCGGCCATCACCCGGGGCTGGGCGCCATGGAAGGCCGAGGCCATCAGGGCGAAGCGGCGGCGGGGGTTGGAATCGGTGACCAGCACCACCTGGGGCGGCAGGTCCAGGTGGGACCCCTCGGGGGCCAGCACCGCCACGGCGCCGGCGGCGACGGCGTCCTTGACGAAGGCGCGGCCGTCGGCCTTGGTTCCGGGCAGGGCGGCGAACAGCCAGCCGGGACGGACCGCGCGCGAATCGGCGGTGAGCCCGGAAATGGTCACGTCGCGGGCAGGCGCGGTCGCCGTCATGTCACTCAACCGCCGCAACTTCACGGCCTCCCTTGGACTGGGCGATTCCCTTGGTGGTCTGGGGAATCGGCAGGGTCTTGGGCATCAGCCCCAGCAGCGGCGCGATCTGGGCGATCACCCGCCCGGTGGCGGGCGCCGCGGTCCAGCCGGCGGTGATGAAGCCGAAGGTCTGCCTGGTGGCCTGGGGCTCGTCGATCATGATCAGCACCGCGTAGCGCGGCGCATCCATGGGGAAGGCGGCGATGAACGAGGACAGCACCGCCTTCTTGCGATATCCGCCGGCCCCGGCCTTTTCGGCGGTGCCGGTCTTGCCGCCCACCTCGTAGCCGGGAACGTCGGCCTTCTTGCCGGTGCCGTCGGTGACCACCATGCGCATCAGCTGGCGCATCTGCTCCGAGGTCCTGGGCTTGATCACCCGGATGGCGGGGACCGCGTCGCCCGGCGCCCGGGCCAGCAGGGTGGGCGCGTGGTATTCGCCGCCGTTGACCAAGGCGGCGGTGCCGGCCAGCAATTGCAGCGGCGTCACCGACAGGCCGTGCCCGAAGGAGATGGTGACGGTGTTGATCTCGCGCCAGGGCGAGGGAACCAGGGGCGCCCCAACCTCGGGCAGCTCCAGCGGCGGGGATTGCAGCATGCCGATGCGGGCCATGAAGGCGCGCTGCGCCTCGGTGCCGGCGTCCAGCGCCATGCGGGCCGAGCCGATATTGGAGGAATGGATGAGGATTTCCGGCACGCTCAGCCAGCGGTTCAGCGCATGGTCGTCGTGGATGGTGTGTCCGCCGAACACCAGGGGCTTGGTGGCGTCGAAGCTGGAATTGAGGTTGGCCCTGCCGTGATCCAGCACCATGGCGGTGTTGAACAGCTTGAAGGTGGAGCCCATCTCGTAGGCGCCCTTGGTGGCGCGGTTGAACATGGACGGGTCGGTGGGGGCGGGCGGGTCGTTGGGATCGAAATCGGGCAGGCTGACCATGGCGATCAGCTCGCCGGTGCGCACGTCCATCACCATGCCGGTGCCGCCGACGGCCGAGAACTCGTCCACCGCCCGGGCCAGCTCGTTGCGCACGATGGTCTGGACGCGGATGTCGATGGACAGCGCCAGCGGTTCGCGGCTTTCCTTCAGCGCGTTGTCGAAGCGCTTCTCGATGCCGGCCACGCCCTTGTTGTCCACATCGGTGACGCCGACGGCGTGGGAGGCCAGCGACCCGTGGGGATAGATGCGGCGCTCGCCTTTCTGGAACAGGAGCCCGGGAATTCCCAGGTTGTTGACGTCGAACTGCTGGCGCGGCGTCAGGTTGCGCTTCAGGTAGACGAACTGGCGGCCCGACGACAGGCGCTCGATGGTCTCCTCCAGGTCCAGCTCGGGCAGGACGGTGACCAGGCGGATGGCGGCATTCTCGATGTCGACCTTGGCGGCGCGCAGATCCTCGGGGCGGGCGAACAGCGAGACGGTGGGGAGCGACGAGGCCAGCAGCACCCCGGTGCGGTCCGAAATGTCGGCCCGCTCCATCTGCAGCTCATTGGTGCGGGCCTGGGGCTGGGCGTTGGGCTTGGGCGGATTGCGGTCGAGGACGGCCACATCGACCATGCGCGCCCCGATGGCGGCGAAGGCCAGCAGGAACACCAGGGCGGTGACCACCAGGCGCGAGCGGCCGGTCTCGATGGCCTGCATGCGCACGCCGTCCAGGCGCAGCGCCGCTCCGGCCTGGAGGTCGTCGCCGGCATGGAAGCCGGGAGTGTGGCGGCGGGGCGCGAAGATGCTCACCTCGCGCCTCCCTCGCCCTGCGCCAGGGCGGGCGACGGAATGACGATGCTCCGGCTGCCCTTGGCGGCGGCCGGAGCGGGGGCCTCCACGGGCGGGGCCAGGGGTTTGACAAGGGGCGCCTGGGCCAGGGTGCCGGTGCCGGGCTTATTGGGCTGCGGCTTGGTTGGCTGGGGCTTGGCGGTATCGGCCGGGCGGGGCTTGGCCGGGCTTTCTGCCAGCTTGACCGGCGCGGCCTGCGGCGTGGGCCGGGGCGCCTGGGCGGCGGCGGGCGGCAGGGACATCCTGGCCGGCGACATGGCGGCGTAGACCACCCCGGTGGCGGGAATGCCGTCCTTGGGCAGGGTGTCCAGCGTCGCCACCTGGGTGGGGGTCACCGGCTTCATGCCCAGATGCTTCTCGGCCAGGGTGCGCAGGCGGGCCGGGTCGTTGAGATAGCTCCACTCGGCCCGGAGGATGTGGATGGTCTCCTGGTTGCGGTGAATTTCCGAGTTCAGCCCGGCCAGGCGGTGCTCCAGGTCCTTGACCTCGTACTTGACCACGAACAGCACCACGCCGATGCCGACGGCCAGCAGGGTCCACAGGATGGTTCCGGTCAGGCCGCGCCTCATGATCCGGCCCTCCGGGCGGGAGCGTCGGTGCGGATGGCGGCGCGCAGCTTGGCCGAGCGGGCGCGGGGATTGGCGCGCGCCTCGTCGGCGGTGGGGGCGACGGCCTTGCGCGTCTCCAGGGTGAAGGTGGGGGCGGGGCCGGCACCCTGGGCCTGGGGGACGTGGCGCGAGGGCCGCGCCGCCTCGCCCGAGCGGGACTTGAGGAAGCCCTTGACCACCCGGTCCTCCAGGGAATGGAAGGTCACCACCGCCAGACGGCCGCCGGGGGCCAGCAGGCGCTCGGCCGCTTCCAGGCCGCGCTCCAGCTCGCCCAGCTCGTCGTTGACCGCGATGCGCAGCGCCTGGAAGGTGCGGGTGGCGGGGTCGATGCCGTCGCCCGAGCGCGGCACCACCCGGCGCACCACCTCGGCCAGCTCGCCGGTGCGCTCGAAACGCCTGGCGCGCCGGGCCTCGACAATGGCCTTGGCCACCCGGCGCGACAGCCGCTCCTCGCCGTAGCGGTAGATGATGTCGGCCAGCTCGCCCTCGGGCGTGTCGTTGACCATGTCGGCGGCGCTGGGTCCCCGGGTCTCCATGCGCATGTCCAGCGGCCCGTCCTTGGCGAAGGAGAAGCCGCGCTCGGCCTGGTCGATCTGCATGGAGGACACGCCGATGTCCAGCGCGATCCCGTCAACCTGGTTGACACCCTGCTGACGCAGCAAGACGTCCATGTCGCCGAATCGGCCCTCGATCATGGCGAAACGGCCGCCCTGGCTTTCCTCCAGGGAGCGGCCACGCGCCACGGCGGTGGGGTCGCGGTCGATGGCCCAGACCCGGCAGGTGCCGGCCGCCAGGATGGCGCGGGTGTAGCCGCCGGCCCCGAAGGTGCCGTCCACATAGGCGCCGCCGTCCCGGGGCGACAGCGCCCGGATCACCTCGGCCAGCAGGACGGGAATGTGGGGGCTGGTGTCGCTCATGGCGTCACCTTGGGGCGAAGCGGCAGGGTGGGGCGCGACTGCAGGGCGCGGGCGCGGATCTCGGCCTCGACCGCCTTGTAGGCTTCGGGTTGCCAGATCTGGAAGGTCTGGCCCTTGCCGACGAAGGAGACGGACTCGGTGATGCCGGCATGGGCCATGATGTCCTCGGGCAGGACGATGCGGCCCTCGGGGTCCCAGGGCAGCTGGCGGGCGTCGGCGAAGATCAGGGCGGACAGGTCTTCCTGCTCGGCGGAGAAGGCGTCGAAGCTCTGGGCGCCGTCGGACAGGCGCTCCATGAAATCCATGCCGCAGCCTTCGATGCAGGCGTTGGTGAACGAGCGGTAGCAGACGATGCCGGCGAAGGTTTGGGCGGCCAGGGCGGCGCGAAAGGTCGCCGGGACTGAGACCCGGCCCTTCTTGTCGACCCGATTGACGAATGTGGAGAGGAAGAGTGCCACCCTCGTCCGCCTTCCGCTTGCTGTGCCCGAAACCCCTTGGCCATCTCGCGGGACACAATAAGCCTGTGGGCCCCGATGGGATGGTGATTAATGGGATATCATGGGAAATCATGGGAGTCAATGGAATCGGATAGTAATCGCATGGGCCGGTGCAGTTGAGTGACAATGCTTGACCATATCTATTAAAGTACTCGAGGATCGCCTCGCAGCGCGTTGATATTTACCGTTTTTTCACAAAGAGCAAAAATCCATGTGTGAAAGTGTTCACAGGGGTATACCGTGAACATCGCGCCGGTGACGGTGGTGTGGCGGTTTTGGGCGATTTGGGATTTCGTGGGAAAAAGCGTCAGACGGCCTGTAAGCCGGGTTCTGTCCCCACCCGAAGGCGGGTGACGGCCATTCATCTGGGACGCCCGTTACCGGGCGCCTCTCGCGACCGACCCGGACGGCGACGCGGAAACGCGTTTCGTCCTTGGTGGGCCAAGAACAGTGCCGTCCCTATTTGGTCTTGCTCCCGGTGGGGTTTACCGTGCCGCTCCCGTTGCCGGTCGCGCGGTGCGCTCTTACCGCACCCTTTCACCCTTACCCGCTGCCGGACCGAAGTCCGGGAACGGGCGGTTTGCTCTCTGTGGCACTTTCCCTGGGGTCGCCCCCGCCGGACGTTATCCGGCACCGTGTTTCCGTGGAGCCCGGACTTTCCTCCCCCGGACGCAAGGTCCGAGGGCGGCCGTCCGGCCGTCTGACGCGGGCCCACTTTAGGGCCTGGAATGCCCAGGTCAAGTGCCGCGAAGTGTGAATGACGTTCAAAAGAAAAGGCCCCCGGATCGTGGGGGCCTTTATTGTCGCTATATTTATGCCGGGTCGGATGACATGGGTGTTTACCCGAACAGCTTGTCGATCTCGTCCTGGGAGATTCCCTGGTTTTCCAGGGCCGGGCCGTTGAGCAGCTTGGAATCGTCGTCCTTGTGCTCCTCGAAGATCTTGGGCGACACGTCGGAGATGTTCTCCGGCCCCCAGATCTCGATCATGGCGTTGATGCGGGCCTCGACGTATTTGAGGGTCTTGACCACCTTGGTGATGCGCTGGCCGGTAATGTCCTGGAAATTACAGGCCTCGAAGATGGTGCTGACCGTGTCGTTGATGTCCTCGACCAGGCGGCCGACATAGGAATCGGCGGCATGCGCCCGGATTTCCTTGCCGATGGTCTCGATCTTCTCGGCGGCTTCCAGGATGTCCTCGGTGGCGCGCTCGGTGGAGGACACGATGGCGTCCAGTTCGAAGGTGACGGCCATCAGGCGGTCGTCGTCGGCGTCCTTGGGGCGCAAGGCGGCGATTTCCGCCTTGGTGTGCTCGATGCAGACGGCCAGGGCGCGCAGCTCGGTCTTCAGCATGGAGACCTCGGCGGCCTTCTGGGGCAGCACGTCATCGACCACGGCCACGGCCACCGGCGGCGGGGCATCGCCACGGATCAGGGATTCCAGGCCCCGGATGTCGGCGCGAAGGTCGGTGATGGCCTTGAGGACCTCGGAGCTGGAGGCGCTGGGGGCGGCCTCGCCGCGGGCCTGAAGCCGCTTGATCTCGGCCGTGAACAATTTGCGCTCGGTCGTCATGACTGTCTGGCATCCCCTAATGTCACCGATGGCGGCCTTGCTCCGCCATCAACCACCCGCTCGACCCACGGCCTGTATGATTTATCCGTAACCTGGATGTGCTCGGTCAACCACTTCTTGAGGAATTCCACAACCTGTTCGTTCAGGGCGCCGCGCTCTCCCCCCCGGTATCGGGCGCAGATGTCGCGGACATGGGCCTCCAGCCGCCGGTGCTCGGCCTTGTGGGCGTCCGCCTCGGGATAGCCGGAGGCGGCCATCATAGCCTCTTCGCGGCGAAAATGATGCTCTGCATATTCGGAAAGCGCCGAGAGCACGCTGCCGACCACGTCGTGGCTCTGGCCGGTGTCGGTGGCGTCGAAGAGCTGGGCCAGCAGGTCGATCAGGATGCGGTGGTCGGAATCCAGCAGCGGATTGCCCACGCTGAAAGCTTCGCTCCACGCGATCGATGCCATCGGGTCCCCCGCCCCTGCGTTCCCGTCCTCGGCCACTATACTCCACATCCGGGACGGAACAAGCCTGGACGGACGACCAGCGCGCCCCCTCGCCGGGGGAGCGGGCTTGATGTAGACTCCTCGGGACCTGGAGGTTTTCCGTGACCCGACTGCGCATCGCCACCTTCAATCTGGAGAACCTGGACGACCGTCCGGGCGGCGGCATGGATTTCGAGGACCGGCTGGCGGTGCTGCGGCCCCAGTTCCTGCGGCTGCGCGCCGACGTGCTGTGCCTGCAGGAGGTCAACACCCATCCGGCCACCAAGAGCGGGCCGCGGCTGTTCACCGCGCTCGACCGCCTGCTGGCCGGCACCGGCTACGAGCACTGGAGCCGGGCGAGCAGCCTCAACCGGGGCGGACTCCATCCGTCGGACAAGCACAATCTGGTCATCGTCTCGCGCTTGCCCATCCGTTCGCACCGCCAGATCTGGCACGACCTGGTGCCGCCCTGCGCCTATCGCCCGGTGCGGGCCGAGCCTTCCCCGGCCGAGCCGCAGACGGTGGAATGGGACCGTCCCATCCTGCACGCGGTGCTCGACCTGCCGGACGGGCGGGGGCTGCACGTGATCAACGTCCATCTGAGGGCGCCGCGCGCCGTCTGGCTGCAGGGCCAGAAGGAGCGCTTCGGCCGCTGGCTTTCGGTGGGCGGCTGGGCCGAAGGCTTCTTCCTGGCCGAGGTCAAGCAGGCGGGACAGGCGCTGGAAGTCCGCCTGGCGGTGGAGGAGATCTTCGACGCCGAGCCCGACGCCCTGGTGGTGGTGTGCGGCGACTTCAATTCCGCCGAGCGCGAGGGGGCGCTCCGCATCATCAAGGGCGACGAGGAGGATACCGGCAACGGCCATCTGGCCATGCGCATGCTGGTGCCGCTGGAACGCTCGCTGCCGGAGAACCGGCGCTATTCCGTGATCCATCACGGCCGTCCGGTGATGCTCGACCACATCCTGGTGTCCAGGCCCCTGCTGGGCTGGTACCTGGGGGCCGAGATCCACAACGAGACCCTGGGCGACGAGCTGGTCTCGCCCGCCACCATCCACGCCACGCCCGACAGCTATCACGCCCCCCTGGTGGCCGAGTTCGCTCCGCCGCAATCTCGATAATCATTTCAATTCCGGCGATGCGTCCGCTGTCCGGCACCGCTATAGTGGCGGAGGGACAGGAGGGGGACATGACCGGCTGGCTTTGCGGACTGGTGGGCGAGGGGCCGTTCCCTTCGAGGCGCGTGGCGATCTACCGGGGCGTCCTGGTCGTTTGCATCGTGCTCTCCACCGCCATCGCCATCATCGACACGGTGCCCGACGCCTGGGTCGGATTCGAGGGCGCCGTGACCGCCTTCAGCGCCCTGTTCCTGGCGGTGCTGTCGGCCGATTACGCCATCCGGCTGCTGGCGGCCCATTCCCAGCGGGCCGAGGGGGAATCCGGCCTGGCGGCCATGGCGCGTTACGCCCTGTCGCCCTACGGCATCTTCGATTTCCTGGCGGTGGTGCCGTTCCTGCTGGGCGAGGCCACCACCCTGCTGTCCCATGACGGCGAGACGCTGTTCGGCATCGTGCGCTTCCTCAAGCTGGCGCGCTATTCCCCCGCCCTCGAGACCCTGGGCGTGGTGGTGCTGCACGAGATGCGGCCGCTGCTGGCCGCCCTGTTCATCATGCTGATCCTGGCCATCTCGGCCTCGACCCTGCTCTATTTCACCGAGCGCGCCGCCAATCCGGCCATGGGCAGCGTGCCGGCCGCCATGTGGTGGGCCATCGTCACCCTGGCCACGGTGGGCTATGGCGACGTGGTGCCCATCACGCCGCTGGGCAAGCTGCTGGGCAGCGTGGTCGCCGTGCTGGGCCTGTGCATGTTCGCGCTGCCGGCCTCGATCCTGGCGTCCGGCTTCGCCGAGGAGATGAAGCGCCAGAACTTCGTTTCCACCTGGCATCTGGTGGCCAAGGTGCCGTTCTTCCAGCGCCTGCAGGCCAGCCAGATCGCCGAGATCGCCGGCCTCCTGAAGCTGGCCCGCGCCATCAAGGGCGAGGTGCTGATGCGCGAGGGCGACACCGGCGAGTGCATGTACTTCATCGTCAGCGGCCAGGTGGAGGTGAAGGGCAAGGCCGGGACCTTCATCCTGAAGAACGGCGACTTCTTCGGCGAGATCGCCCTGATCGAACGCTGCCCGCGCACCGCCACGGTCAAGGCCGTCAGCCGCTGCCAGCTGCTGATCCTCGACGCGCGGGACTTCCACAAATTCGTCGCCCACGACCACGCCCTGCTGGAGGTGATCTGGGAAACCGCCCGCGCCCGCATGGCCCAGGCCAATCAGGTCGAGAAGAAAGAAGAAGAGAAGGAAGACGCGTGAGCGAACCCGACTTGTCATCCTGACGACCGAAGGGAGGAAGGATCTTTCAGGCCGGAACGGCTGCCGCCGCCGCGTGAAAGATCCTTCGCTTGCGCTCAGGATGACATCAAAATTCCATTCAAAAGCCGAGCGGCATAAGGGACGGAAACAACATGAGCGAGCCCAGGTTGAAGGCCAAACTGTGGGTCCATGCCGCCATCCGCCGCTGTTCCATCCTGGCCATCCCCGCCTTCGTGGTGGCCAAGGGCGACGAGGATGCCGGCGCGGTGCTGATCAAGCTCAACCGCGGCCCCGCCGGCTGCGAGGTGTTCACCCAGGTCCGCGACGGCGCTGGCGAGGCGGCCTGGATGCGCGCCACCGGCCCCGACCCGGTGCCCGAGGACAAGGCCGACGCCTATATCCGCAAGAGCCGCGAGATCGATGCCGACCTGTGGGTGCTGGAAGTGGAGGACCGCGAGGGCCGGGTTCCCTTCCTCGAGCGCATCTTGGCGGGCTGACCGGAAATACGCTATGAAGCGTTCTTCCGTAATTTCTGTCCAAGGACCCGCTCCATGACCCGTCAGCTGATCTCTTCCGGTTCCTCGTTCGAGGAAGTGGCCGGCTATTCCCGCGCCGTGCGCCAGGACCCCTGGGTGTTCGTCTCCGGCACCTCGGGCTTCAAGGATGGCCAGATCGCCGACGACGTGGTCGCCCAGGCCGAGCAGTGCATGGCCACCATCGCGGCGGCGCTGGAGCAGGCCGGCTATTCCCTGGCCGACGTGGTCCGGGTCAAGGCCTACATCACCGAGGCCGCCTTCTTCGAGAAGATCGCCCCGGTGCTGGGCAAGGCCTTCAAGGGCATCCGCCCGGCCAACACCACCATCGTCTGCGGCCTGGTCGATCCCCGCATGAAGGTGGAGATCGAGGTCACCGCGCTGAAGGCGTAACGCCGTCCATGGATTGCCGGGTCAAGCCCGGCAATGACGAGTGTTTGTGGAATGCGTCATGCCCGGACTTGATCCGGGCATCCATCTTTTTCCGGCAGACATGAGGGAGAACGCACCATGCCCACCATCCTGATCACCGGCGCCAATCGCGGCATGGGTCTGGAATTCGCCCGGCAATACGCCGCCGCCGGCTGGCGGGTTCTGGGCACGGTGCGCGATCCCATGGCGGGGCGCGCCCTGTCGGAAGCCGGCGGCGAGGTCTATGTCTGCGACGTGGCGCTTCCCGATCAGGTGGCGCGGCTCAAGGCCTCGCTGGCCGGGGTGGAGTTGGACGTCCTGCTGCTCAACGCCGGCATCTACGGCGAAAACCAGGACTTCGGCGCGGTCGATCCCGCCGCCTTCATGAAGGTGATGGCGGTCAACACCCTGGCGCCCCTGAAGCTGGCCGAGGCCTTCGCGGGCCAGATGACGGGGCGCAAGGTGATCGCCGCGGTGTCGTCCAAGATGGGCGCCATGTCCGACAACACCTCGGGCGGCTCCCACGCCTACCGGGCGTCCAAGGCGGCACTCAACATGGTGATGAAGACCCTGGCCATCGACCTGGCGCCCCGGGGCATCCTGACCGTGGCCCTGTCGCCCGGCTGGGTGCGTACCGACATGGGCGGCCCCAACGCGCCGCTCGACGCCGCCACCGCCGTGGCCGGCATGCGCAAGGTGGTGGACGGGCTCGGAACGGAGGACAGCGGCGCCTTCATCCATTACGATGGCACCCGCCTGAACTGGTAGGAGGGTTCCATGGCCGCTCCGGTGGAGTTCTATTTCGATTTCGCCTCGCCCTACGGCTATTTCGCCGCGCAGGAGGTGGACGGGCTGGTCGCCCCCTTCGGCCGCGAGGTGGCGTTGAAGCCGATCATGATCGGCTCGGCCTTCAAGGCGTCGGGCAACCTGCCCCTGGTCAGCCAGCCGCTGAAGGGCGACTACGCCCGCCATGACTGGGAGCGTCTCGCCCGCCTGATGGAGGTGCCCTACCGGTTGCCCGACCCCTTCCCGGTTCCGGCGCTTCCTCCGTCCAGGGCCTATTGGTGGCTGGAGTCCAGGGACAAGGACCTGGCCAAGAGTTATGCCCGGGCGGTCTATCTGGCCTATTTCGCCGAGAACATGGACATCTCCAGCCTGGAGGTGGCCTGCGCCCTGGGGGTGCCGCTGGGGATCGACCCCGACGAGATGGAGGCCGCCGTCCAGGCGCCCCAATGGAAGGCCCGCCTCAAGGACGAGACCGAGGCGGCCATCGCCAGGGGCGTGTTCGGCTCGCCGTTCTTCGTGGTGGACGGCGAAGGCTTTTGGGGCGCCGACCGTTTATGGATGGTGAGGGCCTGGCTGGAAAAGGGCGGCTGGTAGCCTAAATTTAGATGTAGGGCCTCGACCCGAGGTCGAGCCATACTTGGCGAAGGTTGCCTGGGATGGCGCTTGGTGCCATTGTCGCCGCCTTGAAAGAACGGAGTGCGTTGCGTTGCCGCTTATCATCGATCTGAAGCCGGGCGAGAAGCTCATCATCAACGGCGCGGTGCTGGAGAATGCCAGTTCCAACACCAAGGTGAGGGTGCTGAACGACTGCTCGATCCTGCGTCAGAAGGAGATCCTGTCGGATTCCGACAGCGTGACGCCGGCTTCCCGGGTCTATTTCGCCCTGCAATGCGCCTACATCTTCCCGACCAAGCGCGGTGAATACCTGCGCATGTTCAACCATTACCTCGACAGCTACGTGGAAGCCTGCCCCAGCGCCGGCCCCATCAAGGACGAGATCAACGAGGCGGTGGGCGAGGGGCATTACTACAAGGCGCTGAAGGCGACCCGCCACCTGCTCGATCACGAGACCAAGGTGCTCGGCTCGCTGCAGAACGCCGCCGCCGAGGAAGCCGCCACCGCCGGGGACTGACCCCCGGCGACGGGCGAGCCGACCCTTCCTGTCATCCCGAGCTTTGGCGAGGGATCTTTCACGCCATGGCGGCAGCCGCTTGCGGCTGAAAGATCCTTCCTCCCTGCGGTCGTCAGGATGACACGTCTGGCCAAATGACGGCCGGTCTTACTTCAGATAGGTCAGCAGCGACAGGCTGCGGGTCTGGGCCAGGGCCTGGTAGCTGGCTTCCAGCGCCGTCTGGTCGGACAGCAGCTTGGTCACCGCCTCGGTCTGATCCACCTGGGCGATGTCGGCGACCCGCTTGGCGAGGAAGCCGATGAACTGGTTGTGCTTCTCGTTCTTCAGCGAAATGGTCTTGCGGGTGCCGTCGATCAGGCTGGCCACCGACTTGACGTCGCCCGCCTTCTCGCTGCCGAAGGGCGGCGTGCCGGCCGCCGGGGATTCGAGGGCGTCGTTGATCAGGTAGAGGGCCTGGCTGATGCGCTCCTGATGGGATTCCAGCCCGCCGGCGGTGCCGAACTGGCCCTGGGCGATCAGGCCCAGCGCCCGCATGGCCTTCTCGAAGGCGGGGTCCGAGGCATAGATGCCCACGTCCACGGTGCGGTCGGTATCGACGCGATGCTGCAGTTGCAGGGTGTCGCCCTTGTACCAGCTGTCGGACTCGATCTTGGTGTTGGTGGACAGGTTCTCGTCAGTCAGGCTGACGCTGGCGATCTCGATGTAGTTGCCGGTATTGGCCACCACCTTGTAGACGCCGTCATTGACGCCGGTGGTGCCCTTCATGGTGATGATGGTGCCGTTGGCCGGGTAGAGATTGCCGCCGTCGTCCATGAAGCCGTTGGCGTTGGACGAGGTGATGCGCTCGCCGAGCGTGCCGCTGGAGGCGAAGTCCAGCGAGCCGAAATGGTTGGAATTGCGCGTCACCGTGGTCGAGGTGTTGGGGTCGTAGAACGTCATGGTGAAGTCGCCCCGCCCGGTCTGGGGCAGTAGCTGGGAGACCCGCGCCCCTTCCGGATTGAGCACGAAGGACACCGAGGTGGCGGAGGAATCGGTCACCGTGAAGGTGCCGTTGTGGCTGGCGGTGCCGCCCAGCGAGAGCTGGTCGCCGATGTTGACGCCGGCGAAGTCCAGCGTCGCGCCGGCGGCGGCGGTCAGGGTCACCGTGGTCAGGCCGGTGACGGCCGAGCTGGTGGTGGTGAAGTTGAGCGTGCCGGCGGTGGCCGGGCTGGCCATGGCGCCGCCGTTGACGCCGAAGGTGAGGCTGGTCGAGGCCACCGCCTCTTCCTTGGCCGGGTCGAAATTGGTCTTGAAATTGACCACGCCGTTCTTGTTGCTGATGACCTCGTAGGCGCCTTCGTAGCCGGTGGTCACCGCGCCGTTGGCCAGCTGCGGGCCGATGGTGAACTTGGTGCCCACGGTCAGTCCGGCCAGCGAGCCGGCGGTGGTGGCGCTCATGTTCATGGTGCCGTCGGCGGCGAAGGTGAAGTCCAGCTGCCCGGTGGCGCCGTCCAGGATGGTGCTGGGTGTCGAACCGTAGCTGATGACGTTGGTGGTGGTGCTGCCCTCGGCCAGCGGGTTGCCGGCCACGTCGCACATGGCCTTGGACCGGATGGTGAAGTCGCCGTTGTTGGCGGGCGAGGCGTTGCTGTCCGACACCGTGATGCGCGACCCGGAATAGATGGACTTGAAGGCGTCCGAGCGGCCCGGGATGATCACGCCGCTGGCCGACTTGAAGCTCATGGCGGTGGCTTCCAGGTTGGTGATGGACAGGTCCTGGAGGTCGGCGTTGCGGGTGGTGGAGAAGGTGTTGATGGAGCCGTCGTAGATGGCCTGGAACTGGGTCAGGGTGGCGGCGGGGAGCTGGACCGGAACGTCGGTCACCCGCCCGCCCGAGAACAGGTACTGGCCGTTGACATTGGTGGCCAGGTCGGCCTGCAGGCTCTGCATGGCCTCGAAGGCGGTCTTCTGGATGCTCTTGACGTTCAGTTCGGCCTTGGGATTGTTCTGCCGGAACGAAACGAGCGAGTCGCGGAAGATGGTCAGCGTCTTCTTGATGCCGGAAATGGCGGTGGTGGCCGCTTCCAGCTTGGTGTTCCACACGTTGTTGTTGTCGATGAAGCGCTGGGCGATGGCCTGCTCGTTCTCGAAGTTGATGACCGTGTTGGCGCCCGTGGCGATGCCGTCGTAGGACTGCGATTTCAGCTTAGTGGTCACCTGGATCTGCTCGGCCTGAATCCGGGTCTGGATATCGAGGATCCGGTTGACGTAGGCGGTGTTGGCGCCAAGCGTGCCGATGCGGGTCATGATCGGCCTCCCTTACTTCACGATATTGACGAGGATATCCAGCATTTCCTGCAGCGTCGAGATCACCTTGGCCGACGCGGAATAGGCCTGCTGGAAGTTGATCATATTGGCCACCTCCTCGTCCAGGTTCACGCCGCTGGTCGAGGCGTACTGGGAATTGAGCGCCTGGCCCAGCGTGGTCTGGTAGTCCAGCCGGTCCTTGGAATGGGCGGCGTCGGTGGACACCTGGGCGATGGAGGCGGCGGCGTGTTCGGCGAAGTTGTAGCTGCCGGCATAAAGGCTGCCCGCCGTCGCCATCTGGGTCTTCGACGACATGGCGTCGCCCAGCGCCAGGGCGGTGGTGTTGTCGCCCTCGGACAGGAAGTACTTGTTGAGATCGGCATTGTACTGCATGGCGCCGCGGCTGACCTTGGCCGGCGAGCCCTGGATGTCGGTGCGCACCTCGAGGATGCCCGCCTTGCGGGTCGAGGCGGTGTGCATGTTCAGCTCGGTGATGAAGCTGCCGGCCGGAGTCAGGGTGTCGGGGGTGGCGCCCAGGAACAGCTCGCGGTCCGAGGTCTGGCGGATGCGCAGGCGATAGCCCGAGCCTTCGGGAATCACCGCCGCTTCCACCAGCTGGGATTGCTGCAGGCCCAGATAGGATTCCATGTCGGAGACACCCATGGTGCCGCCGGTGACGTTGATCTGCAGTGGCACGCCCCGGCTGTCCCAGATCCGCAGGCGGTAGGCGTTGGGGCCTTCCTGGACCGCCTTGGCCTGGGCCGACGTGCCCAGCGCGTTGATGGCGTCGGCGATGTCCTTCAGCGACATGGTGGCGGCGGCGAAGGAGACCTGGGTCACGGTGCCGTTGGCATCGTTGATGGTGAAGCTGGTGGTCGAGGTGGTGGTCAGCGTCGAGCTGGACAGGGTGGCCGATTCGTTGGTCTGGGTCTGGGCGTTGATCTTCTTGGCGATGTCGTAGAGCGACGAGCCGGCCGCCATGTTGATGGAATTGCCGATCTTGCCGGTGGGATCGGACAGGGTGAAGCTGCGCGCCGTGGACAGGGTGAAGTCCTTGGCCACCACGTCGGAATCCACGATGGAATCGGGGACGGTGGAGGTGAAGAAGTCGTTCAGGCCGAAGAAGTTGGCGAAGCCGGCCACCTGCTTGTCGGCCTTGTTGTCGCCGTCCACGTCGAAATTGATGCGGGCGTCGGTGGTGTCCGATCCGATGGCCGTTGCCTTCTGGTCGCGGAAGGCCAGCGTCACGGCCGGAACGCCGGTGTCCAGCACCAGGGCGCCGGTGGTGACTGAGGCGCTGGCCGCGCTCATCACGTTGCCCTGATAGCTCTGCTGACGCATCCAGCTTTGGATCTTGGCCGCCACGTCGGTCATCTTGACGCCCAGCGTGGTGGCGGAATCGGACATGTCGAGCGCGGTGGCGGCGCCGGCGGCGTCGGTGTAGCTGGTGCTGCTCATGATGGTGCGCAGCGTGGTGGCGGCCACCTG
This sequence comes from Paramagnetospirillum sp., assembly GCF_058402745.1. NCBI lineage: Bacteria > Pseudomonadati > Pseudomonadota > Alphaproteobacteria > Rhodospirillales > Magnetospirillaceae > Paramagnetospirillum > Paramagnetospirillum sp. The sequence goes on from NZ_JBZVFI010000014.1 coordinate 29,481, forward strand.
GTTGCCCTCGGTGTCGAACAGGGCGATGGTGGTGTCGTCGTTGCCCGAGAACCAGATGTGCTGCGGATTGGACCCGTTCAGCGTCGGATTGTTGGGGTCCACCAGCTGGCGGGTGCCCACCATCTTGGAATTCTGGGTGGGGAAGATGGTGCCGCGGTTGTGGACCTGGTTGATGGTGTCCTTCAGCTTGGCGGCCACCTCGTCCATCTGGGCCTGGAGATTGGGGATGATGGTGTCGCGCAGGTCGAGCAGGGCGCGCAGCTGTCCATCGTTGATGTCGGTGCCGATGTCGGCGGCGTCGCTGGTGCTGACGGTCAGTTCGTTGAAATTGCCGCCGGCCGCCGTCATCCAGGCATCGGTGATGGTGGTGGAGACGTGGGTAAGGGTGGCGGGCCCCTTGTCCACCAGGGTCTTGCCGGTCTTGGTGAAGACGCCCACCGATCCGTCGCCGCGCTCGAAATACTGGATGTCCATGTATTTCGACAAGGTGGTCAGCGCGTTGTCGCGCTTGTCCTGAAGGTCGCCGATGTCGCCGCCGATGGCATTGTTGCGGACGATCTTCTGGTTGAGGTCGAAGATGTCCTCGAGCTGCTTGTTGACCAGCCCCGTGGTGTCCTGGATGGCCCGGTCGGCCTCCAGGCGCAGGTTCTGCATGTGGGAGGTCATCTCGTTGAACTGGGTGGTCAGGTCCTTGGCGGTCTGGACCGTGGCCTGCTGGAAGGCCGGGGTGTTGACCTGGGTGGCCAGGGTCTCGAACGAGGATTGCAGCCGCTGGACCTGGTGCGAGATGGAGGTGGAGCTACCCACCGTGCCGAACAGGTCCTCGAGGCGGGGATAATAGGTCTGGGTGATGTCCAGCGCGCCCTGGGTCGAGGTCTGGCGGCGGATGTCGCGCATCAGCCCCTCGTCCACGTTGCGGGTCAGCGCGCCCTGCTGCACGCCGGCGCCGATGCCGTTGACCACCCTGGATTCCGGGGTCATCACCTTGCGGACATAGCCCTTGGTGTTGACGTTGACCACGTTCTGGGAAATGACGTCCAGGCCCTTCTGATTGGTCAGAAGTCCGGAAAGCGCCGAGTTGAGTCCGAGGGTCAGCGACATGATTTCTCTTCCCCGCCGTTCTGGCGTTAAAGGGCCTTGTTGAAGGACAGCGACCCGCCGGCCCCGGCGGTGGCGTCGAAGATGCCGGCGCGGCCGTAGGCGGTGGTGCTGGTGACGTTTTTCTTGGCGGCATCGACCATGATGTCCATCACCCGCTGGTAGGCTTCCATCTCGGCCTTGAGGCGCCGGGCGTTGGTTTCCACCAGCTCGTTGAGGCGGGTGCCGACCGCCACCAGCATCTCGCGCCGGTCGTCGTCCAGCAGGCGGGCCAAGTCGGGTTCGTTCATCAGGGGCTGGACCGACTGTTCGTAGAGCCGGGCCAGGGCGGCCTTGTTGTCGGCCAGCAGGCGCACCGTCTCGGGATCGTGGGAGAGCAGGGCGTCGTTCTCCACGTCCAGCAGGTCGCACAGATTGGTGCAGGCGAACAGCAGGTCGTCGTACCAGAACAGCTCGGCCTCGGCCTGGGCGGCCAGAAGCTCGTCGTCGTCGAGCAGGTCGTGATCGTGAAGATCGCGGTCGTCGGTCATGTCACTGCACCTCCTGTTGGCTCAGCAGCATTCTCTGGACGGCGGCGCCGATCCCGATGCCGTTACCCTTGTTGGCGACCATTTTACCGTACTCGTCGATCAGCAGGGACCGGAACATCTGCTCGCCGCTGCCGCCGCCGAAGATGCCGTCGGTCTTGATGCCCTCGAACATGTGGGTGAGCATCTGGCTCATGTACATGGCCTCGAACTGGCGGCCGGCCTTGGCGGCGCGCGCCGTGTCGGCGGTGCCGGCCTTGGGCATCCTGACGCCGGGCATGCCGGAATCGGTGTAGGGCGTGGCGGCCATGGTGGGAAGAATGCTCATCACAGCACCTCCAGATCGGCCTGCAGCGCGCCGGCCGCCTTGATGGCCTGAAGAATGGTGATCAGGTCGCGCGGGCCGATGCCGAGGCTGTTCAGGCCTTCGACCAGTTCCTGCAGGGTGACGCGGTGGGCGACCACGGCCAGCTTGTTGCCGGCGCCCTCGTCCACCTGGATGTCGGTGCGCTGCACGGTGGTGGTGGTGCCGGTCTCGGAGAAGGGCGAGGGCTGCGACACCTGCGGCGTCTCGGTGATGCGGATGGTCAGCTGGCCCTGGGCGATGGCCACCGTGCTGATGCGGACGTTCTCGCCCATGACGATGGTGCCGGAGACCTCGTCGATCACCACGCGGGCCATCTGGTCGGGCTCGACGCGCAATTGCTCGACGTCGGTGAGCAGGCCGACCACGTTGCCGCGATAGGCGGGGGGAACGGTGATCTGCACGGTGCCGGGATCCACGGGCCGCGCCATGTCGCCGCCCAGATAGGAATTGACCGCCTGGGCGATGCGGCGCGAGGTGGTGAAGTCGGGATTGCGCAGGCTGACCTTGACCGATTCCAGGTGCGACATCTCGAAAGGCAGCTCGCGCTCGACGATGGCGCCGTTGGCGATGCGCCCGGCGGTGGGCACGCCCTTGGTGACGGCGGAGCCCGAGGCGCCCGAGGCGGTGAAGCCGCCGGTCGCCACCTGGCCCTGGCCCACGGCGTAGACCTCGCCGTCGGCGCCGATCAGCGGCGTGACCAGCAAGGTGCCGCCGCGCAGATCCTTGGCGTCGCCCATGGCCGACACGTTGGTGTCGATGCGGGTGCCCTGGCGGGCGAAGGGCGGCAGCACGGCGGTGACCATCACGGCGGCCACGTTCTTGGGGCTGACCGAGGTGATGGCGCCGGTCTTGTCGCGGATGTTGACGCCCAGGCGTTCCAGCATGCCGGTCAGGCTTTCCTTGGTGAACGGCGCGTTGGTGAGGGAATCGCCGGTGCCGTTCAGGCCGACCACCAGGCCGTAGCCCACCAGCATGTTGTCGCGCACACCTTCGAAATCGGCGATGTCCTTGATGCGCGACGCCCCGAAGGCTTCTGCCGGCATCATGCCCAGCGTCGCGGCCAGCAGCGAGGCGGCCAGCAACAGGGCGCGGATCGGTTCGGCGACGAAGAGGGCTCGGCGGGCATTGCTTTTCATGACGGTCTCATCCCAGCAGACGGAACATGGGTCTGGCAGGCCTGCTCTTGCGAAAGCCGTGCCAAAGGGAAAGGTGTTTAATATCAATCGGTTGAGTTTGATGGGCGGCGCCGTGCGGCGGTTTTGGCCGGGCAGTTCCGACCGCTTGGCCCGGCAAAACCTGCCCAGTTGACCCGAGGCGCCGGCTCTGGCGAAATAACGCCTGTCGCAGTCCGCCCCAACCGGGTAGAATCGGGACATGAAGATTTCAGGCGTGGGCTCCAAGGGTGCCGTCTCCGGTACCAGGAAGTCCGAAAGTGCAGGCGCCAAGGGCGAGTTCAAGAAGGCTCTGATCGAATCCATGGATTCGATGGAGGAGGCGCATGCCGTCGAGGCACCGGTGGGCATGACCGGCATCGACGCCCTTCTGGTGGTGCAGCAGGTGGACAATTCCGTCGAGCGCGAGGCCCGGCGCCGTCTGGTCCGCCGGGGCGAGGAACTGCTGGACGGCCTCGAGGAACTGCGTCACGGCCTGCTGATGGGCGAAGTCCCCACCGGCCGCATGATGGCCCTGGCCCAGAACGTCCGGGCGCGTCGCGAGAACTGCGCCGATCCGCGTCTGGCCGCCATCCTCGACGAGATCGAGCTGCGGGTCGAGGTCGAGCTGGCCAAGCTGTCGCCGCGCGGTTGATTTTCCTCTGACGAAACGAATTTACCCGTCCCGGGCGCGCCGGGATGCAAGACGGCGCTTGCGGGGGTGCGCCCCGATCCATATATTGCGCTGCGACTTGAACCCCGAGCAGGATTCGAGGGACCCTTATGAACGTCACGTTGCCGCCGGACTATGTTCCGTCCGAGGACGAGCCCTTCATGAACGACACCATGAAGGAGTATTTCCGTCAGAAGCTGCTGCGGTGGCGGGCCGAACTTCTCCGGGAATCCGACGAGACCCTGCAGCATCTGCAGGAGGGTGGTCTGCAGGAGCCCGACATCGCCGACCGCGCCTCGGCCGAGGCGGACCGGGCCCTGGAACTGCGCACCCGCGACCGCGAGCGCAAGCTGATCGCCAAGATCGACGCCGCCATCGGCCGCGTCTCCGATGGTTCCTACGGCTATTGCGAGGAGACGGGCGAGCCCATCTCCATCCGCCGCCTGGAGGCGCGCCCCATCGCCACCCTGTCCATCGAGGCGCAGGAGCGTCACGAGCGGCTGGAACGTACCCATCGGGAAGATTAGGCTCCTGCCATAAGTAAGGATACGGATGCCCCGCCCCTCGGCGGGGCTTTTTTTGTTTGGAATTCCCTCAATCAATGCCTAAAAAAGAAGCTCGCGCGGGGAAGTGATCTAAATTTAGGCATTAAGGGGGCGCAAATGGCCGAGCCGGAACGAATCCTGGAACTGACCCAGGCTGTGCATGCGGTTGCCAGCGACAAGATCAGCGAGATCAAGAAGGTGACCGGCACCACCCGCATCCTGTCGCTCAACGCCCTGATCGAGGCGGCGCGGGCCGGCGAGCTGGGCCGGGGCTTCGCGGTGGTGGCCAACGAGGTCAAGAACGTCTCGGACAACATCAACACCATCACCCAGTCCCTGGAAGGCGAGCTGTCGTCCACCATCAACGACCTGATGAGCCTGGGCCAGGTGATGGTCAAGCAGCTGCGCGGCTCGCGCCTCGCCGACCTGGCGCTCAACATGATCGAGATCATCGACCGCAACCTCTATGAGCGTTCCTGCGACGTGCGCTGGTGGGCCACCGATTCGGCGGTGGTGGACTGTCTGGCCCAGGGCAGCGCCGAGGCGGCCGGCCATGCCTGCAAGCGTCTGGGCGTCATCCTGGATTCCTACACTGTCTATCTCGACCTGTGGATCGCCGATGCCGAGGGGCGGGTGGTGGCCTGCGGCCGCCCCGACCGCTATCCGCGCGCCATCGGCTCGGACGTGTCGGGGGAATCGTGGTTCCGGGACGCCATGGCGACGCGGGACGGCGGCGAATACGCGGTGGCGGACATCTCCACCAATCCCCAACTGGGCGGCGCCCAGGTGGCCACCTACAGCGCCGCCATCCGCGAAGGCGGCGAGAACGCCGGCCGGGCCATCGGGGCGCTGGGCATCTTCTTCGACTGGCAGGCCCAGGCCGAGACGGTGGTCAAGGGCGTGCGCCTGCGCGAGGAGGAAAAGGCCGCCACCCGCTGCCTGCTGCTGGACCAGGGCTTCCGGGTGATCGCCTCCTCCGACGGCGTCGGGGTGCTGACCGAGCAGCTGCCGCTCGACACCCGGTCCGGCCCGACCGGCTCCTATGTGGATGAACGCGGCACGGTGGTCGGCTATTCCCTGACGCCCGGCTACGAGACCTATGAGGGGCTGGGTTGGTACGGGGTGATCATCCAGCAGCCGCAGACCATGGGGACGACGCGGCATTGAGGGGGGCCTGCGGGCGAGACGCCCGCGCTCCGAAAGCAGGTGGGCGAGACGCCCGCGCTCCGAAAACAGGTGGGCGAGACGCCCGCAGATATACTACCCCGGCTGCCCCACCCCGATGGAGTCCACCAAAGTGCGCAGTTCCTGGCGCGCCGCCACGTGGCTCATGTTGAACTCGAAGCCCATGATCTTCTTCTTCAGGTCGATCAGGGTCAGGCCTTCCAGGAACATGGAGCGGTAGATCACCCGCTCGCCCAGGCCGGGAATGACGCGAAAGCCGACCCGCTTCGACAGGTCGGCCAGCAGCTTTTCCATGTCGCGCTTGTTGCGGGCGTCCAGGTTGGACAGGCGGTTCCTGAGCACGATCCAGTCCACCACCGCCTTTTCGCCGCGCATGGCGCGGGTCTTCTTGGTCTCCCACACCATCTCGGCGTAATGGCTGGGGCGGCGGATCTTCATGGTTCCCGGTTCCACCAGGGCCAGAACGTCCAGGTCCACCAGGGAATCGTTGAGCGGTGTCACCAGGGTGTCGGCGAAGGAATGGCCCAGCCGCGACAGGGGGTGGTCGCTGCCCGGCGTGTCGATCACCACCACGTCGTGGCGGGCGGCGAAATCGCGGACCACCTCGTCCAGCCGGGCGCAATCGGCCGCCGAATCGCCGGTGGGTGGAATGGCCACGTGCTCGGGCAGGCGAAGGCTCAGATCCTCCAGATCCTTGCGGGCCGCCCGGTTGCCGATATAGCGGGACAAGGTCGCCTGGCGGGCGTCGATGTCGATGCTGCCCACCGACAGCCCCTTGTCCAGCAGGCTGACGATCAGGTGCATGGAGATGGTGGACTTGCCGGTGCCGCCCTTCTCGTTGCCGACGACGATGACGTGGGCTTTCTTCATGACGTCCCTTTCAAGCTTCCTGTCATGCTGAGGCGTAAGCCGAAGCATCTTTCACCTGCCGGCGGTTGCCGTGCTCGCCTGAAAGATCCTTCGCTCTGCTCAGGATGACAACGCTATGCATGGCCACGCCGCAGCCAGACCTTGGTGTCGTGGAAGACGGCGCCGCCGCCGGGCAGCGCGGGGTCGGCGCTGGTCAGGTGATTGACGCCCTTGCCGCCGGCGAAGTACTGGTCGGGCCAGATGCCCTCCACCGCCACCACGCCGCGGGCGATGCCGGCGGTGGGCTTCGCGGGAACGGCGATCTCGGCCTTGTGGTTGCCGATGGCGACCAGATCGCCATCGGACAGCCCCAAGGCGGCGCAATCCTCGGGATGGATCAGGGCGGTGGGCCGCCCGGCCTGGGCGCGCGAGGTGGGCATCTCGGTGAAGCTGGTGTTGAGGAAATGCCGGGACGGCGGGGTGATCAGGCGGAAGGGATGCTCCTCGTCCGCCTCGTCGGTCACCGCCAGATGGTCGGGCAGTTCGGGCATTCCGTCCATGCCCCAGTCGGGGGCGAAGCGGAAACGCCCGTCCTCGTGGCCGAAGCCCGACAGGAAGTGGGCGTCCTCGAACACCTTGGCGCAGTCGAGGCGTCCCAGCACGTGCAACTCGTCGGCGCCGGGCAGGTCCGAGGCGATCAGCACCTGGTCGATCATCTCCCATTCGTCCATCTCGAAGCCGGGATGGACGGCCCCCAGCCGCGCCGCCAGATCGGCGATCACCCGGTGGTTGGCGCGGCTTTCGCCGATGGGCGGAATCACCGGCTTGGCCACCTGCAGGAAGGTGTGGCCGTAGCTGGTGTAAAGGTCGGCGTGTTCCATGGAGGTGGTGGCGGGCAGCACGATGTCGGCGAAGCGCGCCGTCGCCGTCATGAACTGCTCGTGCACCGCCAGGAACAGATCGTCGCGGGCCAGCCCCCGGCGCACCAGACCGCTGTCGGGGGCCACTTCCGCCGGGTTGGAATTCTGCACCAGCATGGCGGTGACCGGCGGCCCGCCGGCCAGATCCTGGGGATCACCGGTGAGAACGGGGCCGATGCGGCTCATGTCCAGGGTGCGGACCTTGGGGGCCGGGACGTCGAGGCCGTCCAGCAGGGTGCGGGCGATGTCGAACACGCCGCCCATGCTCTGGCAGGCTCCGCCGCCCTTGTGGGCCCAGGCCCCCGACACGGCGGGCAGGCAGGAGACGGCGTGCAGGTTGACCGAGCCGTTGCGCGAGCGGGAATAGCCATAGCCCGATCGCAGATAGGCGCGCTTGGTGGAGCCGTAGAGTCGGGCGAAGGCCTCGATCTCCTCGACGGTCAGGCCGGTGATGGCCGCCGCCCATTGCGGCGTCCGGCTCTCCAGATGCTTCTCCAGCCGCTCGGGGCAGTCGGTGTAGCGCGACATATAGGCGCGGTCGGCCAGATCGTCGCGGAACATCACATGCATCACGGCGCAGGCCAGCGCCCCGTCGGTGCCGGGACGCAGCATCAGGTGCAGGTCGGCCTTCTCGGCGGTGGGGGTGCGGTAGGGATCGACCACCACCAGCCTGGCGCCGCGCTGCTTGCGGGCCTGGGAGATCAGCCCCATCAGATGCACCTGGGTGGCGGCCGGATTGGCGCCCCAGATGACGATCAGGTCGCTTTCGGGAATCTCGCGCGCATCCACGCCCCACTTGGCGCCCGTGCCAGCCACCCAGCCGGTGCCGGCGGCAGTGGAGCAGATGGTCTTGGCCTGGTTGGAATAGCCCATGACGCGGCGCAGCCGGTTGATGGCCGATTGCTGCACATGGCCCATGGTGCCGGCGTAGAAATAGGGCCATACCGCCTCGGGGCCGTGCAGGGCGGCGGCCTCCCTGAAGCGCGACGCGATCTCGTCCAGCGCCTCGTCCCACGGGATGGGGGCGAACCTGCCCTCGCCCTTGGCGCCGACGCGCCGCAGCGGCGTGGTCAGGCGCTCGGGGTGATGCACCCGCTCGGCATAGCGGGCCACCTTGGCGCAGATGACGCCCTCGGTATAGGCCATGTCGCCGCCATGCACCCGGCCGATGCGGCCCGGTTCGGGCAGTTCCACCACCAGCGGGCAGGCGCTGGGGCAGTCGTGGGGGCAGACGGACAGGGCGGTATCGACGGTCACGGGCGGGGTTCCGGTCATGATGCGGCGCAGCGGAGTCTAGCGGGGGCAAGGGGCGGGCGCAACGGCGATGCGCCTTTAACCCTTGAGCCGCCGATGCTATTCTCCGCGACATCTAGATGTGTCTTGGCCGGGGAAGAACAAGGTGTTGACGGACGGCGCAGCCGAACGGGTGGATTGCGTGGTGATCGGGGCCGGCGTGGTCGGGCTGGCCTGCGCCCGCGCCCTGGCCCATGCCGGTTCGGAGGTGGTGATCCTGGAGGCCGCGGACGCCATCGGCACCGGCATCTCGTCGCGCAATTCCGAGGTGATTCACGCCGGCATGTACTACCCGGCCAACAGTTGCAAGGCGCGGCTGTGCGTGGCGGGCAACCGCATGCTGCGCGACTATGCCGCCTCGCGCGGCGTCTCCCATTCCATGACCGGCAAGCTGATCGTCGCCACCGACGAGGCCGAGTCCGCGCAGTTGGGCGGCATTCTCGACAAAGGCCGGGTCAACGGCGTCGAGGGGCTGGCCCGCATCGCCGCCGTCCATGCGCGGGAGATGGAGCCCGACCTTCATTGCGTCGCGGCCTTGTTCTCGCCCGCCACCGGCATCATCGACACCCATGGGCTGATGCTGTCGCTGCTGGGCGAGGCGGAAGAGCGGGGCGCCGCCCTGGCGCTGAAATCGCCGGTGACCGGCGGGCGCCCCACCGATGACGGCATGCTGATCTCGGTGGGGGGCGCCGAGCCCATGGTCCTGCACGCCCGCAAGGTGGTGCTGGCCGCCGGCCTGTCCTCGCCACGGCTGGGGGCGGCCCTGGGACTGGCCAACGTCCCGCCGGCTTACCTGTGCAAGGGCAATTACTTCACCCTGTCGGGCCGCACGCCGTTCTCGCGTCTGGTCTATCCCGTGCCGGTGGCCGCCGGTCTGGGGGTGCACTTCACCCTCGATCTCGGCGGGCGCGGGCGCTTCGGTCCCGACGTGGAATGGGTGGAGTGCGAGGATTACCGGGTGGACCCGCGCCGGGGCGATTCCTTCTACGCCGCCATCCGCCGCTATTGGCCCGGCCTGGCCGACGGGGCCTTGGAGCCCGCCTATGCCGGTATCCGCCCCAAGATCTCGGCCGAGGGCGAGGCCGCGGCGGATTTCATGATCCAGGGGCCGAACCAGACCGGACGGCCCGGCGTGGCCGCCCTTTACGGCATCGAAAGCCCGGGCCTGACGTCTTGTCTCGCCATCGCCAAGCTTGTGGGGGAGTTGCTGGCATGATCAAGCGCCTGATCGCCGTGATGCTGCTGCTCTCGGCCGCGCCGCCCGCCCTGGCGCTGGACCGGCCGCGCGATTTCGTGCCGCCGCCGCCCTCGATGATTCCCAATTTCCGCGAACAGACCCGCGACGTGGTGATCGAGCTGGGCACCTACGCCAAGAAGCGCAATCCCGCCTTCCAGGTCCTGCTGCGCGGCGGCGCCGAGCTGCTGGTCAAGGGCGAGCTGGAGATGGAGTGGGACGATCTGCACGATCCCACCGGCGCCAATTTCATCAAGCGCCCGCCCTTGCGCTCGGTGTTCCGGCCGCTGGTCAAGGTGCTGGACGGCGTCGTCATGGATGGCCTCTATTGCGGTCCCTACGCCTTCGACAAGCCCCTGGACGAGGTGATCAAGGCCAGGAACGAGCTGGACGCCGAACTGGCGGCGGAGAAGAAGCGCGGCATCCACCGCCCGCCGGTGGCCGTCGAGATGGGCCCCTTCAGCAACGACCCGGCCGAGGAACTGCGCAAGTACAACGACCTGAAGCAGAAGCAGGCCCGCGCCGAGATCCAGCGGCGCGCCACCTACGCGCTGGACGCCATCCGCTCGGAAGGGCGCAACGTGCTGGCCGTCGAGATGTGCGACAAGAAGGCGGACATGGAGACCGCCTACAAATCCGCCATCCGCGACATGGTGACGCCCTACGCCAAGATCGGCACCGGCCCGCTGGACGAGACGCCGCGCGCCCATCCCGCCTTCGAGAACGCCAAGGAAATCCTGACCGTCGCCCATGCCCGCAACTGGCTGCCGGTTCTGCGCTCGGACCGTTTCGGCACCAAGGGCAAGTTCATCGAGGCCATCGCCGAGACCAATTACGACATCGTCCTGGTGGACGTGGCGCACCGGTCCAGCGAATTGCTGGTCAAGGCCGACGTCCAGCGCCTGAAATACAAGAAGCTGGGACCGCGCCGGCTGGTCTTCGCGGTGATGCCGCTGGGCCGGGCCTATGACTGGCGCTGGTACTGGATGAAAGGCTGGGAAGTGGGCAATCCCGCCTTCCTCTACGCCCTGGACGAGACGCCCGGCACTTATCTCACCGACCTGGGCAGCGGCGAATGGCGCGGCATGCTGGGCAAGTACCTGACGGGAATCATGGATCTGGGCTTCGACGGCGTGATGTTCGACGACGTCGGCACCTATCTGTGGTTCGAGGAATTGATGCCGCTGGGTGGTTGACATGAGCGTCAAACAGAGCATTTATTTCATTGTGGCCGGGAGGTTTGCCCTGAGCGGATCGTTGAGACATGGTTCTCACCCGACCACCTTTCCTTTTTACGTGAGGGGCTGAATGCACCTCCTGTATCTCGACGATTCCGGCAACGCCAACGATGCCGGCCAGACGTTCTTCGTACTCGCGGGAGTTTCGGTGTTCGAGCGGCAGGGGCATTGGCTGTCCGAGCGCCTGGATGCCATCGCCGCCCGCTTCAATCCCGCCGATCCGGGAAGCATCGAATTTCACGGTTCGCCCATGCTGACCGGAGCGAGGTTCTGGCGTTCGGTGCCCAAGGCCGAGCGGATTCAGGCCATGAAGGATGCCCTCGGTGTACTGGCCTCGTCCCATGGCGGCAACCGGGCCTTCGGCGTGGTGGTCCGCAAGGCGGCGATTTCCCCCCGGGATGCCGTGGATTACGCCTTCGAGCAACTGAGCAGCCGCTTCGATCAGTATCTCATGCGCCTGTTCAAGGGCGGCGATGCCCAGCGGGGGCTGATTGTTTTCGATAAAAGTGCCCGCGAGGCGTCCATCCAGAACCTTGCCATCGGCTTCAAGAAGAACGGCCATAGCTGGGGCGTGCTGAGAAACATGGCCGAGGTTCCCGTCTTCCTGGATTCCAGGAATTCCCGGCTGGTGCAGTTGGCCGACCTGATCGCCTATTCGCTGTTCCAGAACTACGAGCGTTCCGATTCGACATTCCTGGATGTCATCCGGGCCCGCTTCGACACCTCGGGCGGCATCGTCCACGGCCTGCATGTGGTCGATCAGGCTGGCAGCATGGTCAACGATCCATGCTGACCGCCTGCCGTTCCTACGAGGAAGCCTGCCGGACCTTCCGCTGGAAGATTCCCGAGCGCTACAACCTGGCCTTCGACGTTTGCGACCGCCAGACCATGGGCGGCGCCGACGGGCACCGCACGGCGCTGATCGTCGAGGCGGCGGACGGTGGCGTCGAACGCCATACCTTCCACATGCTGCGCCTGTTGTCCAACCGGCTGGCCAACGCCCTGGCCTCCTTCGGGGTGGTGCCCGGCGACCGGGTGGCCATGGTGCTGCCCGCCGGGCTGGAGGCGCTGGTCACCCTGCTGGCGGTCACCAGGATGGGCGCCGTGCTGGTGCCGGTTCCGCTATCCCTGGGGGCCGGGCCCCTGGGCTGGCGGCTGGCCGACAGCGGGGCGCGGGTGGCGGTGGTCGATCCGGCGGCGGTGCCGGCGCTGGACCGCGCCCGTCATCGCCTGCCCGAACTGGAGCGGGTGCTGGCGGCCGGCGATGGCGGAGCGGGGGCGCTGGATCTGTGGTCGGTGATGGGGAGTGCGTCCGATTCCTTCACGCCCCTGGTGACGCCCGCCGACCATCCGGCCTTCATCTTCTATCCCGAGGGGGCGTGCGGCACCCTCGCCGGGGTGATCCACGCCCACCGCGCCATGGCCGGCGGCCTGCCGGCGGTGGAGATGTCGCTCACCTTCTTCCCCCAGTTCGGCGACGTCGTCTGGACCTCCGCCGACTGGATGGGGGCCGAGGCGTTGTTCCGCGCCGTGCTGCCGGCGCTGCATCACGGCGTGCCGGTGGTGGCGCGCCCGGGCCCCTTCGACCCGGCGGTGGCGCTCGACCTGATGGCGCGCCACGGCGTGCGTGCCCTGTACGTGCCGCCCCACCATCTGGGCGCCCTGGCCGAGGCGGCGGCGACCCGGCCACACGCCATGCCGCGCGCCATCGCCACCGGGCCGGAACCCATCGACGACGCCCTGCACGAGCGGGTGATCAAGGTGTTCGGCGTCCATGCCAACGAGGCCTGGGGCGTGCTGGAAAGCGGAGCGGTGGCCGCCAATCTGGCCGGGTTGATGGAATTGCGCCCGCCGTCGCCCGGCCGCGCCGCTCCGGGGCTGTCGGTGGAGGCGGTGGACGAACGTGGCCGCCCCTTGCGGGCCGGCGACCGGGGCATCCTGGCGGTGTCGCCCAACGCGCCGGGCAGCTTCCTCGGCTATTGGGGCGATGGCGCCGGCGCGGCCCGGCGCGTCAACGGCTGGCTGCTGACCGGGCGGGGCGGTTTCCGCGACCTGGACCACTACCTGTGGCCCGACCCGCCGACGGCGGCCGAGGATGTCGTCCTGATCAAGGGCGAGATGGTGCGGCCCGCCGAGGTGGAGGCCGCCCTGGCCGCCCATCCCGACGTGGCGTCGGCCGGGGTGGTGGAATGGCCGGCGGGCGAACTGAAGGCTTTCGTGGTGTCGCGGGGGCGGGCGGGCGATGCCGGCTTCGCCCGCGAGCTTCGGGGCTGGGTCGGCCTGATGCGGTCGGCGGCCGAGAGGCCGGCCCGCCTGGATTTCGTCGCGGAGTTGCCCCTGTCCGTGGACGGCAGCCTGCGGCGCGGCGATCTGCTGGACCGCCCTCTTCGCCTGGACGCCCCGTCACCCGATGAGCGCTGGCCGGGACGACAGGGAAAGCCGCGCTGATCCCTGGCGTTTCTTCGCTGGAAATGTCATGATTCGTCATCGATGAAGGGGGTGGCATGGGACGCGCGGCAGACGATATCCATCTCACCGACGAGCAGCAAAAGTTGTTCGACAGGATGTCGGCGCTGATCGATGCCCAGGCCGAGGGGCTGGTCCTCCTGGAAGTGGCCCAGGACATGGTGGGCGAGTTGCTGCGCCGCGACTGCGACCGGCAATTGCGCGAGCAGACCCTGGGCGAGATTTCCCGCTTCTTCCTCGGCATCATCAAGGCGCCCAACCTGTCCGCCCAGTACAAGCTGGGGCGGCTCAGGATGTTCGCCCGCGCCACGGTGCGCATCCTGCTGGACCGCCGCGTCCGGCTGGCGGTGGAATTTCCGTCTCCGCCGCCCCCCGGCCTGGCGCGCCGCGCCATCGATCACGGCCGGCCGGCCCACTGACCGCCCGCCGATTCAGAGGCGACGGCGTTTGTCAAGAATCTGATTGCTTCATAAAGGCGAAAGCTTGTAATCTGTGGCTTGTGCCAGAAGGCGCTGTCGGGTGGAGTGTCTCTTTGCTTCCGCTGTCGGCAGTTGTCAGTGTTCAATGATAATAGGAGGGCAGAATGTCCACCTCGATTGCATCCGACGCCCCACTTCGGTCTCCGGTCGCCGAGGCGCCCCATGCGGCGGCTCACGCGGCGCAGCCCGTCGCTGTCGAGGCCAAGGAAAGCGCGTCCCTCTCCGAACCCCCCCGTTACACCTCTCCGGTGGTCAAGGTCGATAGCGGAACCGGTCTGGCTCTGCTGGTGGTCCGCGACGGCGATACGGGCAAGGAGGTGGAGCAGTATCCTTCGCGCCATGTGGTCGAAGAGTACAAGCGCAACATCCCCACGGCGATCGATCAGCCGCAATCCTCGTCCAAGCCGCCGGCCGCCGAGGATGTGAAGGCTCCGCCCGCCCCCGTGGCCGCCGCTCCCAGCGCCCCGTCCGCTCCCGCGGCCCCGGCTCCGTCCGGCGGTTCGGTCAAGATCTGAGCGGCGGTCGTCCCGCCGCTCGAGGGCAGGGAGAACGGCCGGTCTGAGACCTGGGCCGGCCCGGTGTTCAGCGTTATGTCGAAGGTTCGGCCGCGAGGTCGGGCCTGCTTTGGCGTGTTTGGGGCAAACCCAGGCCGGTCTCAGCCCGCCAGGACCCGTTCCAGCCGCGCCTCCTCGGCGGTGGAGCCCGGCAGGCCGAAACGCAGGGCATCGGCGCGGAAGTCGAAGGCGCGGACCAGGATCCCCGCCCGTCCCAGCCGCTCGTGGATTTCGGCGGCCCGGTCGTGGCGGGCCAGACGGAACAGGGAGGTGCCGCCCAGCACGTCCAGCCCGCCCCCTTCCAGAATGGAATCCAGCCGCCGGGCGGCCTCTCGCAGCCGGATGATGGTGGCGGCGGTCCAGTCCCGATCGGCCAGGGCGATGGCGCCGATGCCCAGCGCCGGGCCGGAAACCGGCCAGGGGCCGAGATGAAGGGCGAGGCGGGCCGCCAGTTCCTCGGCCGCCACCGCGAAGCCGAGGCGCAGCCCCGCCAGGCCGAAGAATTTTCCGAACGAGCGCAGGACCACCAGCCCGGGACCGGCCTTGGCGGTCAGGGACAGGTCGGGGCGTTCATCGGCGAAGGCCTCGTCCACCACCAGCACCCCGCCTTGCTCCGCCAGCCGTCCGGCGAGATCGAGCAGGCGTTCGGGGGCGATGACGCGGCCGTCGGGATTGTTGGGATTGACCGCGACCACCACGCGGGCCTCGCCGACCTCGTCCAGCCCGGCGACCTCGTGAATCGTGTGGCCGGCGGCGGCCCAGGCGCGGGCGTGCTCGCCATAGGTGGGGGCGAGAATGGCCACGCGGGTGGGGCTGGTGATGCGGGGAAGGGCCTGGATCAGGGCCTGGCTGCCGGTTCCCGCCACCACCCGGGCGCTTCCGGGGATCGCCCAGCGGCGGGCGGCGGCGTCGAGCAGGGACCGCATCGCCCCGGAATCGGGCAGCCGCCGCCAGCTTTCCGGCGACGGTTCGGGCAGGGGATGGGGCCAGGGCCAGGGCCAGGGATTGATGCCGGTGGAGAGGTCCAGCCATCCTTCGGCGGGCCGGCCCCACCGGGCCTGGGCGGCGGCGACGTCGCCGCCATGGAGGGGAAGACGGGTCAGGCTCGGTTGGCGCTTTCCAGCAGCCCCTCGGAAATCTGCAGGTTGACGTTGACCAGGGTGGTGATGGTGTTGTCGCTGATCTCGACCCCTTTCTTCAGGGTGGTGTCGGCGACGAAGTCGGACAGGCGCTTCAGGTTGGCCTTGACCGGGTCGGGCAGGCCGCTGCTGGCGTCGGAGACCAGGGTACGGATGGCCACCCACAGCTGCAGGTTCTGTTCCAGCGCCGCCGCCAGACGGGCCTTGTCGCCGCGCGACTGGTCGAGCGTGATGGCCGCTTCCACCAGGCCGAAGGCATCCTGTTCGCCGATCTTGAGCGATTCGAGCTGAATAGGCTGAGACATACGCTTTCCCCCGAACTTCGCGCGGGCGCGGCCCATCGCCGTCCCGACGCTTGCCCGAATCATACGTCAGGCGATGGAATCTTGCCAATTCGTATGTTGAGAAACCCTTAAAAGGGGGACGGCGCGTTGACGCCCCGCCGTCCGCCCCCTATCCTCGACGAATGATCTATCGAGGATGGAGCGGCAGTTGAGCGGCGGAAAGCACAAGACGGCGGACCAGCTCCTGCAGGATGCGGTGAAGCTCCACCTTTCCGGCGACCTGGACAAGGCCGGGCGCCTCTACAAGGAGCTGCTGAAGCTCAGCCCGCTGCACCCCGACGGTTTGCACCTGTCCGGGCTGGTGGCCATGCAGCAGGGCAGGTTCGACGAGGCCGAGCGCCTGATCCGCGCCGCCATCGCGGCCAGCCCCAAGGCGGTGGCCTATCACGGCAATCTCGGCACCGTCCTGGTCAATGCCGGCAAGCCCCGGGACGCCATGGAGTGCTACCGCCGCGCCGTGGACCTGGATGAATCCTACGCCGACGGCTGGCGCAACATGGCCAGCCTGGCGGCGCAGATGGACGATCACGAGCAGGCGGCCCTGGCCTACAGCACCGTGGTGCGCCTGACCGGCGGCGCCGATGGCGGCGCGCTGGGCTATCTCGGCCTGGAACTGGCGGTGCTGTGCGACTGGGACAACCTGCCGGTGGTCAAGGAGGCCATCGCCGCCCTGCCATCCTGGCGCAGCGGCAAGAGCCTGCCGGCGCCGCCCTTCACCCTGCTGATCCACGATTTCAGCCCGGCCGAGCAGCGCCGCCATGCCGACGAGGCCGCCTCGTTCATCGAGAACCGCGTCGCTCCCATGGCGCACGAGCCCCGGGCGCGGCGCCAGCGGCTCCGCCTGGGCTATCTGTCCGAGGACTTCCACGACCACGCCACCGCCTATCTGCTGGCCGAGGCGCTGGAAAGCCATGACCGGTCCCGCTTCGAGATCTTCGCCTATTCCTACGGTCCCGAGGACACGGGAATGGTGCGCGCCCGGCTGAAGGACGCCTGCGACCACTGGGTGGAACTGGGGGCGCTGTCCGAGGCCGAGGGCGCCCGGCGCATCGCCAAGGACGGCATCGACATCCTGGTGGACCTCAAGGGCCATACGGGCCGCGCCCGCACCGGGATCCTGGCCGCCCGGCCGGCGCCGCTCCAGGTGGCGTGGCTGGGCTATCCCGGCACCTTCGGCGGGACCTGCATGGATTACATCATCGCCGATTCCTTCGTCATTCCGCCCGGGGCCGAGGGCGATTACGCCGAGCAGGTGGTGCGTCTGCCGCTGTGCTACCAGCCCAACGATTCGCGCCGTCCCCGCGCCCTGGTGCGCGAGCCCAAGGCCAAATGGGGGCTGCCGGAAGACGCCTTCGTCATCGCCGTGTTCAACAACAGCTTCAAGATCAACGCCGAGGCCTTCGCGGTGTGGATCAGCGTGCTGCAGGCCCAGCCCGACGCGGTGCTGTGGTTCGTGGAGTTCCACCCGGCGGCCACCGCCAGCCTGCGCAACATGGCCCAGGCGGTCGGCATCGACCCGGCACGCCTGATCTTCGCGCCCCGTCTGCCCCAGGCCGAACACCTGCTCCGCCTGTCGGCCGCCGACCTGTTCCTCGACACCTGGCCGTGCGGCGGCCACACCACGTCCAGCGACGCCCTGTGGGCCGGCGTGCCGCTGGTGGCCTGGGCGGGAAGCACCTTCGCCTCGCGGGTGGCGGGTTCGCTGCTCACCGCCCTGGGCTTCGACGAGATGATCACCAATTCGCAAGGCGCCTACCACGCTTTGGCCCAGCATCTGGCCAAGGAGCGGGTGCTGCTGGCCGAATTGCGCCAGCGCCTGTGGGCGGCGACCCAGACCTCGCCGCTGTTCGACGGCAAGGCTTTCATCGGCCCGCTGGAGAAGGCCTTCGACACCATGTGGGAACGCTGGGAAAAGGGTGAAAAGCCCCAGGGCTTCGACGTCTAACAGGCTGCGGAAAAACTCGCCCACCACTCTATTTATTCGTCACCCCCGCGAAGGCGGGGGTCCATGTTGACGCAATTTGGCGACATCAAAACAAGATATAGTTTGCTGATGCATGGATTGTCCGCTCCGCGTTCCCTTCGGTCCCTAAGCTCACGATCGAAGTGCAACACCCGCTATAATGGGTGCTGCGATGGGACAACGATACAATCAGCTCAGTCTGGATGAGCGGTGCGAGATTTACCGTCTGCATGCAGACGGTAAATCTCGGCGAGCCATTGCCCGGGCCTTGGGCCGGGCGGCGTCAACAATCAGCCGAGAGCTGGAGCGCAACAGTGGCGCCCAAGTCGGCTACAAGGTGGATTGGGCGATGATCCAGGCCCGCGCCCGGCGGCGGCGCAAGCTTTACAAACTGGAGCGCTCGAGCGCGCTCAGGAAACTGACCTTGGACGGCCTTGCGATGGGATGGTCCCCGGAGCAGATCGCCGGGCGGCTCGAGCTTGAGCAAGGTAGGCCGGTGATCAGCCACGAGTCAATTTACCGCTACATCTACTGGCGCGTGAACAGCCACAAGGACTATCTGCACCGGCTGCTGCCGCGCGCCAAGTTTCAGCGTGGCTGGCGTGGCCGCAAGGGCGGCAGCTCGGTGCATTTCATTCCCCAGCGAGTGCCGGTAGCCGAGCGTCCCGCCGAGGTCGCCGACCGGCGCCAGACCGGCCACTGGGAAGCCGATCTGATGCTGTTCTCCCGCTATCGCCAAGCCGTCCTGGTGGCGCACGAACGTAGCTCGCGCCTGCTTCTGCTCCGGCATCACCTCAGCAAAGCCGCCGAGCCAATCGCCGACAGCCTGACCGCCATGCTGCGGCGATTTCCTGCCGAGCAGCGCCGCACCATCACCTTCGATAACGGCTCTGAATTCGCGGCCCATCGCCGCCTGAAGACAAGGCTTCGCATGAAAACCTATTTCTGCGATCCCCATAGCCCCTGGCAGAAGGGCGGCGTCGAGAACGCCATCGGGCGAATGCGGCGGGGACTGCCGCGAAAAACAGATCTCGCGGCAGTTTCCCAGGCCGATCTGGACGACCTGGCCATGGACTACAACCTCACCCCGCGAAAGTGCCTCGGATATCGAACTCCGCTTGAGGCTTTCCTCGGAAAAGCCATCGATCTCGGTGTTGCACTTGAAATGTGAGTCCATCCCCCCGCCTTCGCGGGGGTGACGACGTCTTGGGACGAGTATTTCCGCAGCCTGCTAAAGCATCGAGCGTCAAATCAGAGACAGATTGTCACCCTGAGCCTCGGCGAAGGGTCTTTCAGGCACCTGCGGCAACCGCCTCGGGCTGAAAGATGCTTCGCTGCGCTCAGCATGACAGCGCGTTTCATATTTGACGCTCGTCGCTTTAGACGGGAAGAACCCACTTCACCCGCAGGCTGCGGCCCGAGGTGAAGCCGCGCTTGAAGAAGGCGATGGAGAGTTCCTTGTCGTCGGCCTGGCCCCTGGCCGGAATCTCCCCCAGGTCGAAACGGGCGAGGCCCGCCTCCCTGGCGCGCAGGATGGTGTTCCACAAGGGCCAGTGGCCCAGCGGCTTGTCGAATTTGTCGCGGTCGTAGACGCCCGAGGCGTAATAGGCGGTGCCGCCCGCCCACACCACGATGGAACCGGCGGCCAGCGTCCCGTCCTCCAGATGGCCCAGGGACAGTTCCCCCCGTCCCTCCGTGATCTCGGTCCAATAGACCTGCCAGTAATCCTCGCCCCGCCGCTTTCCCCCGGCGATGCGGGCGTGGAAATCGGGGAACAGGTCGAACAGGGAGCGGTCGGGGTTGGAGGCATTGGCGTAGGACAAGGTCAGGTTGCGGCTGCCCCAATTGGTCAGCGAGCGGTAGCTGTCCCTGATGTCGGCCCGCAAGGCTTCGGCGGTGCGGGAGAGGTCGATCATGGCCGAGGCCTGGACAGTCCCTTCCGCCCCCCGGTCCACCAGCAGGGCGGCCAGCGGGTTGCAGGTTTCCTCCGCCGGTCCGCCGATCACCACGCGGGATAGCCCGCCGGCTCTGGCGGACTCCAGCAGATGGTCGAGGGCGGTGTTCAGGCCGTCCTTGATGTGCCGGGGCTCGGCGTCGGCCTTTCGGGCCAGCACCGCCGGCAGGCCCCGGAACGACACCTGATCGGGGCCTTGGGTGGCGCGGACGCGGATCACCGGGCCGGCCGGGCCGACCACCTGGAACGAGATGTCCCGGTGGGACGGCGTCACGGTGGGATAGAGGCGGGCGGCGAAGCGTCCGCGCAGCGGGTGGGCGTCCCATTGCGGAAAGCCCTCGCCTTCCGCCGCGGGATCGATGGCCTCCACCCGGTATTTGGACATTATTTGCGCTCCAGCTCGCGCAGGCCGGCCATGTTCTCGGCCACCTTGCAGAAGGCGTCGGCCACGTCGTCCAGGTCGGCGCGGCTGGCCGGCGGGCGGATCAGCTCGTGGGTGATCACCCGGTTGAAATGGGCATCCTCCACGTTGGGGCAGGAGCCCAGGCCGTAATCGGGCGCGCCGGTATAGTGGGGGCACTTGAAGGGGCAGCCCACCTCGCCATAGGCCACCTGCTTCTGGTAGAGGGGCTGGAGATAGAGCGGGCGGACATAACCTTCGCCCACCAGCACGCCTTCGCCTTCCCGCAGCTCGGTGGCGGCCAGCTCGGCCTTCAGGGCACGCACGAAGGTGGCGCGGGAAAGGTCGGCCGCCTCGGCATCATAGGACAGGGCATGCAGGTAGGTGACGTGCTCGACGCCGTCCTGGACCTTGGGGCAGGTGAGGAAGGGGATGCCCCGGATGCGGTCCTCCAGGTACCTGACATTGGCCTGGCGGCGCCTGACCAGATCGGGGCCTTTGAGCAGCTGGCGGCGCCCGATGGCCGCCTCGATCTCGCCCAGGCGGAAATTGTAGCCGATCATGTTGATCAGGTCGGTGACGCCCTTCTTCTCCACCACCGCCTCGGCGTGGTTGCGGATCAGCTGCAGCTTCTCGGCCAGCCGGGAATCGTTGGTGGTGACCACGCCGCCTTCGCCGGTGTGGATGTGCTTGTGGTAATTGAGGCTGAACACCCCCATGTGGCCCAGCGTGCCCACCGGACGGCCCTTATAGGTGGCGAAGGGGGCCTGGGCGCAATCCTCGATCACCGTGATGCCGTGCTTTCCGGCCAGTTCCATGATGGGGTCCATGTCGGCCACGTTGCCGAAGATGTGGACGACGATGATGGCCTTGGTCCTGGGCGTGATCCTGGCCGCGATGGTCCTGGCGGAGAGGCAGTAGCTGTCGGGGTCGATGTCGGCGAACACCGGCACGGCGTTGAACACCAGGGCGGCGATGGCCGAGGCGCTCATGGTGTAGGGCGAGACGATGACCTCGTCGCCCGGCCCGATGCCGGCCGCGCCGGCGGCGGCGTAAAGCCCGCTGGTCGCCGAGTTGACGCTGACCGCGTGGGCGGCGGAAAAGGCGGTGGCCCATTCGTGCTCGAAGGCCTTGACCTCGGGGCCGCCGAAGAAGTCGTCGTGCCAGGTGCCGAGGAAGCGCGACAGGATGCCGCTTTCCATCACCTTGGCCACGGCGGCGCGGTCGTCTTCCCCGATCACCGAATAGGCGGGAAACAGCTTGGTGCGGACGGGATCGCCGCCCAGCAGGGCCAGGGTGCTCATGATCGGGACTCCCAAAGAGTGGAGAGGTGGGCGCACAGGGCCTGCGCCGCCAAAGCGGAACGGCCGTCGCTGGCCAGGGGCATATTGCCCGCCAGATGGCCGACGATGTTGTCCAGGGCGCCCAGCATGGCGCGGCCCAGGCCGCTGTCCTCGGGCTCGGCCGGGGCCAGGACGCGGTAGCCGGCAAAGCGCGCGCTGTCGGTCACCGGACGGCGCGTGATCTGGAATGCCGAATCGGTCAGGCTGACCCTGCCGTGGGAAAACAGAAGGTCGGCCTCGAACACCGAGAAGGCGTGCATGTCGGCGCCCAGCAGGTGGATGGGGGCGCCGTCGCGGGCGGAAACCACCACGTCCAGGGTGGGGTCGTCGTCGCGGCCGTCCTCCACCTTGCCCAAGGCGGCGACGGGGGAAAGCGGCCCGATCAGGAAGGCCAGCAGGTCGAGGAAATGGCTGGCGTTGTTGAGCAAGCCCTTGGTGTACCAGGCGCTGCCTTTCTGGAACACCCCCCACCGGCCATCGGCGATCTCGTCCCGTAGCCGGGCCAGCCCCGGCGCCCAGCGGCGGAAATAGTTGACCATCAGCGGCTTGTCCGCCGCCCCATAGGCGGCGACGATGGCCCGCGAGCGCGCCAGGTCGTCGGTCAGCGGCTTCTCGGCGAAGACCAGCCGGGCGGGACCCGGCAGCAGCGCCTCCAGCGTGCCGGCGTGGAAAGGGGTCGGGACGCAGACGCTGGCCACGTCGTAGGCGACGTCCACCTCGGCCAGACTGGCGAAGCCGGCGGGAATGCCCCAGGTCGCCATGAAGGCGGCGCGGCGCGCCGGATCGGGCTCGACGCAGGCCACCGTCTCGAAGCCGGGATGGTCGCGATAGGCCTTGGCGTGGGTCAGGACCCGGGTGGATGCGGGGTCGGCCTCGTCATAGCCGCCGGCGATGGCGCCGCAGCCGACGATCAGGGCGCGGATACGCTCAGACCCAGCGATGCGCGACATGGTCGTTGATCTTGCGCAATTCGGGATGGGCCTTCAGCAGCGCCAGGATGTCGGCCAGGGTGAAGTCCGGCCCCTTGGGCAGCAGCGCCGCGAACACCGTGTCGATCAGCTCGTAATCCTGGGGCGTGTCCAGGGTCAGGCGCAGTTCGGGATCATGCAGCCCGGCGGGGGCCGGCACGTTCCTCAGCGAGTACAGCTCGGGATGGCGGTAGATGTAGAGGCTGACATGCTCGTGGTCGGTGGGGTCATCGGTGCGCCGCGCCACGTCGTCGAGGATGCGGGTGGCGAACACCTGGGTGTCCATGCCGATGGGGTAGGTGCGCTCCAGGATGTTGGAGAGGTAGTCCACTCCCGCCGCCTTGTAGGCCTGGACGCATTGCTCGACGATAATGGGATCGATCAGCGGGCAGTCGCCGGTGAGCTCGACGATGATTTCGGCCTCGAAGGCGTGGGCGGCGTCCAGCACGCGCTTTAAGACGTCGTCCTCGGACCCCCGCCAGCAGCCGATGCCCAGTTCGTCGGCCAGGGCCTCGATGGGGTCGTCGGTGGCGTTGACCGTCGTGGCGACCACGATGCCGTCCAGCGAGGGCACCATCTTCAGGCGCTCCACCATGCGGGCCAGCATGGGCTTTCCCTGGGCGGGCAGCAGGACCTTGCCCGGCAGGCGCGACGAGGTCATGCGCGCCTCGATGGTGGCGATGATCTTCATGGGCGGACTTGGACTCGTTTCGTGGCGGTGGCGAAAAGGGTAGGGCCGCGCCGTTAAGATCGGCTTAAGCCAGGAATTCCATTGTCATTCCGAGCGGCAGCGAGGAATCTCCGCTTGGCATGGCGGTTCAAGGCCTGAAACGTCATGCCAGGACGAGATCCCTCCTCCCGATGGTCGTCGGGATGACACCGAGAGCGCTTTTCATGACTCCCGACGAAATCCTTTCCCGCGTGCTCTACAAGGACCAGGACGTCATCGTCCTGGACAAGCCCGCCGGGCTGGCGGTGCATGCCGGCCCCAATTCGCCCGACCACCTGGAACTGTATCTGGACACGCTGCGGTTCGGCTGGGCCGAGACGCCCAAGCTCGCTCACCGCCTGGACCGCGACACCTCGGGCTGCCTGATTCTCGGGCGCCACGCCAAGGCCATCAAGCGCCTGGGCAAGATGTTCGAGCAGCGGCGGGTGGAGAAAGTATACTGGTCGGTCAGTCATAATTCGCCCCAGGCCGACAGCGGCACGGTGGACGCGCCCTTGCTCAAGGTGTCGGCGCGCGGCCAGGGCTGGCGTATCAAGGTGGACCCGGCGGGTCAGCCTTCTATTACCGACTGGTCGGTATTGGGCCGGGGCGACGGTTTGAGCTGGATCGAATGGCGGCCCCGCACCGGACGCACCCACCAGATCCGCATCCACGCCCAGCACCTGGGCTGCCCGCTGCTGGGCGATGCCTATTACGGCCCCGATCCGGAGACGACGACGAGGCTGCACCTGTTGGCCCGGGAAGTGTCGTTTCCGGCGCTTTCGCCCAGCAAGGAGCCCATCCGTGTCACCGCCCCGCCGCCCGCTCATATGAGAGAGGCGTTGCGGGCGTGCGGGTGGTATCAATCCCCCTGAAGGTCGCTTTCGAAATTGCGCCCGGCATAGGCGATGGCGACGATCTCGACCGTATCCTCGAGGACCCGGAAGGCGATGGTGACGCGGCGCTCGAAGCCGATGGTGCGCAGGCCCGGGACGATGTCGTCGCGGCGGGTGCCGCGCTCGGGGAAGGTCAGCAGATCAAGGCAGGCGTGTTCGATGCGGTCGAGATAGGCCCCGGCTCGGGCGGAACCGGACGCCTCGGCGATAAAGTGGAAGAGCGATGACAGGTCGGTCTCCGCTGCCGGGCGAAAGACGAGGCGGCGCGTCACCGGGCTTGCCCGCGCACCCTGGCGAAGACGTCCTCGGCGGGGACGCTGGGCCGGTCGTCGGCCAGGGCGGCCTCCACCTTGCGGCGGAGAATTTCATCCAGCGCCGCCTCTTCGCGGTCCAGCGCCCGGAGGGCGGCGCGCATGACCTCGCTGGCCGAGCCGTAGGCTCCGGATGCCAGCCGTGCCTCGAGAGCCGCCTGCTGCGGCCCCAGGGTCACGGTGATGGGTTTGCTGCTGCGCATGATGAATATTACACTGTCATATCCGGATGGAATCTTCAAGACACGCCCTTGGACCGGGAGACGCCTCTCCCTATAGTACCGTCATGACCCGTCCGCTGCCCTTCGACTTCATGGAACGCCCGCCGCTGCCCCAGGGCGAGGCGGAGTTCAAGCTGGTGTCCGACTACCAGCCCGCCGGCGACCAGCCCCAGGCCATCGCCGAGCTGTCGGCGGGGGTGGAGGGGGGCGAGCGCGATCAGGTGCTGCTGGGGGTCACCGGCTCGGGCAAGACCTTCACCATGGCCCACGTCATCGCCAAGACCAAGAGGCCGGCCCTGGTGCTGGCCCCCAACAAGACCCTGGCCGCCCAGCTCTATGCCGAGATGAAGGGATTCTTCCCCGACAACGCGGTGGAGTATTTCGTCTCCTATTACGACTACTACCAGCCCGAAGCCTACATCCCGCGCACCGACACCTATATCGAGAAGGACTCGATGGTGAACGAGCAGATCGACCGCATGCGCCACGCGGCGACGCGGTCCCTGCTCGAGCGGCGCGACGTCATCCTGGTGGCGTCGGTGTCGTGCATCTACGGCATCGGCTCGGTGGAATCCTACGCCCGCATGACGGTGGCCTTGAAGGTGGGGGAAAGCATCGACCGCTCCGACCTTCTGAAACGGCTGGTGGAACTGCAATACACCAGGAACGACGCCGCCTTCGAGCGCGGCACCTTCCGGGTCAGGGGCGACGCGGTGGAGATCTTCCCCGTCCACTACGAGGACCGCGCCTGGCGGCTGTCGCTGTTCGGCGACGAGATCGAGGCCATCAACGAGTTCGACCCGCTGACCGGCGAGAAGACCTGCTCGCTGTCCGAGGTCACCGTCTACCCGTCCAGCCACTACGTCACACCCCGGCCCACCGTCACCCAGGCCATCAAGGGCATCAAGGCGGAGTTGAAGGAGACGCTGGAGCGCTTCCACGCCGAGGGCAAGCTGCTGGAGGCGCAAAGACTGGAACAGCGCACCAATTTCGACCTGGAGATGCTGGAGACCACCGGCCACTGCAAGTCCATCGAGAACTATTCCCGCTACCTCACCGGGCGCCGGCCCGGCGACCCGCCGCCCACTTTGTTCGAGTACCTGCCGGAAGACGCGCTGCTGATCGTCGACGAAAGCCACGTCACCGTGCCGCAGATCGGCGGCATGTTCCGGGGTGACTTCAACCGCAAGAGCGTGCTGGCCGAATTCGGCTTCCGCCTGCCGTCCTGCGTCGACAACCGGCCCTTGAAGTTCGAGGAATGGGAGCTGATGCGGCCCCAGACCGTCTACGTCTCGGCCACGCCCGGCCCGTGGGAGATGGAGCGGACCGGGGGCGTGTTCACCGAACAGGTGATCCGCCCCACCGGCCTGATCGACCCGGTCTGCGTCGTGCGCCCCGTCGAGCACCAGGTGGACGACCTGCTGGCCGAGGTGCGGCAGATGGCGCGCCTGGGCAACCGCACCCTGGTCACCACCCTGACCAAGCGCATGGCCGAGGACCTGACCGAGTACATGCACGATAACGGCGTCCGGGTGCGCTACCTGCATTCCGACATCGACACGCTGGAGCGCATCGAGATCATCCGCGACCTGCGCCTGGGGGCCTTCGACGTGCTGGTGGGCATCAACCTGCTGCGCGAGGGGCTGGATATCCCCGAATGCGCCCTGGTGGCCATCCTCGACGCCGACAAGGAAGGTTTCCTGCGCTCCAAGACCTCGCTGGTCCAGACCATCGGCCGGGCGGCGCGCAACATCGACGGCCGCGTCATCCTCTATGCCGACAAGATGACCGAGAGCCTGAACTACGCCCTGGCCGAGACCAACCGGCGGCGCGAGAAGCAGCAGGCCTACAACGCCCTTCACGGCATCACCCCGGAAGGCATCAGGAAGGCGGTGTCCGACGTGATGGACAGCGTCTACGAGGCCGATTACGTCACGGTCGGCACCGGCGATGCCGGCATCAAGCACGGGGTCGGGCACAACCTCGCCGCCGTGAAGGCCGATCTGGAAAAACGCATGAAGGCCGCCGCCGCCGACCTGGAATTCGAGGAGGCGGCGCGCCTTCGGGATGAGTTGCGCCGGCTCGAGGCCCTGGATCTGGGAATCGAGGTCGATCTGGGCGGCAAAAGCCGGCCGAAGCCTTCCGGCAAGCCGAAAGGAAGGGGGCGGCGGCGCTGATCTCGTCCGGCCCGCCACCCAATCGACCAGGGGGACGAAGGCATTCTACTCTGTTAGAGTAATGCGAAGGATGGGGCCGGCCATTGCGCCGGCAGGGAAGGAGCCTAGCGAAGCTCATGGAGCGGATCGGAAAATACGTCATTCATACGGCGGTGGTCACCACCGGCGCCGCGCGGATTCTGCTGTGCCACGACCCGGACCTGCAGGTCCCCGTCGCGGTCAAGCTGTTCGATCCCAAGCCGGGCGACACCGGGCTTCTCAGCCCCGCCCAGCAACTGACCCGCTTCCTGACCGAGGCCCGCACCCTGGCCTCCTTCGACCACCCCTATATCGTGGGCGTCAAGACCCTGGAGCATCTGGCCGACGGGCGACCCTATTTCGTCATGCCCTACATGGCGGCCCATCTGCCCTATGAGATCGGCAAGGAATTCGCCACGGCGGAGGACGCGGCCGCCGCGGCCGAGCGGGACCGGCCACGGCGCATGAGCGGCCAGCGGGCCATGCTGGTGATGAAGCAGCTGACCTCGGCGGTGCTGGCGCTGCACAAGCGCGGCCTGGTGCACCGGGCCCTGAAGCCGTCCAACATCCTGCTGACCGCCACCCAGAACGGGGCGGTGAAGCTGTGCGATTTCGCCCTGATCAAGCTGGCGGAAAAGAACCTGCCGCTGCCCGATTTCTGGATGGGCGACATGGCCTACACCGCGCCCGAGCAGCGGGAGAACGCCACCGCCGTCGGTCCCCGCGCCGACGTCTATTCCCTGGGCGTGCTGGCCTATCGCCTGCTGGTGGGCGGCCTGCCCGATCTCGCCGCCGGCCCGGCCGTGCTTGGAAGCGGCTTCCCGCCCGAGCTGATCAGTCTGGTCGCCGCCTGCACCGATTCCGATCCCGCCCGCCGCCCGCTGCATGCCGGCGAGGTGCTGGCCGGGCTCGACCGTGTCCCGCCGCCGTCCAAGGCCACCGTCGCCAAGCCGGTGGTCCGGGTTGTGGGGGCCAAGCAGCGCGTCGCTACGGCCGTCGCCGCCGAGTCCTGATGGCCGGCCACGACCTGCCGCCCCGCCTTCCCCGTGTCGCCCTGGTCACCGGCGCCGGCCGGCG
The DNA here is from genome assembly GCF_058402745.1 of Paramagnetospirillum sp. Taxonomy (NCBI): domain Bacteria; kingdom Pseudomonadati; phylum Pseudomonadota; class Alphaproteobacteria; order Rhodospirillales; family Magnetospirillaceae; genus Paramagnetospirillum; species Paramagnetospirillum sp. Next base: position 57,580 of record NZ_JBZVFI010000014.1, read on the forward strand.
GATCGGCCGCGCCATCGCCCTCGACCTCGCCCGCCAGGGCTTCGCCGTGGCGGTCCATTGCCACCATTCCACGGCGGATGCCGACGGCGTGGCGGCGGAGATCGCCGCCCTGGGCGGACGGGCGGCGGTCCTGGCCGCCGACCTGGGACGCGAGGAGCAGGCGGCGGCCCTGGTGGGCCGGGCCGAGGCGGCGCTGGGGCCGCTGGGCCTCCTGGTCAACAACGCCTCGGTGTTCGAGAAGGATGACGCCCTGGGGGCGGACCGGGCCAGCTGGGACCTGCACATGGAGGTCAACCTGCGGGCCCCCTTCGTGCTGACCCAGGACTTCGCCCGGCGCCTGCCCCAAGGCGCCGAGGGGCTGGTGGTCAACCTGCTGGACCAGCGGGTGTGGAACCTGTCGCCCCATTTCACCAGTTACACCCTGTCCAAGGCGGCCCTGTGGGCGGCGACCCGGACCCTGGCCCTGGCCCTGGCGCCCGCCATCCGGGTGGTGGGCATCGGCCCCGGCCCGGCACTGCCCAGCGCCCGGCAGACCGACGCCCAGTTCGCCGCCCAGGTGGCGGGTCTGCCCCTGGAACGGGGAACCTCGCCGGAGGAGGTCTGCCGGACCCTGCGCTTCCTGCTGGCCACCCCCTCCATCACCGGCCAGATGATCGCCCTCGATGGTGGGCAGCATCTGGGTTGGGCAACCAATGGGGATACTCCGGAAGAATAGTCCGGACGAATTGCTGCGGTGCGGTGCCTGAGTCTTTTGAACCGCTTCCGCAACGGTCCAGGCGTTGCCTGGGACTCTGCCCCCATGACGGGAAGTGTTAAGTTGTTCACAGGCGTTAACGTGCCGGCGGGGCTGCCAGGGAGGCCCCTCTCTGTCCAGGCAAAAATGCCGATATTTGCTGATTGTTTACACTTGACTTGAGTAACCCATTGAAAAATATGAAAATCATCACCGTGCTTACAATTTGGGCAAAGTGCTCGCACCCCAGGAGACTCAAGGGGGCGGACCGTGCCTGACGAACTTGCCAACAGACTTATCCACAGTTTTCGTGGATATCCCGCAATGCAAGGAAAATCGTCCCTCCCCTGTGAACCGGGGCGGCGGCTTTCCACCCCTCGACCCATGGACGTGATGCCGTGACCGAAGCCGACAGCCCTGTCGCGCCCCTGGCCTCGGGCGTGGCGGTGATCGCCCAGGTGGTGGCCACCCTGCCGGGAACCCCCGGGGTGTACCGCATGCTCAACGGCAGGGGCGACGTCCTTTACGTGGGCAAGGCCAAGAGCCTGAAGAAGCGGGTGGTGGCCTATACCAGGCCCGAGCGCATGCCGTTGCGCATCCAGCGGATGATCGCCGAGACGGCGTCCATGGAGGTGGTGACCACGCGCACCGAGGTCGAGGCGCTGCTGCTGGAAAGCAATCTGATCAAGACCCTGGGGCCGCGCTACAACATCCTGCTCAAGGACGACAAGAGCTTTCCCCACATCCTGGTCACCGGCGACCACGACTGGCCGCAGGTTCTGAAGCATCGCGGAGCCAGGAACCGCAAGGGCGAGTATTTCGGCCCCTTCGCCTCGGCCGGGGCGGTCAACCAGACCCTGGCGGCGCTGCAGCGCGCCTTCCTTTTGCGCTCGTGCTCGGATTCGGTGTTCGCGTCGCGCACCCGACCCTGCCTGCTGTTCCAGATCAAGCGCTGCAGCGCGCCCTGCGTCGAGCGCATTTCCCGCGCCGATTACCTGGCCCTGGTGGAGGAGGCCCGGGCCTTCCTGTCGGGGCAGTCCAGACGCATCCAGCAGGATCTCACCGCCCGCATGGAGGCGGCGGCCGAAGCCATGGAATACGAGACGGCGGCGGTGTTCCGCGACCGCATCCGGGCGCTGGCCCGCATCCAGGCGCATCAGGACATCAACCCCGCCGACGTGGAGGAAGCCGATGTGGTGGCTCTGCATCAGGCCGGCGACGGGGTGTGCATTCAGGTGTTCTTCTTCCGCTCGGGCTGCAATTACGGCAACCGCGCCTATTTCCCCGTCCACGCCCAGGGGGAGGAGGCGCCCGGAATCATGGCCGCCTTCCTGGGCCAGTTCTATGCCGACAAGGTGCCGCCCAGGGAGATTCTGCTGTCCCAGGAACCCGCCGAGGCGGCCATCGTCGCCCAGGCCCTGTCCGAGAAGGCGGGGCGCAAGGTGGTCCTGTCCACCCCGAAGCGCGGCGACCGCAGGCGGCTGGTGGAACATGCCTATGACAACGCCCGCGACGCCCTGGGGCGGCGCATGGCGGAAAGCGGGGCCCAGCGCAAGCTTCTGGAGGGCGTGGCCGAGGTTTTCGGGCTGGAGGCGCCGCCCGAGCGCATCGAGGTCTACGACAATTCCCACATCCAGGGCTCGGACGCGGTGGGCGGCATGATCGTCGCCGGTCCCGACGGGCTGATGAAGTCGGCCTATCGCAAGTTCAACATCCGCTCCGCCGATCTCACCCCCGGCGACGATTTCGCCATGATGCGCGAAGTGCTGACAAGGCGCTTCGCCCGCGCCCAGAAGGAAGACCCCGACCGCGACCGGGGGCTGTGGCCCGATCTGGCCCTGATCGACGGGGGAAGGGGCCAGCTCAACGCGGCGCTGGGGGTGCTGGAGGAGTTGGGCATCGACGACGTCATGCTGGTGGGCATCGCCAAGGGGCCCGACCGCAATGCCGGGCGCGAGCGCTTCTTCCTGCCGGGCAAGGAGCCCATCAGCCTGGAGCCGCGCCATCCGGTGCTCTACTTCCTGCAGCGCCTGCGCGACGAGGCCCACCGGTTCGCCATCGGCACCCATCGGGCCAGGCGCTCCAAGGGGCTGGTGCAGTCGACGCTGGATGCCCTGCCCGGTGTCGGACCGAAGCGCAAGAAGGCGCTGCTGCACCATTTCGGCTCGGCCCGCGCCGTGGCCGAGGCCGGGCTGCCCGACCTGGAAAGCGTCGAGGGAATCAGCCACGCCATGGCCAAAAAGATTCATGACTACTTCCATCCCGAGGGTTAGTATTCGCCCGCCATGCTGACCAGCCTGCCCAACCTGCTGACCCTGTCGCGGATCGTCGTGATTCCGCTGGTGGTCGGCCTGTTCTATGTGGAGGGCGACGCCGCCCGCTGGGCCGGCTGCGCCCTGTTCGTGGCCGCCGCCGTCACCGACTGGTTCGACGGCTATCTGGCGCGGTCGTGGAACCAGGTGTCCAAGTTCGGCCGTTTCCTCGATCCCATCGCCGACAAGCTGCTGGTCGCTTCGGTGCTGTTCATGCTGGCCGCCTTCGGCCGCCTCAGCACCGTGTCGTTCCTGCCCGCCCTGATCATCGTGCTGCGCGAGATCCTGGTGTCGGGCCTGCGCGAGTTCCTGGCCGAGGTGCGGGTCAGCATGCCGGTGTCGCGCCTTGCCAAGTGGAAGACCGGCATCCAGATGACCGCCATTCCGGTGCTGCTGGTGGGCGACGCCGCCGCCTTCATGCCCACCCGCCAGCTGGGCGAGGTCGGCCTGTGGGTCGCCGCCATCCTGACCATCCTCACCGGGTGGGATTACCTGCGCTCGGGGATGCGCCACATGGGGGAAACGGCGGAATGAAGGTGTTCGGCATCGCGGGGCGTTCCGGCATGGGCAAGACCTCGCTGATCATCCGCCTGGTTCCCTGGTTCCGGGCCGAGGGCATCACCATCTCCACCGTCAAGCAGGCGCACGAGGCGTTCGACGTGGACAGGAAGGGCAAGGATTCGTACGAGCATCGGGAGGCCGGGGCCAGCGAGGTGATGATCGCCTCGGCCCGCCGCTGGGCGCTGATGCATGAGTACCGCGACGAGCCGGACTATTCCATGGACCAGCTGCTGGCCCGCATGAGTCCGGTGGATCTGGTGCTGGTGGAAGGCTTTCGCCAATGGCCCCATCCGCGCCTGGAGGTCTGGCGGGAAGAGGGCGGCAAGCCGCCTTTCTGGCCCGAGGACGACCGCATGTGCGCCCTGGTCAGCGACCGGGAGGTGGCGGGTTGCCCGCTGCCTCAGCTGAATATCGACGACACCGGCGCCATCGGCGCCATGATCCGCGCGAGGGTGGGGCTGTGACCGGCCGTTTCGCCGCCGGCGGGGACATGATGACCGTGGCCGACGCCCTGGCCCGGCTGGAAGCCCGCCTGCAGCCCGCCGTCGGGACCGAGGAGCTGGGCCTGCATCACGGCCTGGGCCGCATCCTGGCCGAGGATCTGGTCTCGGCGGTCAACGTGCCGCCCCACGACAATTCGGCGGTGGACGGCTGGGCCTTTCGCCGCGCCGATCTGCCCGCCGACGGGACCCTGCCGGTGGTGGGGCGGGTCGCCGCCGGCCATCCCCTGGACGGACCGCTGCCTAGGGGGGAGCGGTGCGCATCTTCACCGGCGCGCCCATGCCCCAGGGCGCCGACACCGTCGCCATGCAGGAGGATTGCCGCGTGGCTCACGCGGCGGGGCAGGAGGACTGCAAGGACCAGGGCGAGTCCGTGGTGCTGCCCATCCGGCTGGCCGAGGGCGACAACGCCCGGTCCGCCGGCGAGGACATTTCCAAGGGCGCGGTGGTGCTGCATGCCGGCACCCGCCTTCGGCCGCAGGAACTGGGGGTGGCCGCCGCCACCGGGCGCTCGTCGCTGCGCGTCTACCGGCCCCTGCGGGCCGCGGTGTTCTCCACCGGCGACGAGATTCGCGATCCCGGCAGCGACCTGCCGCCGGGCTGCATCTATGATACCAACCGCTTCACCGCCTCGGGCCTGCTGCGCGCCCTGGGGGCCGAGGTCACCGATCTGGGCATCCTGCCCGACCGGTTCGAGACCATCCGCGACGCCCTGGCCGAAGCCGCCCGCTCCCATGACCTGATCCTCACCTCCGGCGGCGTGTCGGTGGGCGACGAGGACCATGTGAAGCCCGCCGTGCTGGAACTGGGCTCGCTGGATTTCTGGCGACTGGCCATCAAGCCCGGCCGCCCGGTGGCGCTGGGAGAGGTGGCGGGAACCCCCTTCGTCGGACTGCCCGGCAATCCGGTGGCGGTGATGGTCACCTTCATGGCCATCGCCCGGCCCATGGTGCTGCGCCTGATGGGGGGCACCCATACCGCCCTGCCCCGCTATCCGGTGGAAGCCGGCTTCGCCTTCCGGCACAAGCCGGGGCGGCGCGAATACCTGCGCGCCCGCCTGGCCCACATGGACGGGCGGCTGGTGGCGGCCAAGTTCCCCTCGGACGGCTCGGGCGTGCTGACCTCCATGACCTGGTCGGACGGACTGGTGGATATCCCCGAGGATCGGGGCGACATCGCCCCGGGCGAGATGGTGGAATTCCTCTCTTACGCGGACATGATGCGATGAAGGTGCTGTATTTCGCCTGGCTCAAGGCCAAGACCGGCATCGGCGAAGAAGATGTCGCCCCGCCGGACGGCGTGGCGACCGTCGGGCAGCTGGTGGAGTTCCTGAAGGCCCGCTCGCCCGGCCACGCCGCCGCCTTCGAGTCCATGGGCGTGGTGCGCGTCGCCGTGAACCAGGATTACGGCAATCTCGACACCCCGGTGAAGACCGGCGACGAGGTGGCGTTCTTCCCGCCGGTCACCGGAGGCTGACATGGCCATCCGCGTCCAGAGCGAGGATTTCGACCCCGGCGCCGAGCTGGCCCGCTTCTCCTCGGGCAAGACCAATGTGGGCGGCATCTGCCTGTTCGTCGGGCTGGTGCGCGACTACATGGGCCATGATCCCGCCAGTGGCGCGGCGGTCAACGCCATGACCCTGGAACACTATCCCGGCATGACCGAACGCCAGTTGGAGGCCATCGAGACCGAAGCGCGCGGCCGCTGGCCCCTGGACGACGTACTGGTGATCCACCGTTACGGCAGGCTGGAGCCGGGCGAGCGCATCGTGCTGGTGGCGGCGTCGTCCGCCCATCGCGACGCGGCCTTCGAAGCCTGCCGCTTCCTCATCGACTGGCTGAAGACCAGGGCGCCGTTCTGGAAGGTGGAGCACACCCCGGAAGGGGATGCCTGGGTGGAGGCTAAGGAGTCCGACGACGCGGCGGCATCGCGTTGGGATCGGGTAAAGCCCTGATTCAACGGGGTAAAAGGGGCGAGAACGTCGCCGGCGGGCTTGCTTTTACCTTTTGTTAACCTCTTGCCTTGTGGTAGAATGGCGACCTGAGTTTTCCAGGTTCGTCCCGCCATGTCCGACTTGATCCGCCAATCCGTTTCCTGGCCTTACATTCACGGCGCCCGCAGCTATTCCCGCGTCACCCAGCTGGCGCGTCCCTCGGGTGCCGAGACGTCGGAAAAGACGGAAGAGACGGACCGTCCCCGCGACAGGGCGAGGACCGACGAGGCGGGCAAGAGCGAAGGCGCCGCCACCCCCCGACGCGGCGCCATGCTGGACCTTTCCGTCTGATACCATCCGCCGAAAGAACCGACCCTTCCTGTCATCCCGAGCTTTGGCGAGGGATCATTCACGCCATGGCGGCAGTCGCTTGCGGCTGAAAGATCCGTCCTCCCTGCGGTCGTCAGGATGACACGTCAGGTCAAATGACGGCCGGCATGATCTGTCGGACTCAGGTGAAAGCATTCCCCTGCCCGTCATTGCCGGGCCTGGCCCGGCAATCCTGCCCCCCGGATCAAGTCCGGGGGTGACGGCGGAAGCGACCGGATTCAGCCTCAGGCGGACGGGCCGTTACCGGACCTTCTTGCCCTTGGCCTTGGGGGCGGTGGCCGGTTTGGCCTTCGCGGCGTTCCCCGTTCTCAGTCGCGTGTCCGGGGGAACCGGGCAGTGGCGGTGGAATTCGTCCAACTGGGCGCGGTAGAGGTCCAGGTAATCGGGCCGGGCCAGCATTTCCAGGGCGTCATCGTCCAGATCGGTGCCGATCTCGTCGTAGATGTCCATGTTGGTCAGGTCGGGTACTGGTACCCGGTCGGCCAGGAAGTCGTTCCACATCCCTTCCAGCAGGGCATCCAGATGGGTGACCAGCTTGTCGGTGTTGAACAGGTCGCAGGTGGCGCGGTTGGCCGCCAGCCGGTCCCGGTAGCCGGCCAGCAGGCGCCTGTCGTTGCCGAGGTCCACCGCCTTGTCCACGTATTCCTCGAAGGTGGAGCAGACCAGCTCGCCCAGCCCGGCGGCCGTCGCCAGGCTGCCGCAGACCCGCGACGCGAAGCCGCGGCCCGCCACGGTCAGCACCGGAACCCCCATCCACAGCGCGTCGGAGGCGGTGGTGTGGGCGCCGCAGGGCGAGGTGTCGAGGAACAGGTCGGCCAGGGGATAGCGCGACAGGTGCTCGGAATTGATGATCTTGGGAGCGAAGATGATGCGGTCGGGAGTGACGCCGTGCTTGATGGCCTCCTGGCGCAGGCGCTCGTTGATGCGCTCGCCGCCGTCCAGCAGCCACAGAACGCCATTGGGCACCCGGGAGAGGATGTCCATGAAGCGGCCCCACATGGGGGCGGTGAACTTCTGCAGCCCGTTGAAGCCGCAGAACACCGTGGCGTTGGCCGGCAGGCCCGCCGCCTCGCGCGTCCACTTGATGTCGGCCACCAGCCGGTTGCGGTCGTTGGGCTGATAGCAGGGCAGCCGCACCACCTTCTCCGAGTAATAGAGCTCGTGATCGGGCGGAATGGTGAAGTCGTCGGCGATGACGTAATCGTGGTAGGGCGTGCCCATGGAGCCGGGATATCCCAGCCAGTTGACGGCGACCGGGGCGGGGCGCATGGCCATGATGGCCGGGCGGGCCTCGCCGGTATAGCCGTTGAAGTCGATCAGGATGTCGATGCCGTCGGCATGGATGCGCCGGGCCACGTCCTCGTCGGACATTTCCAGGATGTCGACCCAGTGATCGACGTCCTTCATCAGCTGGGTCTGGATGCGGTCGCCGGTGCGGCGCGAGCAGGAATAGGCGAAGACCTCGAAGCGCGAGCGGTCGTGCAGCTTGTACATTTCCGCCGTCAGGTAGCCGTGGGCGTGCTCGCGGAAATAGGATGACAGGTAGGCGATGCGGATGCGGCGCTTGGGGCGCTTGGCCAGGGCGGCGCGGTGGCTCTCACGGTCGAAGAACACCTTGGGCCGTCCGATCTTGGCCTTGTAGTACTTCCAGCCGCGCGCCAGGTGCAGCAGCGGGTCGTCGGTATGGAAGACCAGGCAGTGGGGCGACATGGCGGCGAACAGCTGGCGCCGGCTGGGGCCGGCAATGCCGGACAGGACCGGCCACTTGCAGAGCTTCTGGCGGATGGCGATCCAGTGCTGCATGGCGTCGGCGGGCTGGACCAGCTCGATGCACTGGCGCAGCGCGTCCTCGCCCGATTCCTCCAGCGAGGTGTGCTCCAGCACCCGGCCGATCTGCTTCAAGGCCGAGACCTTGTAGTTGACCGTGTCGCCGGTGATGCCGGGCAGCTGGTTGACCAGGCCCAGCCACTGGGTCACGGCATCGGGGGTGCGGCCCATGCGCTCGAAGGTGCTGCCCAGGTTGATGTGGGCGGGAAAGAAGTCGGGCCGTTGGGCGATGGCCGCCTGGAAGGCCAGGACGGCGCCGTCTTGGTCGCCGAATTTGCCCAGCAGGACACCGAGATTGTACTGGATGGCATAGGCCAGCGGGTTCTCGGAATTGTACTGCAGCCAGGTGCGGTAAAGGCCGACCGCATCGGTGTCGGCACCCTGCAGGGCCAGGCTGTCGGCGGCGGCGATGACGCGGGTGGCCTCGATCTTGCCGGACGCGATCTGGTTCATCACCTCGGCCAGGGCGTTGCTCATCAACCGTTCTCCGTGTCAGGGGCGGGCCACATGCGGCTGTCCGCCGGGATGGGATAAAGATGGTCGCGCTCGGCGAGGCCCTTGCGCCAGCGGGCGAAGTACTCGTCTTCCGAGGCGAAATCGACGGCTTCCGCCGGGTGTTCGGTGCCGACGTCGAGATAGGTGTCGAGATTGCGCAGGTCCGGGCGCGGCAGGCGTCCGGACATGAAGTCGTCCCACATCTCGGCGTAGAGGCCCTCCAGCCGGCTGACCAGCAGGTTGGTGTCGAACATCACCGCGTTGGGCTTGGCGGCGCGCAGCTGTTCGCGATAGGCCTGCAGCTTCGAGCGGTCGTTGCCCAGCGCGATGGCCGTCTCGACGTATTCGTCGGGGGTCGAGCACACCAGCTCGGGCAGTCCCGCCGAGCGCAGCAGCGATCCCCCCACCCGCGACGCGAAACTGCGGCCCGACAGGGTCAGGATGGGCACGCTCATCCACAGGGCGTCCGACGCGGTGGTGTGGGCGCCGTAGGGGAAGGTGTCGAGGAACAGGTCGGCCAGGGTCATCCGGGCCAGATGGTCGGGGCTGGGCAGCCGGCCGCCGAAGATCACCCGCTCGCGGGCGATGCCGCAGCTCTCGGCGTGCTCCCACAGGCGGTTGTGGACGTCCTCGCTGGCCTCCAGCAGCCACAGCACGCTGCCGGGCACCGCGTTCAGAATGCGCATCCAGCGCTCGAACATCAGCCGGGTGATCTTCTGCTGGCTGTTGAAGCAGCAGAACACCGCGCCGTCCTCGGGCAGCCCGACCTGGGTGCGCGACGGCGGCTCGGCCGCCACGGCGCGCTGGCGGTCGTTGGCCTGGTAGCAGGGCAGGCGCATCACCTTTTCCGAACAGTACATGTCGCGGCCCGGCGGAATGATCCACTCGTCGGCGATGATGTAGTGGTGATAGGCGGTGCCCATGGTGCCGGGATAGCCCAGCCAGTTGACGTTCACCGGGGCGGGCCGCATGGCGAAGACCCGGGTGCGCGCCCCCTTGGTGTGGCCGTTCAAGTCCACCAGGATGTCGATGCCGTCGTCCCGGATGCGGTTGGCGGCGGTCTCGTCGTTCATGCCGGTGATGTCGATCCAGTGGTCGAAATCGCCCCGGATGCGGGCCTTCAGCGGGTCCTCACCGGCGGGACCGCAATAATAGGCGAAGATCTCCACCCTGGAGCGGTCGTGCAGGGCGAAGATTTCGGCGATCAGGTAGCCCACCGCATGGGCCTTCAGGTCGGACGATACATAGCCGATCCTGAGGCGGGTGCGGTCGGTCCGCTCTTCCGGCCGGATCTCGGGCAGGCGGGGAATGCGCCGCCCGAACATCTTGTTGCAATGCTCCCAGGCCGACGCCAAGTGCAGCAGCGGATCGTCGGTATAGGCGGCCAGCGACAGCGGGCTGAAATTGCGCATCTGGGTCAGGTGGTCCATGCCCTCGAAGGGCACCACCACCGGCCAGCGGCATTGGACCATGCGGCCGGCCAGCATGTGCTCGGCGTTTTCGCGCTGGGTATTGTCCAGTTCCAGGCTCTGGCGCAGCACCTCCTCGGCGGCGACCGCCTGTTGGCGGTCCTGCAGCACCCGGGCGATCTGCTTCAGGGCGGTGGCCTTCATGCGGATGCCGTGGCCGGTGATGGAGCCCAGGCGGCTGACCAGGCGGTTCCAGGTTTCCACCGCCGCGTCGGGCTGGCCCAGCGCCTCGGTGACGCCCCCCAGGTTGATGTAGGCGGGGTAGAAGTCGGGGTTGAGTTCGATGGATTTCTCCAGCGAGGCCTTGGCCTGGTCGGGCCGGCCGACCGCCGAGAAGGTGACCGCCTGGTTGAAGTAGGCGGCATAAAGCAGGTGGTGATCCGGATTGAGGCCGATCCACAGATGGTAGATCTGCAGGGCCAGATCGGGGCTTCCCCCCCGGTGCAGGGCTTCGGCGGTTCCGAATACGTCCTGCAGGGTGAGCCGCCCTTCGGTCAGGGCCTTCACCGCGGACAGAAAGACATCCTGTGTCATCGAGCGTCCCGAATCCGGTTGAGGCAGCCCCCCGCCCGGAACAGCCGCTCCGCACGGGGCGCCTTCATAATGACCGCTCAATGGTTAACGGATTGATGCCTTGGAGACGGGATCGACGCCAGCCGTCACCGCCACGTGTGGACCTATCCGGAAAGGAGGGATGAGCCGTCCCCCATGGGACGGCTCATTTCGCCTTAGGTGTTGGTGTTGGACCCGCTGTTGGCCCAGCTGTAGGCGTTCAACTGATCGGAGTTGAAGCTGCCTACCTGCGAACCGGTGAAGGCCGCTGCCTGGACCGAGGTCAGGGCGTAGATGTCCGTGGTCTCCAGCCCGGTAACCTGGGTGGTGGAGAGCGAGGCGATCTGCGTCGTGGTCAGGCTGTGGGCCTGGGTGGTGGTCAGGGCCTCGATGGAGGTGGAGGTCAGGCCGCTGATCTGGGTGGTGGTCAGCACCGCGATGTCGGTGCTCTCGATGGCCGAGAAGACCGTGGTGGTGAGACCCGCCAGCTGGGTGGTGGTCAGACCGCCGATCTGGGCGGTGGTCAGGCCGGCCACGTTGGTGGTGGTCAGCGCGTTGACCGCCGTGGTGGACAGGGCTCCGATTCCGGTGGCGGTCAGCGCCCCCAGCTTGGCCGCGGTCAGGGCAGCCGCCTGGGTGTCGGTGATGCTGGCCACCTGGGTGGTGGTGAGCGCCGCCACGTCGGTGGTCTCGAGAGCGTTCAGCTGGGTGGTGCTGAGGCCGGCCACCTGGGTGGTGGACAGGCTCTGCACCTGGGTGGTGGACAGGGCCGCCACCTGGGTGGTGGTCAGGGCGTTGAGGTCGGTGGTCTCCAGGGCGCCGATCTGGGTGGTGGTCAGCACCGCCAGGTTGGTGGTGGTGATGGCCGCCGCCTGGGTGGTGGTCAGACCCGCGATCTGGGTGGCGGTGAGCGCCGCCAGGTCGGTGGTCTCCAGCGCGTTCAGCTGGGTGGTGGACAGGCCGGCCACCTGGGCGGTGGTCAGGCTCTGCACCTGGGTGACCGTCAGCGCCGCCAGATCGGTGGTTTCCAGGGCGTTCAGCTGGGTGGTGCTGAGGCCGGACACCTGGGTGGTGGTCAGGCTGGCAACCTGGGTGGTGGACAGGGCCGCCACTCCGGTGGTGGTCAGCGCGTTCAGCGTGGTGGCGGAGAGCACCGCCAGATCGGTGGTCTCGATGAAGCCGAGCTGGGTGGTGCTGAGGCCGGCCGCCTGGGTGGTGGTCAGGCTGGCAACCTGGGCGGTGGACAGCGCCGCCACGTCGGTGGTCGACAGGGCGTTCAGCGTGGTGGTGCTGAGGCCGGCCACCTGGGTGGTGGAGAGGCTGGCAACCTGGGTGGTGGTCAGCACCGCCACGTCGGTGGTTTGCAGGGCGTTCAGCGCCGTGGTGCCAAGACCGCCGATCTGGGTGGTGGTCAGGCTGGACACCTGGTCGGTGGACAGCGCCGCGATGCCGGTGGTGGTCAGGGCATTCACCGCGGTGGCGGAGATCGCCGCCAGATCGGTGGTTTCAATGGCCGCCAGATTGGTGGTGGACAGGCCCGCCGTCTGGGTGGAGGTCAGCGCCGCCGCCTGGGTGGTGGACAGGGCCGCCACGCTGGTGGTGGACAGGGCGTTCAGGGCGGTGGTGGACAGTCCGGCCACCTGGGTGGTGGACAGCGCCCCCAGCTGGGTGGTGGACAGGGCCGCCACGCCGGTGGTGGTCAGGGCGTTGAGCTGGGTGGCCGAGAGCGCCGCGATGTCGGTGGTCTCGATGACGCCCAACTGGGTGGTGGAGATGCCGGCCAGCTGCGTGGTGGAGATGCCGCCGACCTGGGTCGAGGTCAGGGCCGCCACGTCGGTGGTTTCCAGGGCGTTGATCTGGGTGGTGGTCAGGCCGGCGACCTGGGCAGTGGTCAGCGACTGCACCTGGGCGGTGGTCAGGGCCGCCAGGTCGGTGGTTTCCAGCGCGTTCAGCGTGGTGGTGCCGAGGCCGCTCACCTGGGTGGTGGTCAGGCTGGCCACCTGGGTGGTGGACAGGGCCGCCACGCCGGTGGTGGTCAGCGCGTTGACCTGGGTGGCGGAGAGTGCCGCCAGGTCGGTGGTCTCGATGAAGCCGAGCTGGGTGGTGGTGATGGCCGCCAGCTGGGTGGTGGTCAGCGCCGCCGCCTGGGTCGAGGTCAGACCCGCCACGCCGGTGGTGGACAGGGCGTTGAGGCTGGTGGTGGCCAGGCCGGCCACCTGGGTGGTGGTCAGGCCGCCCAGCTGGGTGGTGGTCAGGGCCGCCGTGTTGGTGGTGCTGAGCGCGTTCACCTGGGTGGTGCTCAGGGCCGCGATCTCGGTGGTGGTGACCCCCGACAGGGCGGTGGTGGTGATGGCCCCCAGCTGGGTGGTGGTCAGCGCACCCACCTGGGTGGTGGTCAGGGCCGCGATGTCGGTGGTTTCGAGAGCATTCACCTGGGTGGTGTTCAGCGCACCGACCTGGGCGGCGGTCAGCGAGCGCACCTGGGTGGTGGTCAGGGCCGCCACGTCGGTGGTCTCGAGAGCGTTCAGCTGGGTGGTGCTGAGGCCGGCCACCTGGGTGGTGGTCAGGCTGGACACCTGGGTGGTGGACAGGGCCGCCACGCCGGTGGTGGTCAGGGCGTTGACCTGGGTGGCGGTCAGCGCGGCCAGGTCGGTGCTTTCCACGGCGCCGAGCTGGGTGGTGGAGATGCCGGCCAGCTGGGTGGTGGTCAGCGCCGCCGCCTGGGTCGAGCTCAGGCCGGCCACGCCGGTGGTGGACAGGGCATTGAGGTTGGTGGTGCTGAGGTTCGCCACCAGCGTGGTGGTCAGTCCGCCCAGCTGGGTGGTGGTCAGCGCCGCCGCGTTGGTGGTGCTGAGCGCGTTCAGCTGGGTGGTGGACAGCGCGCCGACCTCGGTGGCGGTGATGCCGGACAAGGTGGTGGTGGACAGCGCCCCGATCTGGGTGCTGGTGATGCCGGTGACCTGGGTGGTGGTCAGGGCGGCGATGTCGGTGGTCTCCAGCGCGTTGAGCTGGGTGGTGGACAGCGCGCCGATCTGGGTGGTGGTCAGCGAGCGCACCTGGGTGGTGGTCAGCGCCGCCACGTCGGTGGTCTGCAGGGCGTTCAGCGTGGTGGTGTCGAGGCCGCTCACCTGGGTGGTGGTCAGGCTGGACACCTGGTCGGTCGAAAGCGCCGCGATGCCGGTGGTGGTCAGCGAGTCCACCTGGGTGGCGGAGAGCGCCGCGATGTCGGTGGTCTCGATGGCACCCAGCTGGGTGGTGGAGATGGCCGCCACCTGGGTGGTGGTCAGCGCGCCCACCTGGGCGGCGGACAGGCCGGCGACGCCGGTGGTGGACAGGGCGTTCAGGTTGGTGGTGCTGAGGCCGGCCACCTGGGTGGTGGTCAGTCCGCCCAGCTGGGTGGTGGTCAGCGCCGCCGCGTTGGTGGTGGAGAGCGCGTTCACCTGGGTGGTGGACAACGCGCCGACCTCGGTGGCGGTGATGCCGGACAGGGCGGTGGTGTTGAGCGCCCCGATCTGGGTGGTGGTGATGCCGGTGACCTGGGTGGTGGTCAGGGCGGCGATGTCGGTGGTCTCCAGGGCGTTGACCTGGGTGGTGGTCAGGCCCGCCACCTGGGTGGTGGTCAGCGAGCGCACCTGGGTGGTGGACAGGGCCGCCACGTCGGTGGTCTCGAGAGCGTTCAGCTGGGTGGTGCTGAGAGTTGCGGCCTGGGTGGTGGTCAGGCTGGCCACCTGGGTGGTGGACAGGGCCGCCACGCCGGTGGTGGTCAGCGCGTTCAGGGTGGTGGCCGAGATGGCCGTCACCTGGGTGGTGGTCAGGGCGCCGAGCTGGGTGGTGGTGATGCCGGCGGCCTGGGTGGTGGTCAGCGCCGCCGCCTGGGTGGCGGTCAGGCTGGACAGCCCGGTGGTGGACAGGGCGTTGAGCACGGTGGTGCTGAGGCCGGCCACGTTGGTGGAGGTCAGGCCGTCAAGCTGGGTGGTGGTCAGCGCCGCCGCGTTGGTGGTGGACAGCGCGTTGATCTGGGTGGTGGACAGCGCGCCGACCTCGGTGGCGGTGATGCCGGACAGGGCGGTGGTGGTCAGCGCCCCGGTCTGGGTGCTGGTGATGCCGGTGACCTGGGTGGTGGTCAGGGCGGCGATGTCGGTGGTCTCCAGCGCGTTGATCTGGGTGGTGGACAGCGCGCCGACCTGGGCGGTGGTCAGCGAGCGCACCTGGGTGGTGGTCAGCGCCGCCACGTCGGTGGTTTCCAGGGCGTTCAGCGTGGTGGTGGCCAGGCCGCTCACCTGGGTGGTGGTCAGGCTGGACACCTGGGCGGTGGACAGCGCCGCGATGCCGGTGGTGGTCAGCGCATCCACCTGGGTGGCGGAGAGCGCCGCGATGTCGGTGGTCTCGATGGCACCCAGCTGGGTGGTGGAGATGGCTGCCACCTGGGTGGTGGTCAGCGCGCCCACCTGGGCGGCGGACAGGCCGGCGACACCGGTGGTGGACAGGGCGTTCAGGTTGGTGGTGCTGAGGCCGGCCACCTGGGTGGTGGTCAGTCCGCCCAGCTGGGTGGTGGTCAGCGCCGCCGCGTTGGTGGTGGAGAGCGCGTTCACCTGGGTGGTGGACAACGCGCCGACCTCGGTGGCGGTGATGCCGGACAGGGCGGTGGTGTTGAGCGCCCCGATCTGGGTGGTGGTGATGCCGGTGACCTGGGTGGTGGTCAGGGCGGCGATGTCGGTGGTCTCCAGGGCGTTGACCTGGGTGGTGGTCAGGCCCGCCACCTGGGTGGTGGTCAGCGAGCGCACCTGGGTGGTGGACAGGGCCGCCACGTCGGTGGTCTCGAGAGCGTTCAGCTGGGTGGTGCTGAGAGTTGCGGCCTGGGTGGTGGTCAGGCTGGCCACCTGGGTGGTGGACAGGGCCGCCACGCCGGTGGTGGTCAGCGCGTTCAGGGTGGTGGCCGAGATGGCCGTCACCTGGGTGGTGGTCAGGGCGCCGAGCTGGGTGGTGGTGATGCCGGCGGCCTGGGTGGTGGTCAGCGCCGCCGCCTGGGTGGCGGTCAGGCTGGACAGCCCGGTGGTGGACAGGGCGTTGAGCACGGTGGTGCTGAGGCCGGCCACGTTGGTGGAGGTCAGGCCGTCAAGCTGGGTGGTGGTCAGCGCCGCCGCGTTGGTGGTGGACAGCGCGTTGATCTGGGTGGTGGACAGCGCGCCGACCTCGGTGGCGGTGATGCCGGACAGGGCGGTGGTGGTCAGCGCCCCGGTCTGGGTGCTGGTGATGCCGGTGACCTGGGTGGTGGTCAGGGCGGCGATGTCGGTGGTCTCCAGCGCGTTGATCTGGGTGGTGGACAGCGCGCCGACCTGGGCGGTGGTCAGCGAGCGCACCTGGGTGGTGGTCAGCGCCGCCACGTCGGTGGTCTCCAGGGCGTTCAGCGTGGTGGTGGCCAGGCCGCTCACCTGGGTGGTGGTCAGGCTCGACACCTGGGCGGTGGACAGCGCCGCGATGCCGGTGGTGGTCAGCGCATCCACCTGGGTGGCGGTCAGCGAGGCCACCTGGGTGGTGGTCACGGCCGCCAGCTGGGTGGTGGTGATGCCGGCCACCTGGGTGGTGGTCAGGCCGTCCAGCTGGGTGGTGGTCAGCGCCGCCACGTCGGTGGTCTCGAGCGCGTTGATCTGGGTGGTGGTCAGGCCGCTGATCTGGGTGGTGGTCAGCGAACGCACCTGGGTGGTGGAGAGCGCCGCCACGTCGGTGGTTTCCAGGGCGTTCAGCTGGGTGGAGCTGAGGCCGGCCACCTGGGTGACCGTCAGGCTCGCCGCCTGGGTGGTGGTCAGCGACGCCACCTGGGTGGTGGTCAGGGCATTGAGGTTGGTGGTGGAGAGCGCCGTGACCTCGGTGGTGGTCAGCGACGCCACCGCGGTGGTGGACAGGGCCGCCGCCTGGGTGGTGGTCAGGGCGCCGACCTGCGTGGCGTTCAGGCTCGCCAGGTTGGTGGTGGTCAGCGCGTTCAGGTTGGTGGTGGAGAGCGCCGCCACCTGGGTGGTGGTCAGGCCGGCCACCTGGGTGGTGAGCAGCGCCGCCGCGCCGGTGGTGGTCAGCGCGTTCAGGTTGGCGGTGGACAGCGCGCCGATCTCGGTGGCGGTCAGGCTGGCCAGGTTGGTGGTGGTGATGCCCGCCGCCTGGGTGGTGGTGAGCGCCCCGATCTGGGTGGTGGTCAGCGACGCGATGTCGGTGGTCTGCAGCGCGTTGACCTGGGTGGTGTTCAGGGCCGCCACCTGGGTGGTGGTCAGACTCCGGGCCTGGGTGGTGGACAGGGCCGCCACGTCGGTGGTTTCCAGGGCATTCAGCTGGGTGGTGGCGAGGCCGCTCACCTGGGTGGTGGTCAGCGCATCGACCTGGGTGGTGGACAGCGCCGCCACGTTGGTGGTCGACAGCGCGTTCAGCACGGTGGCGGTAATGGCGCGCAGATCGGTGGTCTCGATGGCGCCCAGCTGGGTGGTGGACAGCGCCGCCGCCTGGGTGGTGGTGATGCCGGCCGCCTGGGTGGCGTTCAGGCTGGCGACGCCGGTGGTGGACAGCGCGTTCAGGTTGGTGGTGGACAGGCCGCCGACCTGGGTCGCGGTCAGACCCGCGATCTGGGTGGTGGTGAGCGCCGCCGCGTTGGTGGTGGAGAGCGCGTTCAACTGGGTGGTGGACAGGGCCGCCACTTCGGTCGAGGTGACGCCGGACAGGGCGGTGGTGGTCAGGGCCCCGGTCTGCGTGGTGGTCAGGGCGGCCACCTGGGTGGTGGTCAGCGACGCGATATCGGTGGTTTCGAGGGCGTTGACCTGGGTGGTGTTCAGCGCGGCCACCTGGGCGGTGGTCAGACTCCGGACCTGGGTGGTGGAGAGCGCCGCCACGTCGGTGGTTTCCAGGGCATTCAGCTGGGTGGTGGCGAGGCCGCTCACCTGGGTGGTGGTCAGCGCGTCGACCTGGGTGGTGGACAGGGCGGCCACGTTGGTGGTGGTCAGCGCGTTCAGCACGGTGGCGGAGAGGGCGCGCAGTTCCGTGGTCTCGATGGCGCCCAGCTGGGTGGTGGACAGCGCCGCCGCCTGGGTGGTGGTGATGCCGGCCACCTGGGTGGCGTTCAGGCTGGCCACGCCGGTGGTGGACAGCGCGTTGATGGTGGTGGTGGTCAGGCCGCCGAACTGGGTGGCGGTCAGGCCGGTCAGCTGGGTGGTGGTCAGCGCCGCCGCGTTGGTGGTGGAGAGCGCGTTGATCTGGGTGGTGGTCAGCGCGCCGACTTCGGTGGCGGTGATGCCGGACAGGGCGGTGGTGGACAGCGCGCCGGTCTGGGTGGTGGTGAGCGCCCCGATCTGGGTGTTGGTCAGGGCGGCGATGTCGGTGGTCTCGAGCGCGTTGACCTGGGAGGTGGTCAGGGCCCCCACCTGGGCGGTGGTCAGGCTCCGCACCTGGGTGGTGGACAGCGCCGCCACGTCGGTGGTCTCGAGAGCGTTCAACTGGGTGGTGCTGAGGCCGGCCACCTGGGTGGTGGTCAGCGCGTCGACCTGGGTGGTGGACAGCGCCGCCACGTTGGTGGTCGACAGCGCGTTCAGCACGGTGGCGGTAATGGCGCGCAGATCGGTGGTCTCGATGGCGCCGAGCTGGGTGGTGCTGAGCGCCGCCGACTGGGTGGTGGTGATCCCCGCCGCCTGGGTGGCGGTCAGGCTCGCGATGCCGGTGGTGGACAGCGCGTTCAGGTTGGTGGTGGACAGGCCACCGACCTGGGCGGCGGTCAGGCCGTCGATCTGGGTGGTGGTCAGCGCCGCGGTGTTGGTGGTCGAGAGCGCGTTGATCTGGGTGGTGGTCAGCACCCCGACGGCGGTGGCCGTCAGGCCGGACAGCGCCGTGGTGTTGAGGGCGCCCACCTGGGTGGTGGTCAGGGCGCCGACCTGGGTATTGGTCAGGGCGGCGATGTCGGTGGTCTCGAGGGCGTTGACCTGGGTGGTGGTCAGGGCGCCGACCTGGGTCGCGGTCAGACTCCGGACCTGGGTGGTGGTCAGAGCCGCCACGTCGGTGGTTTCCAGCGCATTGAGCTGGGTCGTCGACAGGCCGGCCACCTGGGTGGTGGTCAGGGCGCTGGTCTGGGCGGTGGTCAGCGCGGCCACGCCGGTGGTGGTCAGCGCGTTCAGCACGGTGGCGCTGACGGCGCGCAGTTCGGTGGTGGTCAGTTCGCTGATGGAGGTGGTGGTCAGGCCGGCCGCCTGGGTGGTGGTCAGGCCCGCCGCCTGGGTGGCGGTCAGGCTGGCCAGGGTGGTGGTGGCCAGGGCATTGAGCACGGTGGTGGACAGACCGCTCACCTGGGTGGCGCTCAGGCCGTCGACCTGGGTGGTGGTCAGCGCCGCCGCGTTGGTGGTGGTGAGAGCGTTGATCTGGGTGGTGTTCAGGACGCTCAGTTCGGTGGCGGTCAGGCCGGACAGCGCGGTGGTGGAGAGCGCCCCGGTCTGGGTGGAGGTCAGGCTGGTCGCCTGGGTGGTGGTCAGCGCCGCGATGTCGGTGGTCTCGAGCGCGTTCACCTGGGTGGTGGTCAGGGCCGAGATCTGGGTGGCGGTGAGCGAGCGCACCTGGGTGGTGGAGAGCGCCGCCACGTCGGTGGTCTCCAGCGCGTTCAGCTGGGTGGTCGACAGGCTGCTGACCTGGGTGGTGGTCAGGGCATCGACCTGGGTGGTGGACAGGGCCGCCACGCCGGTGGTGGTCAGCGCGTTCAGCGTGGTCGCCGAGATGGCGCGCAGATCGGTGGTCTCGATGGCGCCCAGCGCCGTGGTGGTCAGGCCGGCGGCCTGGGTGGTGGTCAGCCCGCTGGCCTGGGTGGCGTTCAGGCCCGCCAGGGCCGTGGTGGAGAGCGCGTTCAGGTTGGTGGTGGACAGGCCCGCCACGGTGCCGGAGGTGACGCTGGCCAGCTGGGTGGTGGTGAGCGTCGCGACGCCGGTGGTGGTGAGCGCGTTGATCTGGGTGGTGGACAGCGCCGCCGCCTGGGCGGCGGTCAGGCTGCCCAGGCCGGTGGTGGCGAGCGCCGCGGTCTGGGTGGTGGTCAGCGCCGAGACCTGGGTGGTGGTCAGCGCGGCCAGATCGGTGGTTTCCAGCGCGTTCAGGTTGGTGGTGGACAGACCGGCGATCTGGGCGGTGGTCAGCGAGCGCACCTGGGTGGTGGTCAGGGCCGCCACGTCGGTGGTTTCCAGGGCGTTCAGCGTCGTGGTGTTGAGGCCGCTCACCTGGGTGGTGCTGAAGCTGGCCACCTGGGTGCTGGTCAGGCCGGCCAGGCTGGTGGTGGACAGGGCGTTGATCTGGGTGGCGGTCAGGGTGCTGATCACGGCCGAGTTGAGAGCCGCCGCCGCCGTGGTGGTCAGGCCGCCGGTCTGGGTGGTGGTCAGGCCCCGCAGCTGGGTCGCCGTCAGGCTGGCCAGCGTGGTGGTGGTCAGGTTGTTCAGATTGGTGGTGGACAGGCCGCCCACCTGGCCGCTGGTCAGGCTGGAGACCTGGGTGGTGGACAGCACCGCCACGTTGGTGGTGGACAGCGCGTTGAGGTTGGTGGTGGACAGCGCGCCAACCTCGGTGGCGGTCAGCACGGACACGGCCGTGGTGGCCAGCGCTCCGGTCTGGGTGGTGTTCAGTCCGCCGATCTGGGTGGTGGTCAGCGCGGCCAGATCGGTGGTTTCCAGCGCGTTCACCTGGGTGGTGGTCAGCCCGCCCACCTGAGTGGCGGAAAGCGACCGCACCTGCGCGGTCGACAGGGTCGCCACGTCGGTGGTTTCCAGGGCGTTCAGCTGGGTGGTGGACAGGCCGCCCACCTGGGCGGTGGTCAGCGCCGAGACCTGGGTGGTGGTCAGCGCCGCCACGTTGGTGGTGGTGAGCGCGTTCAGCGCCGTGGTGGTGACCGCCGCCAGATCGGTGGTCTCCAGCGCCCCCAACTGGGTGGTGGTCAGGGCGGCGGTCTGGGTGCTGGTCAGACTCCGGGCCTGGGTGGCGTTGAGGTTGGCGATGGCGGTGGTGGTCAGCGCGTTGAGGTTGGTGGTGGACAGGCCGGCCACCTGGGTGGAGGTCAGCGCCGAGACCTGGGTGCTGCTGAGCGAGGCGGCGCTGGTGGTGGTCAGGGCGTTCAACTGGGTGGCGGTCAGCGCGCGCAGGTCGGCGGTGGTGATCTGCGCCGCCGAGGTGGAGCTGAGCGCGCCCAGCTGGGTGGTGGTGAGCGCCGCCGCCTGGGTGGTGGTCAGCGCCGCAATGTCGGTGGTCTCCAGCGCGTTGACCTGGGTGGTGGTCAGCGCGGCGACCTGGGCCGAGGTCAGGCTGCGCACCTGGGCGGTGGTCAGGGCGGCGACGTCGGTGGTCTCCAGCGCGTTCAGCTGGGTGGTGGACAGGCCGGCCGCCTGGGTAATGGTCAGGGCCGAGACCTGGGTGGTGGTCAGCGCCGCCACGTTGGTGGTGGTGAGCGCGTTCAGCACCGTGGCGGTCACCGCCGCCAGGCTGGTGCTCGACAGGGCCGCCGCCGCGGTCGAGGTCAGGGCCGCCGCCTGGGTGGTGGACAGACTCCGGGCCTGGGTGGCGTTGAGGGTCGCCAGACCGGTGGTGGTCAGGGCGTTCAGGTTGGAGGTGGACAGCGCCGACAGCTGGGTGGTGGTCAGGCTGGACACCTGGGTGCTGGTCAGCACGCCGGCGCCGGTGGTGGTCAGCGCGTTCAGCTGGGTGGTGGAGAGCGCCCGGACTTCCGTGGCGGTCAGCGCCGCCGCGTTGGTGGTGGAGAGCGCCGCCACCTGGGTGGTGGTCAGGCCCGACACCTGGGTGGCGGTCAGCGCCGCGATGTCGGTGGTTTCCAGCGCGTTCAGCGTGGTGGTGGTCAGGCCGCCGATCTGGGTGGCGGTCAGGTTCTTGATCTGGGTGGTGGTCAGCGCCGCCACGCCGGTGGTGTCCAGCGCGTTCAGCGCGGTGGTGCCGAGGCCGCTGAACACCGTCGCCGACAGGACACCCTGCTGGGTGGTGGACAGTTCCGCCACGTTGGTGGTGGACAGCGCGTTGAACACGGTCGCGGACAGCGCGCCCAGTTCGGTGGTGGAGAGGCTGCCGGCCTGGGTGGTGGTCAGGGCGCCCACCTGGGTGGTGGTCAGACTCCGGGCCTGGGTGGCGTTCAGGCCGGCGATGGTGGTGGTGGACAGCGCGTTCAGCGCGGTGGTGGACAGGCCGGCCACCTGGGCGGTGCTCAGCCCGGAAATCTGGGTGGTGGTCAGGGTGGCCGCGCTGGTGGTGGTCAGCGCGTTGAGCTGGGTGGTGGAGAGCGCCTTGGTCCCGGTGGCGCTCAGGCTGCCCACCTGGGTGGTGGTCAGCCCGGCCACCTGGGTGGTGGACAGGCCGCTGAGCTGGGTGGCGGACAGCGCCGCCACGTCGGTGGTTTCCAGCGCGTTGATCTGGGTGGTGGACAGGCCGCCGGCCTGGGTGGCGGTCAGGCCGGTCAGCTGGGTGGTGGACAGCGCCGCGATGTCGGTGGTTTCCAGCGCGTTCAGGGCGGTGGTGGACAGGCCGGAAACCTGGGTCTTGGACAGGGCCGAGACCTGGGTGGTGGACAGCGCCGCCACGTTGGTGGTCGACAGCGCGTTGATGGTCGTGGCGGTCACCGCCGCCAGATCGGTGGTTTCCAGGGCGCCGAGCGCGGTGGTGGACAGCGCGCCCACCTGGGTGGTGGTCAGACTCCGGGCCTGGGTGATGTTGAGACCCGCCAGGGCGGTGGTCGACAGCACGTTCAGGTTGGTGGTGGACAGACCCGCCACCTGGGCGGTGGTCAAGGCACCCACCTGGGTGGTGGTCAACTCGGCCGCGCTGGTGGTGGTCAGGGCGTTGAGCTGGGTGGTGCTGAGCGCCTTGGTCTCGGTGGCGGTGAGCGCGCCCACCTGGGTGGTGGTCAGCGCCGCGATCTGGGTGGTGGTCAGGCTGGCCACCTGGGAGGCGTTGAGCGCCGCCAGGTCGGTGGTCTCCAGCGCGTTCAGCTGGGTGGTGGACAGGCCGCTGATCTGGGTGGTGGTCAGCGAGCGCACCTGGGTGACGGACAGGGCGGCGACGTCGGTGGTTTCCAGCGAGTTCAGCGCGGTGGTGGTCAGGCCCCGGAACTGGGTGGCCGACAGGGCGGTCTGCTGGGTGGTGGACAGCGCCGCAACGTTGGTGGTGGTGAGCGCGTTGAACACGGTGGCGGTGAGCGCCCCCAGTTCGGTGGTGGACAGCGAAGCCGCCTGGGTGGTGGTGAGCGCCGCCACCTGGGTGGTGGTCAGACTCCGGGCCTGGGTGGCGTTCAGCGCCCCCACGGTGGTGGTGGCCAGGGCGTTCAGCACCGTGGTGGACAGGCCGGCCACCTGGGTGGTGGTCAGCAGCGACACCTGGGTGGTGGTCAGTTCGGCCACGCCGGTGGTGGTCAGCGCGTTGATCTGGGTGGCGGTCAGCGCCTTGGTCTCGGAGGCGGTCAGGGCGCCAACCTGGGTGGTGGAGAGCGCCGCCACCTGGGTGGTGGTCAGGCCGCCGACCTGGGTGGCGGTCAGCGCCGCGAAATCGGTGGTCTCCAGCGCGTTGACCTGGGTGGTGGTCAGGCCGCCGATCTGGGTGGCGGTCAGCTGTCGCAGCTGGGTGGTGGACAGCGCCGCCAGGTCGGTGGTTTCCAGCGCGTTGAGCTGGGTGGTGGACAGGCCGCCCACCTGGGTGGCGGTGAAGGCCCCCACCTGGGTGGTGGAGAGCTGCGCCAGGTTGGTGGTGGTCAGCGCGTTGATCTGGGTCGCGGTCAGCGCCGCCAGATCGGTGGTTTCCAGCGCGCCGAGCTGGGTGGTGGTGAGCGCGGCGATCTGGGTGGTGGTCAGCGCCTTGACCTGGGTGGCGGTCAGGCCGGCCAGGGAGGTGGTGGACAGCGCGTTGAGGTTGGTGGTGTTGAGGCCGGACACCTGGCCGGTGGTCAGCCCACCCACCTGGGTGGTGGTCAGCTCGGCCGCGTTGGTGGTGGACAGCGCATTCAGCTGGGTGGCGGTCAGATTCCGCAGTTCGGTGACGGTCAGCGCGGTGGCGCTGGTGGTGGTGAGCGCCCCGATCTGGGTGGTGGTCAGCGCCGCGATCTGGCTGGCGTTCAGAATGGCCAGGTCGGTGGTTTCCAGCGCGTTCAGATTGGTGGTGGACAGGCCGCCGATCTGGGTGGCGGTCAGGGCCCGGACCTGGGTGGCGGACAGGTCGGCCACGTTGGTGGTGGCCAGGGCATTGATCTTGGTGGTGGTCAGGCCGGCCACCTGGGCCGCCGACAGGGCGTTGGACTGGGTGGTGCTCAGGCGGGCGACGTTGGTGGTGGTCAGGCCGTTGAGCGCGGTGACCGACAGGGCGGCCAGATCGGTGGATTCAAGGGCGTCCAGGGCGGTGGTGGTCAGGCCGGCAACCTGGGTGGCGGTCAGACTCCGGGCCTGGAGGACGCTCAGGCCGGCGATGGCCGAGGTCGACAGCGCGTTCAGCGCCGTGGTCGACAGGCTGGTGACCTGGGCCGTTCCAATGGCCGCCACCTGGGTGGTGGACAGTTCGGCCAGGGCGGTGGTGGCCAGGGCGGAAAGCTGGGTGGCGGACAGGGCGCGGATTTCGGTGGCGGTCAGCGCAGAGGCCAGGGTCGAGGTCAGCGCCGCCAGCTGGGTGGTGGTCAGCGTCGACACCTGGGTGGTGGTCAGCCCGGCGACGTCGGTGGTCTCGAAGGCGTTGACCTGGGTGGTGGTCAGGCCGGCCACCTGGGTGGCGGACAGATTCCGCACCTGGGTAAGGGTCAGGCCGGCGATGCTGGTGGTCTGCAGCGCGTTCAGGGTGGAGGTGGTCAGGCCCGAAAGCTGGGTGGTGGAGATGCTTCCCAGCTGGGTGGTGGACAGCGTGTTGAGCGCCGTGGTGGTCAGGGCGTTGAACACCGAGGCCGCCAGGACCCCCACCTGGGTGGAGGTCAGATTGCTGACCTGGGTCGAGGTCAGCGACGTCGATTGGGTGGTGGTCAGGCCGCGCAGCTGCTGGGTGGTCAGCGCCGCCAGCGTGGTGGTGGCCAGGGCGCCGAGATTGGTGGTGGAGAAACCGGCCAGCAAGGCCGAGTTCAGGCCGGTGATCTGGGTCGAGGTCAGCGCGGCGGCGTTGGTGGTGGACAGCGCGTTGAGCAGCGTGACGGTCAGCGCGCCGACTTCGGTGCTGGTCAGGGCCGACAGCGAGGTGGTGGTCAGCGCCGCCGACTGGGTGGTGGTCAGGCCGCCCAGCGAGGTGGTGGACAGCGAGGCGATGTCGGTGGTTTCAAGGGCGTTCAGGTTGGTGGTGGTCAGGCCGCCCAGCTGGGTGGCGGTCAGACTCCGGGCCTGGGTGGTGGTCAGGCTGGCCAGTCCGGTGGTGGTCAGCGCATTGAGCGAGGTGGTGGTGAGATTGGCGATCTGGGTGGCCGAGATGCCGCCCAGCTGCGTGGTGGTCAGGTTGGCCAGCTGGGTGGTGGACAGGCCGCCGAGCTGGGTGGTGGACAGGGCGTTCAGCTCGGTGGTGGACAGCGCCGCCGTCTGGGTGGTGGACAGGCCGCCGACCTGGGTGGCGGAAAGGCCGGCCACCTGGGCCGCGCTCAACGAGGCAAGGCTGGTGGTGGTGAGCGCGTTGAGGCTGGTGGTGGAGAGCGCCCCCACATGGGAGGTCTTGAGGCCGGAAATCTGGGTGGTGGTGAGGACCGCCAGATCCGTGGTCTCGAGCGAGGAGAGCAGGGTGGTCGAGAGCGAGGCCAGCTGGGTGGTGGTCAGGCCGCTGACCGCCGTGGAACTGAGTGCCGCGACGTCCGAGGTCGAGAAGGCGCCGAGCTGCGAGGCGTTGAGAACGCCGAGCTGGGCCGCGTCGAAGACGATCTGCGTGTTCTCGAAGGCGGCGATCTGGGTCGAGCTCAGCACGCTGAGCTGCGTCGTCGTCAGTGCCGCGATGTCGGTGGTTTCCAGAGCCTGGATCTGGGTGACCGTAAGCGCCTGAAGCTGGGTCGAGACCAGGGCTGCGATGTCCGTGGTCACCCAGTTTGCGACGCTGGTCGTCGACAGCTGCGAGATTTGCGCCGCCGACAGGAATGTGACTGAAGAAACCACGGCTACCCCCTTTCTGGAGATTCACGCGCCGCTTCGGACGCCCGCTCGCGAAAAATATATTGGCACTCAGGTTAATTAACTACCAAAACGCAGGCCCGTAAGCAATGAATTTATCGGCGCCCGGACCGCGCAATCCCATTGGAATCTCCCGGTTTCCGCCGCTGGCGGCGCAGGCACTAATACTTTTGTCCTGCCGCCGCCGAGCCTGGGAATTGGGTATGTCGGGTCAAGCCTGTAGGGCTCGCATTTTTTCGATTTTCATCTGGCCGTCGGTCTCGCGGCTGTAGTTTTCGTCCAGCTTGGCGCCGGGATAGGCTTTCAGGTTGGAGGTGCGCCCCAAGGTGTGCAGCGGCGCCCCCTCGATCTCGGCGCAGCCCGACTTCTGGCACGAATCCAGCGGCAGCGAGGCCATGTAGGTCTCGGTGTCCTGCATCTGCTCGGGCGTTTCGCCCGGCAGGCCGAAGGTGAAGGTGCCGTGCAGCGTCATGCCCACCCGCTTGATCTCGAAGGCGGTCTTGCGGGCTTCCTCCAGGTTCAGGCGCTTGTTGACGATGTTGTCGACCACCTCCTGGTTGCCGCTCTCGAAGCCGATCTTGACCCCGAAGCAGCCGCTGTCCTTCATTTCCTGCCACAGATGGAAGCTGGAGGTGTCGGCGCGGCACATGGCCGACCACGGCACGCCGACCTTGCGCATCACCTGGCACATCTTCTCCACGTGGCGGTCGCCCAGGTTGAAGGTGTCGTCGTCGAAGTAAATGGAGCGGAAACCGTATTTTTGCACCAGTTCGGTGAGGAAGGCCTCCATGTAATCGGCCGAATACTGGCGGACGATGCGCTTGCCGCCGCCGTCCGGATCGTTGGAGGTCATGGTGGCCGGCCAGACGCAGAAGATGCACTTGTAGGGGCAGCCGCGGCTGGACAGCACCTGGGCCTGGGGGAATTGCTGGCCGCGCGGGTTGGTGTCGCAGTAGCGGTGCGCGATGACGTCGTCGAAATAGGGGAAGGGGGCGGAATTCATCTCGGCCACGCTCAGCAGGTCGAAATCCACCACGCCGTTGGCGCCGTTCAGCGCCTTGATGACGCCCTTCTCGTATTCGCCGCGCACGGCGGCCTGGATGTTGGGCGCCTCGTCCAGCAGGGCCTCGCCGTGGCTGGTGATGGGGCCGGTGATGATGAAGCGGGTGTGGGGCAGGCGCCGCGCGATCTCGGAGATCACGCCCTTGTCGTGCTCCCAGCTGGGCGAGGCGGATTCGATGACGATGTGGGAGAAGCGCTCGGCATCCAGGAACTCGTAGTATTTGTCGTAGGATTCCCGAAGCGCGATGGAATCGCGGAAGGTGACGTTGCCGCCCAGTTCCCGGTTGGCCCAGGTGGCGGCATGCCCCATGAAATAGGGGTAGGGCAGATACGACCCGAACTGCCATTCATCCGGGCCGTGGCCCAGGAAGAAGGTGAACGGCCAGCGCGAGCCGGCCCGCACGCCGGCACGGTGAACCAGCGCCTGACGGCCATCGGGCAGGGGGTACAGCGCCTGGCCTTGCCACCACGGGGGATTGCTGAACAGAACCTTCATTGGCCTAGTCCTTCTTCAAGAGGCCGCTTGCCAGGACAGCAAGGTGTCCACGAGGCATTTGGCGCCGCGCGTTTCCCCCCACCGGATGGATGCCTGCCGGGCCAGCCCGGCCAGGCGGTCGTAATCGTCGAGGGCGGCGTTGGTCGCCGCCAGGATCGCCTCGACGGTCTCTTCCCTGAATATTGTGCCGGGCTCGCCGAATTCACGGATCACCGCATGCATGGTGGTGCCCTCGGGCACCACCACCGGAATGGCGTTGGCCATGGCCTCGCTGGCCACGGCGGAATAGGACGAGATGAAGCGGTTGCGGTTGTAGGGGCAGACGATCAGGTCCGACTGGTCGAGCAGGGAGGACCACAGAACGGCGTCGGCGGTGCGCTCGTCGAGGACCAGGCGGGAATCGGCGGCGGCCATGGCGCGCAGCTCCTGCTGCTGGGTGACCATGCCCTCGGGCCAGCCGTTGTGGACCAGGACCCGGATGTCGTCGCGCCCGGCCAGCAGGCCCGCCACCACGCCGGGGACCTTGTCGTAGCCCTTCTCGCCCCGCTGATGGCCGAGGACGCTGACGGTGACCGGCCGCCGTCCCGTGCGGTCGCGGCAGGGGGTGACCGCCTGCTGCGGCAGGGGCAGGGTGCCTACGGGAAAGTCCAGCAGCATCTGGAAGATGGACGAGCTTTGCGCGTCGAAGGTGGCCAGCTTCAGCCATTTCCGGTCGGCGGGGGTCAGGTGGCGGGCGGTGTAGCGCAGCAGCACCGCCCGCGAATCCACCCGGGTGTCCATGGGCGCGAAGCGCAGCCCCTCGGGGGTGTCGTAGGCCTGCAGGCCGGGATCGGTGCCGAATTCCATGATCACCGTCGGGCGCTGGTCCTCGGGCAGGGATTGGGCCCAGCGCACCACGCCCATGAACTGGGGCGGCTGGATGGAGTTGACGTAGATGAGGTCCGAGCTGGACACGCCCTGGATACGGGTCAGATCCTCGGCCAGGGTGCGGGCGACGATCTCGAAATTGCTGAGCCAGCCGCAGACCGGGTCCTGGTCGTAGCTGCCATAGGTGTGGCAACGGAACCAGGGGGTGGCGAACAGTTCGTCGCGCAGCCCGTCCTCGAGGCTGACATGGCCGAGGACGGCGCAGGGAATGCCGCGCGACCGGGTCTCGGACACGATGTGGCGCGCCGAATTGGCATGGTGGCCCAGATTGTTCCACAATCCGGTATCGACGTAGGCGAACATCATGCGGTCCTCTGAGTCCGGCGGGTGCGCTCGGCCATGGCGTCGTGAATCTCCGCCAGGATGCGGCGGACGTCGTAGGTGAAGGCCCAGCCGGGGTAGTCGGCCTTGAAGCGCTCCACGCTGCTGATCCACCAGATGTGGTCGCCGATGCGGTTGGCCTCGGAATAGGACCAGTTCATGGGCCGCCCGGTCAGCTCCTCGCACATGGAGATGGCTTCGAGCATGGAGCAATTGGAGTGGCGCGCCCCGCCCATGTTGTAGACGGCGCCCGATTTCGGCGCCTGGAACACGTGCCAGAAGGCGTTGACCAGATCGGCGGAATGGATGTTGTCCCGGACCTGCTTGCCCTTGTAGCCGAACACCGTATAGGGATCGCCGGTGACGGCGCACTTGACCAGATAGGACAGGAAGCCGTGCAGCTGGGCGCCCGAATGGCCCGGTCCGGTCAGGCAGCCGCCGCGGAAACAGGCGGTCTTCATGCCGAAATAGCGGCCGTATTCCTGGACCAGCAGGTCGCCGGCCACCTTGGACACCCCGAACAGCGAATGGGTGCTGGCATCGATGGACATGCTCTCGTCGATGCCGTGCTCGGCCCAGGGGTGGGCCGGGTCCAGTTCCCAGCGGGTTTCCCGTTCCACCAGCGGCAGGGCGTTGGGGGTGTCGCCGTAGACCTTGTTGGTGGAGCAATGGATGAAGCAGGCATCGGGACAATGCTTGCGCACCGCCTCCAGCAGCACCAGGGTGCCGTTGGCGTTGACGGTGAAGTCCACTTGCGGCTCCTTGGCCGCCCAGTCGTGGGACGGTTGGGCGGCGGTGTGGATCACCGCCTGGACGGCCGCGCCGTAGCGGGCGAAGATGGCGTCGATGGCCGCCGCGTCGCGGATGTCGGCCTCGCAGTCCACATAGCCCTTGACGTTCCGCTGCAATTCGCCACGGGCCCAGGCGGTGCTGGCGGTCTCGCCGAAGAAGTAGCGGCGCATGTCGTTGTCGACGCCAATGACGGTCATGCCCTTGGAACCGAAGAAACGGGCGGCCTCGGCGCCGATCAGACCTCCCGAACCGGTAACGATGACGACGCTCATGACCTCTCCCCCGTGCTGACGGCTCCTCCCTCTGCACGCGGAGTCGAGGTCCTGGTTCCGTCAAGGAGTCGGTCGTGGCCGAACCCTGCTCCACCCGTAACGACGATTCTTGTCCGGTTCATGCTGGAGGGCTCTGAAAACCGGCCGGTAATTCTGCCGGCCATCGTTGAAACTCCTCTTTATCGCCCGGGATTCCATAAAACTTCATTAAATGGACGAATTACGGGCAGGTTGGAATAATGCCAATTTAAATGTGATTATTTCGGCAATTCGGTACCGTTATGCGGTTTTTGCATCGGCGCATGCGAATTGGTCGATTCTCGCCGTTCGGTGGTCGCCGTATGGTGGGGGCAAGACAGAAACACCCGATATCGAGGTTGCCGCCATGACCCTCCACCAGCTCACCCACACCGCTTCCCTCGATCTGGATTTCCGTCCGGCCGACATGGTCCGCCGCATCGTCGCCGGGTTGCGCGCCTTCGCCGCCGCCCGCCGGCTCGAGCGCGAACTGGCCATGCTCGACCACCGCGAGATCGCCGATCTGGCCCACCGCCGCTGACCTCTTCCTTTCGCGTCCATCCTCCCCAGGACGATCCTCGGCCGGTTCCCTCGACGGGAGCCGGCCTTTTCTTTGGCCGCCGCCGGCTCTCCGGGTTAGACTCCCCCTATCCGTGGCTTGGGACGGAGACCCATGAGCGACCAGGACTTCCTCGCCGTCCTGCAGCAAGGCCATCAGGCCCTCAACGAGGGACGGGTGGCCGACGCCGCCGCCCTGCTCGAGCCGCAGATCGCGGCACGGCCCGACGAGCCCAACCTGCGCCGCCTGGCCTGCCTGCTGCGCTTCGGCCAGGGCCGGGCCGAAGAGGCGGTGGAGGCGCTGCTGGCCCTGGGGCGCGAGGCGCCCGGCGACCAATGGATCTGGGCGACGCTGCTGCAGCACCTGACCGCGGCGGGGCAGGGGGCGCGGGCCATCGCGCTGTGCCGCGACGCCCTGGCCGCCCGGCCGGAGATGACCGACGTGGTCCGGCGGGTGGCGGCCGCCGCGCTGCGGCTGGGCGATCACGACACCGTGCGGCGCATGGTGGCCCTGGGGCCGGTGGGCGATCCCAGCCTGCGCTATTATCTCGGCAATCTGGTGCTGCGGAGCGGCGACTGGATGGGCGGTTTCGAGCTTTACGAGAACCGCTGGGTGGCCGAGGGAGCCGAACGCTTCCAGCCCGACTGGACCGGCGCGCCCGATCCCACCGGCCTTCTGCTGGTCTACGACGAGCAGGGATTCGGCGACACCCTGCAGTTTCTGCGCTTTCTGCCGGCGGTGAAAGCGCGCTTCGGCGGCCGGGTGGTGCTCCGCGTGCAGGAGCCGCTGGCCCCGCTGGTGGAGGGGCTGGCCGACCAGGTGATTCTGCGTGGGCAGCCGGCCAGTGTCATCGTCAAGCCGCCGGGGATCACCTCGGTGGCCTGCACGCCGCTGATGTCGGCGCCCTGGCTGCTCAACCGGCTGGGCGAGGCGGTGTCCATCGCCTCGCCGCCCTATTACCGGTCGCCGGAGGCGCTGGTGGAGAGCGCCGCCGCGATCCTTGGCCCGTCCGGTGGCCGTCCCCGGGTGGGGCTGGCCTGGGGCGGCGTCTCCCATTCCATTCCCTTCGCCGCCCTGGCGCCCCTGCTGGACGATCGGCGGGTGGAATGGATCAATCTGCAATACGGCGAGCATCCCGGCCATCCGGGCTTACGCGACACCATGGCCGGCGGCAACCTGGCACGGGCGGCGGGGTTGGCCGCCCATCTCGACCTGATGGTGACGGTGGATACCTCCATCGCCCATCTGACGGCGTCCCAGGGCATTCCCACCTGGATCCTGCTGGACAAGGTGTGCTGCTGGCGCTGGACCGACCGGGGCGAGACCAGCGAGTGGTACGATTGCGTCCGGCTGTTCCGACAGGAGACCCAGGGCGACTGGCCGGGGGTGGTCGCCCGGGTCCGGGCCGCCCTGGACCGGCGTTTCAGCTGAACTTTTCCAGCACGGCGGCGAAGAAGCCGTCGGTGCCGTGGGCCAGCGGCGACAGCCGCAGCCAGGGACCGGATACCGGGCAGGGCGTGCCCGCCAGCTCACCCAAGATTTCCGGCCAGATCTCCGGCACCGGGACCGGGCGGTAATCGGGATGGGCGGCCAGGAAGGCCTCGACCCGCTCCTCGTTCTCCTCGCGCATGATGGAGCAGGTGGCGTAGACCAGCCGCCCGCCCGGCTTGGTCAGCCGCGCCGCGCTTTCCAGGATGGCGCCCTGGCGGGCCACCAGTTCCAGCAGGTCCTTCTCGGCGAACTGCCACTTGGCGTCGGGATTGCGGCGCCAGGTGCCGGTGCCGGTGCAGGGCGCGTCCACCAGCACCCGGTCGAAGGACCCGGCCGAGCGCTTGATCCACTTGTCGGACTCGCCCTCGATCACCCGGCGGGTGACGTTGTGGACGCCGGCCCGGCGCAGGCGGTCCTGGGCGCGGTCGACCCGCCACTCGGCCACGTCGCAGGCCACCAGACGGCCCTTGTTCTGCATGGCGGCGGCCAGGGCCAGGGTCTTGCCGCCGGCGCCGGCGCAGTAATCCACCACCGCCTGCCCCGGCTTGGGATCGGTGAGCAGGGCCACCAGCTGCGAACCCTCGTCCTGCACCTCGATCAACCCGTTGCGCCAGGCCTGGACCTGGACCAGGGGCACGCGGGCGTAAAGGCGCAGGCCGATGGGCGAAAGCGTGGTGGGTTCGGACTTGATGCCTTCCTTGGCCAGGGCGCGGATGGCTTCGTCGCGGGTCGCCTTCAGGGTGTTGACGCGCAGGTCCAGCGGCGCCTCGTCGCGCATGGCGCCCATCTCGGCATCCAGGCGCTCGCCGAACAGGGCGGCGAGGCGCGGCGTCATCCATTGGGGGTACTCGCCCTTCACATGGGGCGGCATGTCGCGGTGGAACAGGCTCTTCTGCCCGGCCAGCATGTCCAGCACCCGGCGCTCGGGCGGCTCGGGCGGATAGGCGGAATGGGGGCCCCGGAACAGGTCGGGCTCGGGCCGGATGCCCTCGAACACCATGTCGGCCAATACGCGGGCCCGCGCCCCGCCCTTGCCCTCGGCATCGGGGCGCTCGGGATGGTCCAGATGCTCCAGCCACCAGTCCAGGCGGGCCCGGCGGCGCAGCACCCGCCACACCGTCTCGGCCACGGCGCGGCGGTCCTTGGCACCGATGTAGCGGCGCTGCTTGAAGTAGAACGATGCCACCGAATCGGCCGGCTTGGCCGACTTCTCGATTTCGGAAAGCACCTCGATGGCGGCCTGAAGGCGTGCGGCGGGTGTCATACCGGCGAATCATCATCCTGATAATCGCCGGTATCGGCCGCCATTGCGGCGGCGGCCAAGCGCCCGGAGGGGCGCGCCCGGCGAGGGGCAATACGGCGAGCCGAAGCGGCTCGCCGGTACCAGACCCGATAGATGCGGCAATTCGCCCGAGGCTGCAAGCGTCGCTTGGCTCCGGGCGAAGGGCCCGCCCGTTAATCGGTCTTGTAGTTCGGCGCTTCCTTGGTGATGGCCACGTCGTGGACGTGGCTTTCGCGCAGGCCCGCCGAGGTGATGCGGCGGAAGGTGCAGCGGGTCTGCATGTCCTTGATGGTGGCGTTGCCGGTGTAGCCCATGCCGGCCCGCAGGCCGCCGATCATCTGGTGGATGACGGTGCTGACCGGGCCCTTGTAGGGGACGCGGCCCTCGACCCCTTCGGGCACCAGCTTCAGCTTGTCGCCCACCTCGGCCTGGAAATAGCGGTCGGCCGAGCCGCGCGCCATGGCGCCGATGGAGCCCATGCCGCGATAGGACTTGTACGAGCGGCCCTGGTACAGGAACACCTCGCCGGGGCTTTCCTCGGTGCCGGCGAACAGCGAGCCGATCATCACGCAATCGGCGCCCGCCGCGATGGCCTTGGCGATGTCGCCGGAATACTTGATGCCGCCGTCGGCGATCACCGAGACGCCGTGCTTATGCGCCACCTCGGCCACTTCCATGATGGCGGAAAGCTGGGGCACGCCCACGCCGGCCACCATGCGGGTGGTGCAGATGGTGCCCGGCCCGATGCCCACCTTGACCGCGTCGGCGCCGGCCTTGATCAGGGCCAGAGCCGCTTCCGGGGTGGCGATGTTGCCGCCCACCAGCTGGATGTGGGGCGAGGCCTTGCGGATCTCGGCGATGGTGTCGATGACGCCGCGCGAGTGGCCGTGGGCGGTGTCGACCACGATGACGTCCACCTCGGCCTCGATCAGCTTCATGGCCCGCGCGAAGCCGTCACTGCCCACACCGGTGGCGGCGGCGACGCGCAGGCGTCCCTTCTCGTCCTTGGCGGCGGTGGGGTGGGCCTGGGCCTTTTCCATGTCCTTGACGGTGACCAGCCCGATGCAGCGGTAGTCGCCGTCCACCACCAGCAGCTTTTCGATGCGGTGCTGGTGTAAAAGGCGCTTGGCCTCTTCCTTGTCGACGCCTTCGCGCACGGTGACCAGCTCGTCCTTGGTCATCAGCTCGTAGACCGGCTGGGCGGCGTCGTTGGCGAAGCGCACGTCGCGGTTGGTGAGAATGCCCACCAGCTTGCCCGAGCCCCGTTCCACCACGGGAATGCCGGAAATCTTCGCCTCGGACATCAGGCGCAGCGCATCGGCCAGGGTCTGGTCGGGGTGGATGGTCAGCGGGTTGACCACCATGCCGGACTCGAACTTCTTGACCTTGCGCACCTCGGCGGCCTGGGCGTCCATGTCCAGGTTCTTGTGGATGACGCCGATGCCGCCGTCCTGGGCGAGCGCGATGGCCAGGCGGCTTTCGGTCACCGTGTCCATGGCGGCCGACAGCAGGGGAATGCCCAGTTCGATGGACCTGGTCAGCCGGGTGCGGGTGTCCGCCTGCGCGGGCAGCACCGAGGATTCCGCCGGGACCAGCAGAACGTCGTCGAATGTAAGGGCTTCCTTGATGATCATGCCGCCTCCGGTGGTGGGGTCCGGTTAGTGGCGCGCCATCATACACATTCGGGGCTATGGCTCAAGCATCGCCTCGCCGGGAGCCATGTGCCGGAAGGAATGCCGCCATGCCCTTTCCCCTTCGCCCGTCCGGCGGTGTTATAATGAGCGGTGGTGGGAAGCATCGTTCAACACGCGGCGAGGGAGGGTCGAATGCCCAAGCCCTGCATCTGGATTTGCGTCGCCGATGGAACCCGTGCCCGGTTCTTTCATTGCGACGGCCCCGGACGGGATATCGTGCCGGCCTTGAACTACATGCTGGCGGCGCCGTCCCGGGCTCACAACATCAGCATGACCGCCGACCGTCCCGGACGGACCTTCGATTCCGCCGGGGTGGGACGCCACGCCTATGACGAGGGCGACTGGCAGGACGAGGAGAAGGGCCGCTTCGCCGGCCGGGTGGCCGCCCAGCTGGATCGGGCCGCCCTCGATCACCAGTTCGAGCGTCTGGTGGTGGTCGCCCCGCCGGCCATGATGGGTGAGCTGCGCAAGCACTTTACCGGCATCCGGCACCGCATGGAGGTGGTGGAGGTGGTCAAGGACCTGACCCACGCCACCCCGCGCGAGATGCAGAGCCATCTGAGCGAGGCGCTGCGGCACTGAGGGGTCGTTACCCGGCGGAACCGCGAAAACCCGTGGCCACCACATAGGTCTCGGCCGAACCCTGGCGCGAGGCCGGCGGCTTGGCGTGGCGCACCGTGGTGAAGTTCTTCTTCAACTGGTCGAGCAGGGTCTTCTCGGTGCCGCCCTGGAACACCTTGGCCACGAAGGTGCCGCCGGGCGCCAGCACCTCCATGGCGAAATGCAGCGCCACCTCCACCAGGCCGATGATGCGCAGGTGGTCGGTGGAAGGGTGCCCGGTGGTGGGCGCCGCCATGTCGGACAGCACCACGTCGGCGGGGCCGTCCAGGGCCTCCTTCAGACGGTCGGGGGCGTCATCGGCCAGGAAGTCGCCCTGCAGCGTGATGGCGCCGGGCAGCGGATCCCATTCCAGGATGTCCATGCCGACGACCTTGCCGCCGCCCTTGGGCTTCAAGGCCGCGACCTTGTCCACCGCCACCTGGGTCCAGCCGCCGGGCGCGGCGCCCAGATCGACGACCCGCAGGCCGGGCTTCAGGATATGGAAGCGTTCGTCCAGCTGGATCAGCTTGAAGGCGGCGCGCGAGCGGTAGCCCAGGCGCTTGGCCTCGCGGACATAGGGGTCGTTGAGCTGGCGCTGCAGCCACAGGGTGGAGGACAGCTTGCGCTTCTTGGCGGTCTTCACCTTGACGGTGAGATTGCGCGAGCCGCCGCCGGGGCCGGAGCCGGTGGTGCGTCCCGAGCCTTTCCTGCTTCCACCCGTCGCCATCAGTTCCGCGCCCCCAGGGTTCCGTCTTCGCGCATCATGTTCAGCAGCACGCCCTCGCGCACGCCGCGATCGGCGACCTTGAGGCGGCCCAGCGGCCACAGCCGGCACAGCGCCTCGAGGATGGCGCAGCCCGCCACCACCAGATCGGCCCTCTCCGGCCCGATGCAGGGATGGGCGGCGCGCTGGTCGTGGGTCATGGAGGCCAGCTTGCGGGTCACGGCGGCGATGTCGGCGAAGCCCAGCTCCAGCCCGTCCACCTGGGAACGGTCATAGCGCTCGAGCCCCAGATGCAGGGCCCCCAGGGTGGTGACGGTTCCGGACGTGCCCAGCATCTGCACCATGTTGCCGGCCAGCATGGCTCCGATGGTGTGCAGCGCCTCGAACGGGCGGAAGGCGGCGCCGATGCGATCGACCACCCGGGCATAGCCGGAATTGGAGGCCAGTTCGTGCGCCCATTGCTCGGCCAGGGTGACCACGCCGGTGGGAATGGACTGGATGCCCACCACATGCTGGCCCAGCGGTGAATTCTGTACCCAGACCAGCTCGGTGGAGCCGCCGCCGATGTCGAAGACCAGCGCCCACGGCACATGCGGGTCGAGCAGCGACGCGCAGCCGCCCAGCGCCAGTCCGGCTTCCTCGCTGGGGCTGATGATGTCGGGCTTGAGCCCGGTGCGCTCGGTGATGCGGGCGGTGAACTCGGCGCCGTTGCGGGCGCGGCGGCAGGCCTCGGTGGCCACCAGCCGGGCACGGCTCACCCGGTTCCTCTCCATCTTCTCGGCGCAGGCCTCCAGGGCATCCAGGGTGCGGGCCATGGCCGGCTCGGACAGCACGCCGCTGGCGCTCAACCCCTCGCCCAGGCGGGTGACGCGGGAAAAGGCGTCGATCACCTTGAAGGCGCGGCCCTGGGGGCGCGCCACCAGCATCCGGCAATTGTTGGTGCCGAGGTCGAGGGCGGCGTAAACCGGCGCGCTGCGGGAAGAAGACGACGAGGCGTAAGCCAATACGGAGAACTCTGCAATTCGGGGCGGCGGATGTTACCCCCAAACGGCCTCGGCTGGGAAGCATCCAGTCCCAAGCCCCGGATTTCCCCGGATTTCCGCCCCTTTGCGGCCAATTCCGGCCATCGCTCTTTCGCCATTGATCCGGCGGAAGGCCTGTGTTAGAAGGTGCGCCTCTCGTGGTCACCCCGGCCTTCGCCGGGAACGCGGACCACCAGCCCGACTGGTGGGGGATCGTCTAACGGTAGGACAGCGGACTCTGACTCCGCCAGTCTAGGTTCGAATCCTAGTCCCCCAGCCAATCTCTCCGAAACCGGCCCATCAGGCCGGTTTTTTCATTTGAAATCAACGTGACCTCTGTCCGCCAAGCAGCCTGCGACGGCCTGGCGTCGGGTGTGGTATTGTTCGGCGGCCTTCAGTGATCCAATGGGCGGCGGCTTTCGTAAGAGATGACGGAGACTCTTTTTTGGAGATGCGTCATGCCCAAGCCCGAACTGACCGAAGCTCAACTGGTCGAACTGTCCGCCGTGCTGCGCGCCATCGCCATTACCCGCAAGGGAGCGGGCGCCGTCCTGCGCAAGCTGGCCGAAACCTACGAGACCAACGCCGCCATCGGCCTGATGCGTTAGGCGCGGAGCCCGGCAATGGTATCGGCTCTGGCTTTTTTCCCGGTCCCTGTCGATGATGTGGGAGGCATGTGCCTTTTCCCGTCGCGCATGATTCACGGAACCGGCCGCTTGTCTCACCAGACCGATATCGCCACGCCCGCCCACGGCGCCGACGGCATGAACGACCTGCTGCTGGCGGTGGCCGAGACCGGTGACCGCGAGGCGTTCGCCGAGCTGTTCCGGCATTATGCGCCCCGGATCAAGGGCTATCTCCTGCGCCTCGGCACCGAGGACATGGTGGCCGAGGAACTGGCCCAGGAGACCATGCTGGCGGTGTGGCGCAAGGCGGCCAGTTTCGACCCGGTGCGCGCCGGGGCCGGAACCTGGATCTTCACCATCGCCCGCAACCTGCGCATCGACCTGCTGCGCAGGGAAAGGCGACCGGAATTCGAGCCCGACGACCCCGAGCTCGTGGTGGATCCGACGCCATCGGCGGAAGCGGCCATGGCGACCGAGCAGGGCGAGCGCCGGATGCGGGCCGCCCTGATCGCCTTGCCCCAAGACCAGGCGGATGTGGTCCGGCTGTCCTTCTACGAGGACACCCCCCATGCCGAGATCGCCGCCCGGCTGAAGCTCCCGCTCGGCACGGTGAAGTCACGGCTCCGGCTGGCCATGAAGCGCATACGCGCCACCTTGGGAGATACGCCGCCATGAGCGCGTCCCATCATCCCCCCGACGAGACCCTGCTTGCCTACGGCGCCGGTTCCCTGGACGAGGCGACCGCCCTCCTGGTCGCCAGCCATCTTACCTTGTGCCCGCGCTGCCGTGCCGAAGTGGCGCGGACCGAGGCCATGGGTGGAGCCCTGTTGGAGGACATTCCGCCTGCCGCCCTGGCCGACGGTGCCCTGACCGCCATCCTCGGTCGCCTTGATCCCGCCGTCCCCCGTCCACGCCAGGGCCAACGCCCCGCGCCTGGACGGGGGGGGCTTCCGGCTCCGCTGCTCCACTACACGGCGGCGGGGCTCGACGCGCTGCCATGGAAGCGGTTGGGGCGCGGAATCGAGCAGACGCTGCTGGTCGAATCCCGAGGCGCGAGGGCGCGGTTGATGCGCATCGGTGCGGGAATCGTCATCCCCGAGCATGGGCACGGCGGTCGGGAGCTGACCCTGGTCCTGCAAGGGGGCTTCACCGATCGAGGCCACGACATCGGCCGGGGCGACGTCGCCTTCGCCGATGCCGGGACCGTCCACAGCCCGGTGGCGGAAGGGGGCCAGACCTGCCTGTGCCTGGCGGTGACCGATGGGCCGTTGAGGCTGACCGGTCTTGTCGGATTGCTGGTCAACCCCTTTCTCGACTTCTGACCTCCGCGCCCCGCGGCCCGAAGGAAAAGGCCAACTTGCCATGCCCGTTCCCGCCTTCCTGATAGCCCTCTTCGTGCTGTTCGCGGCATCGGTCCCGGCCGGGGCGAGCCAGTCGGCCGCGTTCACGGTTCTGCGCGAAGGCACTCCCATCGGAACCCACCGGGTCGA
Source organism: Paramagnetospirillum sp. (assembly GCF_058402745.1). Lineage (NCBI taxonomy): Bacteria > Pseudomonadati > Pseudomonadota > Alphaproteobacteria > Rhodospirillales > Magnetospirillaceae > Paramagnetospirillum > Paramagnetospirillum sp. The sequence continues at coordinate 96,832 of NZ_JBZVFI010000014.1, forward strand.
GGTGGAAAGCGACGGCGCCGAGACGCGGGTTCACGTCACCATCGCCCTGGACGTGGCATTCGGCCCCATTCCCCTCTACCGCTACCGCCACGACAGCCGGGAGGTCTGGCTCGATGGCCGCCTGATCGGGCTGGAATCGCGCACGGACGATGACGGCGAGGCTCTGTCCGTGTCCATCCGCCGCGAAGGGGACATGCTGCGGGTCAAGGGCGCCAAGGGCGAGTTCCTCGTCCCCGGCGACACCATCCCCACCAGCTACTGGACCCCCGCGTTGGCCGAGGAGAGGCCCTTGCTGGATTCCCAGGAAGGTCGCCTGCTTGACGTCCGGCGTGTTGCCGTCGGCCCGGGTCATTGGCGGCTCGAGGGGGAACTGAACCTGGAGATCGCCTATACGCCCCAGGGGCGATGGTCAGGGATGCGGTTCCGCCACAAGGGGGCCGACTTCGTCTACGTTCCGCCGCCCCGGATGACGGGCAACGGACCATGACCGGGACCACCTGGATCACCGGAGCGGGAAGCGGTATCGGGGAGGCGCTCGCCCTCTTGCTCGCCGCGGATGGTCACCGGGTTCTGGCCAGCGGCCGCAGACCCTCGCCCCTCGACGCCCTGGCGGCGCGGCGTCCCGGGATCACCGCGATTCCCCTCGACGTCACGGATCCCCTGGCCGTAGGCCGGGCGGTGGCGGCCATGCCGCCCATCGACACCGCCATCCTGTGCGCGGGCACCCACGCTCCGACTCCCGCCCGGTTGCTGGACGCCGCCGTGATCCGCGATCTGGTCGAGACCAACCTGATGGGAGTGGTGCACTGCGTGGCTGCGCTGTTGCCGGGCATGCTGGAGCGCCATGCCGGCCATCTGGTGATCGTTTCCTCGGTGGCGGGGTATCGCGGCCTGCCCACGGCGGCGGGCTATTGTGCCAGCAAGGCCGGTCTGATCGCCCTGGCGGAATCCCTCAAGCTCGACCTTGACGGCACTGGCGTCGCCGTCAGCCTGGTCAATCCCGGCTTCGTGGATACGCCCCTGACCCGCGGGAATCCATTTCCCATGCCGGACCTGATCACGGCCGAGGCGGCCGCCCGGGCCATCCGGCGCGGGCTTGCGTCCGGCCGGTTCGAAACCGCCTTTCCCCGGCGTTTCGCCCTGGTCATGAAGCTGTTGCGCCTGTTGCCGGACCGGCTCTACTTCCCCCTGATGCACAAGGCGACCGGATTATGACGGGCCTGGAGAAATGGGGGCGGTTCTGGGAGACGCTTTCCCCCGACGGCATCGGGGCGGCGCGCACTCTGTGCGATCCCGCCCTCCGCTTCATCGATCCGTTCAACGACCTTTGCGGCATCGGGCGGTTCGAGGCTTTGCTGACCCATATGTTCCGCCATGTCGGCCAGCCCCTCTTCCGGGTCGAGGATCTGGCCGAGGGCCGGGACGCGGGGTATCTGCGCTGGACGTTCTCGGCCACCATCGCCGGTCGGCCGCTGCAGGTCGAGGGCATGAGCGAGATACGCTTCTCCCCGGACGGCAAGGTGGTTCTGCATCGGGACCACTGGGACGCCTCCACCCAGGTCTATGGCCGCGTGCCCGTGCTGGGCGCCGCGATCCGCCTGGTCAGGACGCGTCTTTCCCTTCCGGCTTGATGAAGAACAGCGTCACCTCGCCGATATCGAACCCCCACTTGGTGACGCGGGCGCGGTTGATCATGGCGCCGCCCGGCTGCAGGAACATCCAGTCGTCGAAGGCGACACGCAGCGTCCCGTCGCCAACCTTGAGATCCATGACATAGGCCCAGTTCAGCGCATTTCCGGCACTCTCGCCACGGGCCTCGCCGACCACGTCCGCCGCCTCTCCCGCATAGCGGCCGTCGGGCAGCTTGCGGATGGTCCAGATTCGCCGGTCGGTTTCCCCATCGCTGTAGACGAAGCGTTCGTCCAGGACCAGCCGTTCGCCGTTCCACTCGCCGCTGATGTCGACGGTGAACTGGCGCCGGACGGTGCCGAAGCGGTCCTGGAACAGGCCCCAGGCACGGGTGCGACCGGAAAAATAGTCCTCCAGCACCAGGCGGGGCTGGGCGTCGGCGAAATCGGCGGGTGTCATGCTCGAACATCCCCACAGCAGGAAGAGGCAAGGAAACAGGGACCTGATCATGGAACGCGGTGACATGCTCGAGCCTCCGACAGGGTTTCGATCTGGTGGCGCAGTTGCGCCTGCCGCGTCCGATCGAGGGTGAAGCCGCGCATGGCCGCCACCGCGGCCAGCTTCAGCCCCACCGGCACGCCGGCGTAAAGCAGCCCCAGCGTCAGCAGCGCCCGATCCGAGTTCATCGTTCCCGGGGCGAAGCCGGCCAAATCGAGCACGGGAAAGGCGATGCCCACCGCCAGGGCCAGGGCCAGCTTGCCGGTCAGACTCCACAGCGCCACGTAGAGGCCGGCCCGACCGCCTCCGCCCATGGCGGCGTGTTCGTCAATCACGTCGGCCAGGATGGCGGCCGGAAGCGCGAGGTCGGCGGCGAGGCCCAGGCCGGTCAGAACGCAGATGGCGGCGAAAAGCGGCCAGTGTCCCGGCTCGAGCAGCGCCGCTGGAACGAAGGCCAGAGCGGTCAAGGCCAGGGACAGCCTCCAGGCCGGATGCTTTCCCATGCGGGCGGCGACGCGCGCCCACAGCGGAACCCCGGCGATGGCGGCGACGAAATAGAGCAGCAACAGAGGCCCGGCCAGGTCGGGGCGTCCGAGGCCGTCGCCCACATACATCAGGAACAGGGTCGCGGGCAGGGCGTTGGCCATGGCGTTGAGTGCCTGGGCCACGATCAGGTGGCGGAAAGGGCGGTTGCGCAGCAGCGGCGACAGCGAGGCGGCCGGGCTTCGTCCGCGCACCGGAGGCGCAGGAACCTCGGGCACCAGGGCGACGACGGCAAGAGCCGCCAGTATGAGGATACCCGCCGCCGGAACGAAGAATGCGGCCAGGGTATCGGCTCGGGGCATCTCCAGCATCGCGGGCCCCGCCACCGCCAGCAATACGCCGACCAGGGCGAATCCCTCCCGCCAGGCGGCGATGCGCGTGCGCTCTCCGTAATCGGCCGACAGTTCCGCTCCCCAGGCCTGATAGGGAACCAGGGCCATGGTCAGCCCCAGATGGAAGATGCCCGACCAGGCGAGCAGATAGCCGGTCCCCACCCCCTCGGAGGGCAGGAACAGGCGCCAGCCCGCCAGCACCAGCAGCGGCAGCCCGGCCAGCAGCCAGCCGCGGCGCCGTCCGCCCCGGCCGCCGTCGCAGGCCAGCCCGATGACCGGGTCCGCCGCCACGTCGATCATGCGTGCAACCAGCAGGGCTCCTCCCACCGCGCCCAGGCCCAGGCCCAAATCCTCGGCGTAGAAGGTGGGGAGGTGGACATGAACCGGTATGCCCAGCGCCGCCAGGGGCAATGCCGGCAATCCGTAGGCGGCGAGGCGGGCGGGGCTCAGCCTCATGACGGGCGGCTCAGGACCAGGTGGCGGACATCGACGGCGCCGGTGCGGAATCCGGCGCGGCAATAGGCCATGTAGAATTCCCACAGCCGCTTGAAACGAGTGTCGAAGCCCAACCCCGCGATGGATGGCCAGGCCTTCTGGAAATCGTGTTCCCAGAGTTCCAGCGTCCGTTCGTAATCCGCGCCGAAGCAGCGGGAGGTGGCGAGCCCAAGTCCAGCCTTGTCCGCGCTGGCCTGAATCGCCCGGGGCGAGGGCAGCATGCCGCCAGGAAAGACGTGGCGCTGGATGAAGTCGCAGCCGCGCCGATAGGAGTCGAAGCGGTCGTCGGCGATGGTGATGGCCTGAAGGCCCGCCTTGCCGCCCGGCGCCAGCCGGTCATGGATGGCGCCGAAATAGGTCGGCCACCACCGCTCCCCCACCGCCTCGATCATTTCGACCGAGACGATGCGGTCGAACCGGCCGTCCACGTCGCGGTAATCCTGAAGCCGGATGTCGGCCCGCCCGGCGCAGCCGGCTTCGGCCAGCCGCCGCGTCGCCCAGGCATGCTGCTCCCGCGACAGGGTCAGTCCCACCACGCTTACTCCGTAGTCGCGGATCATCAACTCGGCGAAGCCGCCCCATCCGCAGCCGATCTCCAGCACCTTCATTCCCGGCGCGAGGCCGATATCCTCGGCCAGCGCCCGGTACTTCCGTTCCTGGGCCGAGGCCAGGCTTTCGGCGCGGTCCGAGAACAGGGCGGCGGAATAGGTCATCCCCGCATCCAGCCACTGGGAATAGAACGCGTTGCCGAGATCATAGTGGGCTTCGATGTTGCGTCTGCTGCCGGTGCGGGAATTGTCGTGGAACCGGTGCCAAAGGGTCAGGGCCAGCCGAAGCAGCGGGTGGCCGTCGAAGGCATTGCCCATGGCCTGGTCGTTGATGTCGCCCAGTTCGAGCACCGCCGTCAGGTCCGGGCTGTCCCAGTCGCCGTCCATGTAGGCCTCGCCCAGACCGACCGCACCTCCGGTCAGCAGCCGCCGCAGGGTTCTGAGACGATTGATACGCATGACCGCCCTGGGGCCGGGCGCATCGCCCGAAAACACTCGGACGGCGCCGCCCGGCAGGATCACGGTCAATTCCCCCGCGGGCAGGCGATGGCCGAAGATGGAGATCAGCAGGTCCTCGGGACGGCGGAAGGCGCAAGCCAGGGTCGGCAACAGTCGCGACTGAACGGTCATGGAACACCCCCATTGTCGATCAGGGAAACCAGGGCGGGTGGAGGGGCCGGCTTTCGGTGGAAAACTCCGCCCTTCAGCCAGATGCGCAACGCCTCCCAATGGATGCCGCCCACGATCTTGAGCGGCAGCAGCGGATAGGCGAGCGCCGCTTGCGCCAGCGCTCCATCGGTCAACTCGACCCGACGCGCCACATGGCTGGCGACCAGGATGGGCTGGCCGGTCTGGCGGTCGCATTCACGGATGGAGAGGGCGAAGCTCTCGCCCGGCGCCCGGACCGCGAAGGCATACTCACCCTCCAGGCCGATGAAGGGCGAAACGTGAAAACATTTGCCGGCGGCGTGGCGCAGGGTGCGGCGTTGATCGCCGTCGGTGCGAACCAGATAGCCATGCCGTTCGCCGAAGGTGTTGTGGACCTCGTAGAGAATCGCCGCCAGACCGCCATCGGCGGCGTGACAGAACCAGGTGGTCAACGGGGTGAAGCCCATTCCCAGCACGCGGGGAAACAGGTGGACGCGGATGGAACCGCCCGGCAGGGCCATGCCGTGGCGTCGCAACTGGTCGCCGATCCAGGCGCGCGGGTCGCCTCCCTCGCCGAGGTCGCGGTCATGGATGGAAAAAAGGTTGGCCCGATTGTGGGAGAGCAGGGCCAGGCGAAGCTGGTCCAATTCGTCCAGGTCGACCAGCAGCGACGCCACCTGGTAGATGAAGCGATGTCCCACCGGGGCCAGGCGATGATGCATCACCTGACCCCGATAGAGGCACGAGACCCTGGCGGCACTCATTCCGCGGCCCTTGCCATGCTGTCCCGCCAGGGGGCTGGGCATTCCAGCGCCTCGGCCACGCGCAGGCCGGACGCGAAGGCGTCCTCGTGAAAGCCGTAGCCGAAATACGAGCCGCAGAACCAGACGCGGTTGACCCCCTGAATCTCGTTCAGTCGGTGCTGTGCCGCCATCGCCGGGCCGTCGAACATGGGGTGGTGATAGATGAAGCTGGCGAGGACGGTGTCCTCGCGGGGGAGGGCGATGGGGTTGAGGGTGACGAACAGCGGCACTTCGGCATCGAGCGATTGCAGGCGGTTCATCCAGTAGCTGACGCAGAGTCGGCGGTCACCGTCCGGGCCGGTGCGGCCCAGATAGTTCCAGGAGGCCCACAGCCGCCGACGTTTCGGCATCAACGCCGCATCCCCGTGCAGAACCGCCAGGTTCTTCTGGTAGCCGAAGGCCCCCAGCAGCTGGCGCTCCGCTCTCGACGGCTCGGCCAGCATGGCCAGGGCCTCGTCGGCATGGCTGCCGATGACGACCTGGTCGAACATCTCGCCCTTGCCGTCGGGACCGACGACCTCGACTCCGGTCTCCAGGCGCCGGATGGAGGAAACGGGAGAATTCAGCAGAACACGGCAGGGCGTGTCGGCCATCAGACGGCGGACGTATTCCCGACTGCCGCCGACCACGGTTCGCCATTGCGGCCTGTCCGCCAGTTGCAGCAATCCGTGATTGGAGCAGAACCGCACGAAACTGATGACGGGGAAATCCATCATGGTCGCGGCCGGCGCGGACCAAATGGCGGCCGCCATGGGCAGCAGATGGTCATTGACGAAGGCCGTGCCGTAGCCGTTGGCCCGGAGATACTCGCCCAGGCTGGGGCCGGGCTCGGGCTGCGCCAGCACCTTGGGCGCGTTGCGATAGAACCGGAGAATGTCGGCGACCATGCCGAAGAAGCGGGGCCGGGCCAGATTGGCGGGCTGTCCGAACAGGCCAGACAGGCTTTCGCCCGAATACTCCATGGCGCCGTCGTCCAGCGATACTCCGAACGACATGTCGGTTCCCCGGGTGGGCACGCCGAGACGGTCGAACATGCGGATCAGGTTGGGATAGGTGCGCTCGTTGTAGACGATGAACCCGGTATCCACCGCGACCGGCTCGCCGTTCCGCCCTTCCACCTCGACCGTGTTGGCATGGCCGCCGATATGGGCGTTCTTTTCGAACAGGGTGACATCGAAACGGCGGGACAGCGACCACGCCGCCCCCAGGGCGGCGGCGCCCGAGCCGATGATCGCCAGCCTGGGCGATGCGCTTCGCGTCTGTTGCACGGTCATGGAAGGCCCCCTGCGGTGTGTGTCTTCTTCCTCTTACGTGGCAATCGCCGGGTTGGATCACTACCGTGGAGCGCCGGACGAGTCTTGATGGAACGGCGCGCCCCCACGGCGGATGCGCCAAGGGGGTGGGGCAACAAAAAAGGCGGCTCCCGCGGGAGCCGCCTTTCGATACCGACCGGTCAGATATGGCGGTTTACACCGCCTTGACGCGCACGTAGGAGCCCGGGGCCGCCTCGATGGCCTTGAGCTTGCCGGAGCCGGGCACGCGGGCGGGGACCTGCTTGCCGGCATACTTCTCGACCCACTTCTGCCAGTCGGTCCACCACGAACCGTCCACCTGGGTGGCTCCGGCCAGCCAGACCTCGGGGTTCTTGGGCTTCTTGGCGTTGGTCCAGTAGCAGTACTTGTTGGCGGCGGGCGGATTGACCACGCCGGCGATGTGGCCCGAGGCCGACAGCACGAACTTGATCGGTCCGGAAACGTGCTGGGTAAGGGCGTAGGTGCTCTGCCACGGCGCGATGTGGTCCTCGCGGGTGGACAGCATGTAGATGGGGGTCTTGATGTTGCGAAGGTCGATCTTGACCCCGTTCAGCTCGATGCCGCCCGGCTCGACCAGCCTGTTCTCCTGGTACATCTTGCGCAGGTAGAAGCTGTGCATGGCGGCCGGCATGCGGGTGGAGTCCGAGTTCCAGTACAGCAGGTCGAACGGGAACGGATCCTTGCCCAGCAGGTAGTTGTTGACCACGAACGACCAGATCAGGTCGTTGGCGCGCATCATGTTGAAGGTGGTGGCCATGTCGCGGCCGTCCAGGTAGCCCGCCTGGTTCATGCGGGTTTCCAGGGCCGAGAGCTGCTCCTCGTCGATGAACACCCCCAACTCGCCCGGCTCCTTGAAGTCGGTCATGGTGGTGAAGAAGGTGGCCGAGGCGATGCGGTCCTCGCCCTTGGCGGCGAGATAGGCCAGGGTGCAGGCCAGCAGCGTGCCGCCCAGGCAATAGCCGGCGGCGTTGACCTGCTTCGAGCCGGTGATCTTCTCGATGGCGTCGATGGCGGCCAGCGGGCCTTCCAGCATGTAGTCGCCGAAGCCCTTGTGGGCCAGCTTCTCGTCCGGATTGACCCAGGAGATGACGAACACGGTGTGGCCCTGGTCCACCGCCCACTTGATCAGCGAGTTCTTCGGGCGCAGGTCCAGGATGTAGAACTTGTTGATCCACGGCGGCAGGATCAGCAGCGGCTTCTCGAACGCCTGTTCCGTGCTGGGGTCGTACTGGATCAGCTGCATCAGGTCGGTCTGGAAGACCACCTTGCCCGGGGTGACGGCGATGTTGTCGCCCACCTTGAAGGCGTCGTAATCGGTCATCTTGATGGCCAGGTTGCCCTTGCCGCGCTCCAGATCGTCCAGCAGGTTGTTCAGGCCCTTCAGCAGGTTCTCGCCCCGGCTTTCCACGGTGGCGCGCAGCACCTCCGGGTTGGTCAGCACGAAATTGCTGGGCGCCATGGCGTCCACGAATTGGCGGGTATAGAAATCCACCTTCTTGGCGGTGTGGTCGTCCAGGCCCTCGACGTTCTTCACCATGCCCTGCATCCAGCGGGCCGACAGCAGGTAGGACTGCTTGATGAAGTCGAAGATTTCATTCTCCTGCCACATCTCGTCCTTGAAGCGGCGGTCCCCCGAATCGGGCGCCACCACCGGCTGGGTTTCCTCGCCCAGCATGCGGCGCGCCGTGTTCTGCCACAGCGACATGTAGTCCTGCCACAGGTTGAGATTGGCCTCGACCAGCTTGGCCGGATCGCTCATCAGCTTGGCGGTCATTTCCATGAAGGCGTTGCCGATGTTCAGCGGATCGGCCGTCGCCGCCGTGGGATCCGCCGCCTGACGGGTGAGGAAGTCGGCCACGATGCGCTGCGACCGTTCGGCGATGTTGGTCATCGCCTTGGAGAGTTCCGCCGGATCGATCATCTTGGAATCGGCGCCCGTCTGCTCAGCCATCAGCTACCCCTTTTTACGGTGCATCCAGAGTGCAACCATACACGGCGACCGACCCCTTGTCCCGTCGCCCGGCGGTCCGGTGGGTGCACCGCCCATCCTTTCCGACCGTTCCATAGACCTATATACTTTCGAACCATGGCCTGATAAACGTGAACTTGCCGTAAAAATCGGTCCAGACAAAATAGTTTCTCGATACCGGGGGCACTGATTCGTCCATGTTCGATTGCATCGAGGCTTGGCGCCGTCGTCATGAGCGCCGCACCTTGGCCGTTGGCCGAAGCGTCGCCATCGCCGCTCTGATCGCCGGCTGCTCGTACGTTCCCGACGCCCTTAATCCCGTCGAGTGGTACAAGGGCGTCGCCGGCGTGTTCGAAGGCGATGATGCCCCCGTGGTGGCCGCGCCCCGCCGCCCCGAAGGCTCGTTCCCCAACGTCAACGAGGCCGGGACCAAGTCCTCGTCGTCGGGCAAGGGCCTTGCCGGCGACAAGGGCAACGCCAAATACGCCGAATCGGTGCGGCGCGAGCCCGCGCCCACCAAGCAGCTGGCCAAGAAGACCCCGCCCGCCCAGACCCAGGTGGCCGAGGCCCCCGCTCCGGCGCCCCAGGCCTCCGCTCCCGGCCAGGACGCGTCGGGCAAGGGGTCCTACCAGCCGTCGCTGGACCGGCGCATGCAGGCCGCCCGCGACGAAGGCCCCAGCGCCCCGCCCCGCACCGCCCCCGCCGGCCCGCCGGCCCGCGCCGAGATTCCCGATGCCGTTCCCACCCGCCGCGGCCTGCTGGCCGAGCATTTCCAGAAGCGTCTGGCCGAATCCGCCGTGGCCACCAACAAGGGCGACCCCTTCACCGGCATTCCGGCCGCCCGCACCCAGGCGTCGTACAACCAGCCGGTCCATACCTACGCCGTTCCGGCCCAGCCGCCGGTGGGCATGACCCGTTCGCCGTCCTTCGCCGCCGATTCGGGCGAGCGGGCCGTCAACCTGACGCCCCCCAAGGGCCTGCGCGGCGCCAAGGGCATGGTGGCCCCCAAGGGGCCCGCCGCCCAGTTCGAGGTGGCTTCGCTGCAGTTCGGCCCCAGCGGCTCTCTCACCGCCGCCGACGGTGCCCAGCTGCGCGAGGTGGCGGCGCTCCAGAAGCAGACCGGGGGCGTGGTCCGCATCGTCGGCTACTCCTCGCCGGGCGGCGTGTCCTTCGTCGGCCAGGACGACGCCTCCGTGGCGCTGGGCCGCGCCAAGGCGGTGGCCAAGTCGCTGACCGGCCTGGGCGTGCCCGCCCGCAAGATCATGGTGGCCGCCGATCCCATGGCCCCCTCGGCCTTCGACGACAGCGGCGCCAAGGTTTCCATCGAATACTGATGGCCCGGCTGAATTGAACGGATTCCGGGCTTACATGCCTGGGTCCGTTCAAATAGCCATCGATTCTTAACCGCTGCCGCATTAGGGTCCCTTTCGAGGGGGGCCTCGCAGCAGATTAGGTTCGGCCCATGAGCAGCCAGCACGACTTCCATCGGATCAAGCGCCTTCCGCCCTATGTGTTCGCCGAGGTGAACGCCATGAAGGCCCGCGCCCGGGCCGCCGGCGAGGACATCATCGATTTCGGCATGGGCAACCCCGACCAGCCGACGCCCGCCCACATCGTCGACAAGCTGGTGGAGGCCGCCCGCAATCCCCGCGCCCACCGCTATTCCATGAGCCGAGGCATTCCGGGCCTCCGGAAGGCGCTGTCGGCCTATTACCAGCGCCGCTTCGCCGTGGACATCGACCCCGAGGCCGAGTGCATCGTGACGCTGGGCTCCAAGGAGGGGCTGGCCAACCTGGCCAATGCCATCACCAGCCCCGGCGACATCGTGCTGGTGCCCAATCCCAGCTATCCCATCCATCCCTACGGCTTCATCATCGCCGGCGGCTCCTGCCGCTTCGTGCCGGTGGCGCCCGACGCCGAGTTCCTGAAGGCGCTGGACCGCGCCGTGCGCCATTCGGTGCCCAAGCCCATCGCCCTGGTGCTGAACTATCCCTCGAACCCCACCGCGCTCTTGGCCGATCTCGACTTCTACGGACAGGTGGTGGAGTTCTGCCGCCATCACGGCATCTGGATCCTGTCGGACCTGGCCTATTCCGAGATCTATTTCGACGTGGCCCCGCCGCCCTCCATCCTGCAGATTCCCGGCGCCAAGGAGATCGCGGTCGAGTTCACCTCCATGAGCAAGACCTACAACATGCCGGGCTGGCGCATCGGCTTCGCCGCCGGCAACAAGACGCTGATCGCCGCCCTGGGGCGCATCAAGAGCTACCTCGATTATGGCGCCTTCACCCCCATCCAGGTGGCGGCCACCGCCGCGCTGAACGGTCCCCAGGACTGCGTCGACGATATCCGCGCCCTCTACAAGGGCCGCCGCGACGCCCTGATCGAGGGGCTCGCCGCCGCCGGCTGGGACATTCCCAGCCCACCCGCCACCATGTTCGCCTGGGCGCCCATCCCCAAGCCCTTCGCCCATCTGGGATCGCTGGAATTCTCCAAGCTCCTGATGCGCGAAGCCCAGGTGGCGGTGGCGCCCGGCATCGGCTTCGGCGAATACGGCGATTCCCACGTCCGCATCGGACTGGTGGAAAACGTCCAGCGCACCCGCCAGGCGGTGCGCAACATCAAGACCTTCCTCGGCAACACCGGACAGGTGCTGGAGGAATCCGAAAAACAGCGTGCAGCAGGAACGGAACAATGAGCAAATCCACCCCCCTCAAGATCGCCATCGCCGGATTGGGCACCGTCGGCGGCGGCACCGTGCAGCTGCTGCACGACCAGGCCGAAGTGCTGGCCGCCCGCGCCGGGCGCCCGCTGGCCCTGGTGGGCGCCGCCGCCCTGGAGAAGCCCGCCGGGCTGCCCCTGGACGGCGTGCCGTTCTTCACCGACGCCCGCCAGATGGCCAAGGATTGCGATTACGACGTGCTGGTGGAACTGATCGGCGGCGCCAAGGGCATCGCGCTCGAGGTGGTCAAGACGGCGCTGGAGCGGGGCCTCAGCGTGGTCACCGCCAACAAGGCCATGATCGCCCACAACGGAATCGAACTGGCCCGCCTGGCCGAGGCCAAGGGCGGCAATATCGGCTTCGAGGCCAGCGTCGGCGGCGGCATTCCGGTCATCAAGAGCTTGCGCGAGGGACTGGCCGGCAATCGTGTCACCAAGGTGATGGGCATCCTCAACGGCACCTGCAACTACATCCTCACCACCATGCGCGATTCGGGGCGCGACTTCGCCGATGTGCTGGCCGAGGCCCAGGCGCTGGGCTATGCCGAGGCCGACCCCAGCTTCGACATCGACGGCACCGACACCGCCCACAAGCTGGCGATCCTGGCCAGCCTCGCCTTCGCCATGCCGGTGAACATCGACGCCGTGTCGTGCGAGGGCATCCGCAACGTCAGCGCGCTGGACATCCGCTACGCCGACGAACTGGGCTACCGCATCAAGCTGCTGGGTGTCGCCTCGCTCTCGGACCAGGGCGTCGAGACCCGCGTCTATCCCGCCATGGTGCCGCTCGCCTTCCCGCTGGCCCATGTGAGCGGCCCCTTCAACGCCATCGTCACCGAGGGCGATTTCGTCGGCCGCACCGTGCTGGAAGGACGCGGCGCCGGAGCGCGCCCCACCGCGTCGGCCGTGGTCGCCGACCTGATGGACCTGGCCTGCGGTCGCGTCATGCCCGCCTTCGGCCTTGCGGTCGATGCCCTGAAGCCGCTGCCCGCCGCCCCCGCCGGAGCGCATCGCAGCGCCTATTACATCCGCCTGATGGTCAGGGACGAGCCCGGCGTGTTCGCCGACGTGGCCACCGCGCTGAAGGCGGAGAAGGTTTCCATGGAACAGATCATCCAGCGCGGCCGCGCACCCTCCGAGGTGGTTCCCGTGGTGATGACCGTGCACGAGACCGACGAGGATTCCATGCTGCGCGCCGTCGGGCGCATCCGGGCGCTGGCCTCGGTCACCGACCTGCAACTGATCCGCATCGAGTCCCTCTAGAAGGCGTCGGGCCATGTCCATTTATTCCGCCACCCTGCCCGTTCTCGACCGTAATCTGGCCCTGGAGGTGGTCCGCGTCACCGAGGCCAGCGCGCTGGCCGCCGCCCGCCAGACCGGGCGCGGCGACGAGCGCGCCGCCGACCAGGCGGCCTGCTCGGCCATGCAGCATGCCCTGAACGGCCTGGCCATGGAGGGCGTCATCGTCAACGGCGAGGGCGAGGACCCCAACCAGCCGCTGCACACCGGCGAGAAGGTGGGCAACGGCAAGGGGCCCAAGGTCGACATCGTGCTGACCGCGCTGGAGGGCCGCTCCATCTGCGCGCGCGGCGCCCACAACGCGCTGTCGGTGGTGGCCATGACCGAGGAGGGCAGCTTCCTCAAGGTGCCGCAGCACTCCTACATGGAGAAGATCGTGGTCGGCGCCGGCCTGCCCGCCGGCCTGCTGGACCTGGATTCCACGCCGGAGGAGAACCTGTCGCGGCTGGCCGAGGCCAAGGGCCTGACCATCTCGGAGCTGACCGTCAGCGTGCTGGACCGCCCCCGCCACGCCGAGCTGATCGAGCGGCTCTACGCCGCCGGCGTGCGGGTGACCCTGTTCGACGACGGCGACGTGTCCGGCGCGCTGGCCGCCGGCCTGCCCGGGTCCGGCGTCGACGTCTACATGGGCTCGGGCGGCGCCGCCCAGGGCGTTCTGGCCGCCGCCGGGCTGAAATGCCTGGGCGCCCAGATGCAGACCCGCCTGCTGTGCCGCTCGGAAGCCGACCACGCCGCCGCCCGCCGGGTCGGCATCGCCGACACCAGGCGCAAGTGGAACATCGACGACATGGTACGGGGCGAGGTGATGTTCGCCGCCACCGGCATCACCGACGGCCATGTGCTGAAGGGCGCCCGCCTGGCTCCCGGCAACCGGGCGGAAAGCCATTCCCTGGTCATGCGCTCGGCCACCGGCACCATCCGCTACCTGAGCGTCCAGCACGACCTCAGCCGGAGCCACCTGCCGGCATGAGCCACGCTCAGTCCGCCTTCCTGGGGGTGGAGCGCTCGCTGTCCGGGCGGCGCTGGCTGGCGCGGCCGGGCGACGAGCGGCTCGCCCTGGCGCTCTCCCAGCGTCTCGGCCTGCCGGATCTGGTGGGACGCGTCCTGGCGTCACGCGGCGTGGGGCTGGACGAAGCCGAGCGCTTCCTCAATCCGACGCTTCGCGACCTCCTGCCCGATCCCGGCCACCTGAAAGGCATGGAGCCGGCGGTGGAGCGGCTGGTCCGGGCGGTGACCGCCGGCGAGACCATCGGCATCTTCGGCGATTACGACGTGGACGGCGCCACCTCCTCGGCGCTGCTCCGGAATGCGCTGGCCGACATGGGGGGGCGGGCGCGGGTCTACATCCCCGACCGCATCAAGGAGGGCTACGGCCCCAATGCCCCGGCGCTGCTCCGCCTCCGGGAGGAGGGCGTCGGCGTGGTGGTCACCGTGGATTGCGGCACCACCGCCTTCGACGCCCTGGAGGCCGCCACGCGGGCCGGCCTCGACATGATCGTCGTCGACCACCACGTGGGCGAGGCGGCGCTGCCCGCCGCCCTGGCGGTGATCAATCCCAACCGCCTGGACGAGACCAGCCCCCACGGCCACATGGCCGCCGTCGGCGTCGCCTTCCTGCTGGCGGTGGGGCTCAACCGCGGCCTGAAGCTGGCCGGCTGGTACGCCGGGCGTCCCGCCCCCGACCTGATGCGCCATCTCGATCTGGTGGCGCTGGGCACGGTCTGCGACGTGGTGCCCCTGGTGGGGGTCAACCGCGCTTTGGTGGTCCAGGGACTGAAGGTGATGTCCAGGCGGGGCAATGTGGGCCTCGCCGCCCTGGCCGACGTGGCAGGCGTCAAGGAGCGTCCCGATTCCTACACCCTGGGCTACGTCCTGGGGCCGCGCGTCAATGCCGGCGGAAGGGTGGGCGAGGCCGAGCTGGGCACCCGGCTGATGTCCACCGACGACCCGGCCGAGGCCGCCGAGATCGCCCGCCGGCTGGACGGCTACAACAAGGACCGCCAGGAGATCGAGGCCGCCGTGCTGTACGAGGCCATCGAGCAGGTGGAAGGCCGCCCAGACGACGGCCGCCCCCTGCTGGTGGCGGCGGGCGAGAACTGGCACCCCGGCGTCATCGGCATCGTCGCCGGCCGCCTCAAGGAACGCTATGGCCGCGTCGCCTGCGTGGTGGCGCTGGAAGGCGACCAGGGCAAGGGCTCGGGCCGATCGGTGGCGGGCCTCGACCTGGGCTCGGCCATCATCGCGGCGCGCCAGGCGGGGCTCCTGCGGGCCGGCGGCGGCCACGCCATGGCCGCCGGCTTCACCGTGGCCCGCGACAAGCTGGACGCCCTGTCCGATTTCCTGGCGGAACGCCTGCAGGCCCAACTGGAAGGCGATCTGGTGCCGCTGCTGGAACTGGACGGCGCGCTCGACGCCGGCGCGGCGGGCACCGAGCTGGTGGAAACTCTCGCCGGTGTCGGCCCCTTCGGCTCGGGCAATCCGGAACCGCGCTTCGCCATCTCGGGCGCCCGCATCGCCAGGGCCGACGTGGTGGGCTCGGGCCATGTGCGGCTGATGCTGAGCGGCGCCGGCGGCAAGCGCCTGAAAGCCATCGCCTTCCGCGCCGCCGATTCGGAGATGGGCCACGCCCTGTTGTCCTCGGCGGGCGCCGCTTTCCACCTGGCCGGAACACTGCGCGTCGACACCTGGCAGGGCAATTCGTCGGTCCAACTGATCGTCGATGACGCCGCAATCGCACGCTGATGCGAAAAAGACCGAATGCGGCCTTGATTTTCCCCGCCGGGGCGGCTATCAAGTCGCCCTCGCGCCTCGACGTCCCCTTCGTCTAGAGGCCTAGGACACCGCCCTTTCACGGCGGCGACACGGGTTCGAATCCCGTAGGGGACGCCATTCTCTAAAAGAAAACTGGCTCTACAGGACCGACGTGGCTTTGGGTATCCCAAGGTTCTGCGCGGAATCCGCATGTCTGCCTGCTGACACGCCCCTGCCGGAAACTGGCACAACACTCTCTCTGTAGCGGTTTATTCTCCAAACCTGTTGACACGCCTGTCCGTATCAGCAGGTCCGCAAGTCGTTGTATCCATAGCCATGCAAGGAGAATGTTACGGCGTGTTGTTTTGGTAAGTTGATGGGGGATGGATGGACTCTGGACAGGGGAGTTGTTGGACCCGAAGCAGTTGGCAACATGGTGCGGTCACGCGGAAGAACCAATTTGGGCCGGAAGTGGATGGGCGGGTTTGGGAGGCGGTGGACTGTAACCTGCAGGGCCACCAATACTCCTATCGTGAAGAATTGATGGACTACGGTGATGGCTTCGCGGCGGAGTATGTTCGCATTATGTCTCATTGCGTCTTCTTGCACCGTTCGGATTCGATCTGCGACGACAGCCCGGCAGGGCAATACTAATTCCCGGAGAAATGATTGCCCGGTTTACCAACCAGATCCAAGCTCGATATAATCCTATGGTTGAGAGGTAGGGGGCTGGAATGAAATTCGTTGCCGTGGACGTGGAAACCGCGAATGCGGACATGGCGTCGATCTGCGCCATGGGCTTCGCGACCTTCGAGGCCGGTGAGCTGGCCTCCGAATGGTATACCTTGATCAATCCAGAGGATTATTTCGCCGGGCTCAACGTGAGCATCCATGGCATTGACGAAGCCATGGTGGCCGACGCACCGACCTATCGACAGATTTCGGGGAAAGTTACCGATCTCTTGACCGGGAGCGTGGTGGTAACTCACACACATTTTGATCGCGGCGCTATCCATCAGGCGGCCCGTCGGCAAGGGCTCGAAGTGCCGGCATGCACCTGGCTGGATTCCGCAATGGTCGCCCGCCGGGCCTGGTCGGAATGCGCGAAGAGCGGTTATGGGTTGGCGGACGTCTGCGACCGCATCGGCTACCGGTTCCACCACCACCATGCACTCGAGGACGCCAAGGCTTCTGGCCAAGTGCTTCTCGCTGCAATGCGGGAAACGGGCCTCGATCTTGAGGCGTGGCTGCAGCGCGTCCGCCAACCGATCAATCAGGTCAGCGAGGATGGGGGTAGAGTCCGGCGGGATGGCAATCCGGACGGCCCGCTTTTTGGCGAAGTCGTGGTGTTCACCGGCGCCCTGGAAATTCCACGCCGAGACGCAGCCGATCTTGCGGCAGCCGCTGGTTGCGAGGTGGCCCCGGGAGTGACAAAGAAGACAACCCTGCTGGTGGTCGGTGACTTGGATGTGGCGCGGCTGGCCGGGCACAAAATGAGCTCCAAACACCGCAAGGCCGAGGAACTGATCCTCGCCGGTCTGCCGATCCGGATCATCCGCGAGACGGATTTCCGTGCACTGGTCAGCGAAGGTTAATAGTTGGGCTCAAAGGCCTACAGTGCCTCCACAGAAACCTCAACCGAACCCCGTGCAGGACTGGGCCAGGAGCGGACGGGCGGGTTTGGGGAGCGGTAAAGCGGGCCTTCGAATGGAGTGCAGAGTCTCCGCCCCCCCCAACTAGTCGTCAAATGCGCCAAGCCCCTCGGGGTTTTTGCCCGCTTTGACCATTTTCCACTCGACCAAGAATTGTGTAACCGCCTCTTGGGCTAACTCAGGTACTGCCCCGGCTTGCTCAAGAGCAATGAGGCGCTCGGCACATAATTGCGTATTGATGTACGGTTCGATCCATGCAGGGTTTAGCCGTGGCTGAACCCGCACAGCCCACTCACCAAACGTTTGCGAGGTGCGATGCGTACAAAACTTCGTCAGGAATGTGAGCAGGCCCTGATCGGAGGTTGTCACTCGTTCGCACCATGTGCGCGCATTATTTGGGTCACCCCATTCACGCCACGCAAGGAGAATTCGGGCGAGTTGCAAATGTGATAGCAGGTGGTCCATGGCAGAACGGGTGCTGACCCGTGCAAGCCATGCTGCCTTCAGTTCTTCTACAGCGCCAGCGTCCACCAACGTGTCTGCCCCACCGTCCGCTTGCTTGGTCACCTCCTCAAGCAGTGCCGTGACGAAATATCTCTGAACGCCGATCGCATCCCCTGTTGAGAAGGCTTCCTTCAACATTGACAGGCGGTTCGGCCCGTCGATGCGCTTGAGTAAGTGATATACTACCCGTGATACGCGGGACTCATTTCCGAAATCAAACGCGCCCCTTTTGTCGCTCACCAATTCAAGATCATCGCCGACATTGAGCAGAACCTTCACGAAGGCAGGGATGTGTACATTCGGAATGTCAGCTTCCACATAGTCCATTAGGCGCTCAAGCAGTGCGCGCGCCTTCGATAGACCATCTGGTCGCTTTTCCCGTGTTGCCTGCACAAGTGAATTGCCCAGAGCGGACGGGTTTTCTGCCTGCGCGATTAGTTCCAACATCTCGCTGCGGCGCACCGTGCCGGGGGGCAGGGTCAATCTGAAATACGCTGGAAATATGTCTGGGCTGCATACGCGGAGCTCTTTCCGCCATTCTGACAACCATTCGGAGCCATAAACGCTCTGTTCAAGCTTCGGAAAGAGGCGTTGCAGGAGTGCCTCGGCGGATGGCCGCAGGGGTTCTGGCACTTGCTGCAACCATCTGCCGTGAAATGCTTGGCGAGTTCCATCGTCCTCTCCGCCATAACGGCTCAAGGTACGGTGGCCAGCAAATTTCTCGGAGTTTGCTCGCACCACGTCATAAACGTCGGGCAAGAAAACGCGAAGCGCCTCAACGGCAATAAAATCAACTGGATTGACCTCACCAACCACCGATGGGTAGGTCACCGATATCGGCATGGGTGAGCCGTGGTTCAAGGTGCGCCGCTTGGCGGAAGAAGGTGGCGTGATCGCCGTCTCTTCCAATTACGCCCTTTATGGGGATCTGAGCGAACGAGTCATGTCCGTGCTGGCCGATCACGCCCCGGCGGTGGAGGTCTACAGCATCGACGAATGCTTTCTGGACCTTGACCGCATGGCGGTGCCCGATCTGACGGAATGGTGCCGGAAGCTTCGCACCACCGTGCGGCGCTGGACGGGCATTCCCGTTTCTATTGGCATCGGCACCACCAAGACCCTGGCCAAGCTGGCGAACCGACTGGCCAAGAAATCGGCCCGTTGCGACGGTGTCCTTGACCTGGCCAATCACCCGGAATGGATCGAGACAGCCCTGAAGCGCACCGAAGTGAATGATGTCTGGGGGATTGGCCGGCAATGGTCCGGCTTGCTGTATCTGAACGGCATCCACACCGCATTGGATCTGCGCAATGCCGAGGATGGATGGATCAGGGCACGCATGGGCAATGTCGGCTTAAGAACCGTTATGGAATTGCGCAGCATCGCCGTGCATACCATCGAAACGGAGCCAGCCGACCGGCAGACCTGCTGCTGCTCTCGGTCATTCGGGGAGTGTGTGATCGATCAATCCCATGTCAGGGATGCGGTGGTGACGTTTGCATCCAGGGCCGTCGAAAAGATCCGCAAGGATGGCCTGCTGACCGGCGTGGTGCAGGTCTTCATCATGACCGACCGTTTCCGCAAGGAAGAGCCGCAATACAGCAACAGCGCGACCATCCGCCTGGCTTTGCCGACCGCATCCACACCGGCGGTGATCGGTGCCGCCACGCGGGGGCTGGAAAGCATCTGGAAAGGCGGTTTCGCCTACAAGAAGGCGGGCGTCGTGTTGTTGGAATTAATCCGGCCTGAAGCAGTGCCGCGAGATTTATTTTCAGCCCCAGTCCCAAAGCCTCCCACCCATCTGATGCAGGCCCTGGATGCGGTCAATTCCAAATTTGGCCGTGGAGCTTTGGCTTTTGGGCTGTCGCAGCGGGATGCCCCATGGAAGATGCGCCAGGAGCGTAAAAGTCCGTCCTATACGAGCCGGTGGGAAGATATCCCAAGGGCATCGTTGGATACTCAGTGCTTATGAAGAGAACTCCACTTGGTCACGCCCCTGACCCAGCGGTTGATCCACATGTCCCCATGCATCCCCGGCGACAGCGACAATCGAATAACAATGTCTGCTTTGCGCCCATGTCGGCCATTCAGAGCGCCTCCAATTAAATCCTTAAGCAGACATGCGTTCAGGCCCTAGCCCAGGCAAGGCGCCTCGTGATATTAATCGCAAACGTGTTTAAAGATGGGTCTAAGCACAACCTATATAAGTTATTCGCTCAGAGAGGGATATGACGATGCACGTTCTGCAGCGTGAAGCAAAGACGACAGAGCTCAGGGAAATCGATGGGTTGGCGGATGCCGCATACGACTTCGCGGCTGGAGTGTGGCGTAGCAAAGATGGATTGATCGCTTACGATCCTCGATACGGCAAGCAGACCAAGAAGAATGACCTTGAGACCGGTGAGGATCAAAAGGGACAGTAACCCCATGGCTAGTAATAGTGTCGCCGTTCTTATCCTGTCGGGATTGATGGATTATTCTACCGACAGAATATGCGACCACCTTTCTCGGCAAGGCGTTTCGTTTTTGCGGATCAACCGGGATCAGGTTGCCGATCTGAGACTCTCGATCGACCCCTTGTCTGCCACCATGACCTGCCGTCATGGCGGTGGAACTTGGCATGTGGGTGCCGGGTTGCGCTCGGTATGGTGGCGACAAGCGACATTTCTGCGAAATACCCCGGGCCGCAGATTGACGACGGCGGAACAGTTAGAACGCTCTCAATGGTCGGGTGCCATGCGCGGCATGATGCTGTTCGACCATGCGGTCTGGATTAACCATCCGGCGGCGACATATCGGGCAGAGTCCAAGCCCTACCAGTTAAGGCGCGCGGCCAATCTCGGTTTCGATGTGCCATCGACACTGGTGACGAATGACCGCGAGGCCGACGTGCCAAGTATGATCGGCACTCGAATCGCGTTGAAAAGCGTCGATACGGTACTGCTGCAGGACGAACACCATCAGCATTTCGGCTACACGAGTTTGATGGACTGGGCTGCTTGCGCGGACGAGCATTTCCATCTCGCACCTGCAACCTGTCAAAGTATCATCACCCCCAAATTAGACCTACGTGTCACGGTCGTCGGCGATCGCTTATGGTGTGATGCCATCACGGATGAGCAGGGAGGAATCGATGGCGACTGGCGAGTCCGGCCCAAAAATGAACTGTCTTATCGGGATTATAACCTGCCCGCCGATGTAGCCGAACGTTGTCGTTTACTCGTTCGCGACCTTGGCTTGCGATTTGGCGCGATCGACCTTGCGCTCTCGGGTGATCGCTATTGGTTTATCGAGATCAACCCGACTGGCGAATGGGGATGGTTGGACCGTAATGGGCGCGGTTTATCGGCGGCGATCGCAGAGGAACTGGCATGCCCCTCCTGTTGAAGCTTCGACAATGGGCGTGGCGGGGCGTAAGCATCGAACAGCGCGTCGGCGGTGCTCGCGTCGTTCAGGCGGCGCTGGAAACCGGCTCAGCCTTCTAGATCGTCGAGCATCTCTTCCGAAAGCGGCAAAACGTCCGCAAATCCGCCGCTGGTAAAGCCGTCGTGTTCGCTTAACGCCCGCAACAGAACCGGCCGCCAGTGATTGCGGTGAAAGGCCCGAACCTCGTAGCGCGCCTGAAGCCGCAGCGTCCTGCGCACTGCCTCTTGGCCTGTACTGCGATAGGCGAGGTGCAGCGCTGCCGCATGCGACGAGATGTAAGCGTTCACCTCCTGCTGGTATCGCGCTTCCAGGTCCAGAGCGATCATCTGCCCCGTGAGTCGTTCGCCGTATCCATCCGGGAGCACTGGGGCGTCGATCGCGAAGGACACGATGAGCGCCCCGTCAACGAGGTCGACGGTGGCATGCAAGAAGTCAAGGTCGGGCAGTGCGTCGTAATAGGGGTGCAGGAACCCCGCGTCCCCCTCGCCGAACCCGGCCAGCTTGGCGTGGTTGCAAGGATGGCACATGGGCACGAGGTTGCGTGTGTGGATGGCGAGCGGCTTGAACGCGGATTGGGGCAGGTGGTGGTCAAGCTCGGTGGCCGGATGGATGCCGCACACGGGGCAAAGGTCCACGCCCTTGAACAGGAGCTCGCGCACCGACTGCAGTACCCGCCCCTCCTGCGTCTTCTCGTATGCGGCGTGGATCGCATCACGCAAGGACTCGGGCAGGCCTTCGCCCTTGAACTCATCGCGGGGCGCGCCGCGCTCCGCCTCGTACCTGTCGTATAGCGCGACGACTGCGTCGATCTCAGCGTCGGTGATCTCATGGCCCAGCACCTCGCCGCGATACCTGTACTGGCGTATCGCCTTCTTGAGGTCGGGCCGGTCGCCATCGCGTGAGGGCTTGGGGAGGTTCCTCATGCTTTGCGGGCGAACTGGGCGAGGACGTAGGCGCGTGCCTGCACACTGAGGCCGGGTTGGAATAGAGCCTCCACCTCCTCAGGAGAGTCGCAGCCCTTTACCAGCAGGTCCAGGACCTTGTGGTAGTCGGTGCTGGACGCGGTGAGTCCGAAAGCGTCGTAAGTGAGAACGCCCACATTCTCGCCGAAGGTCTCCATATCCGGCTTTTTCACCTCGAGCGATCCGCCCGTGCGCCTCACCCGGCGGACGTGGCGAGACAGCGTTTCCTGAAGAAGCACTGGGGAGTGAGTGGCGACCACACAGAAGGCGTTCAACTCGGTGAGTACGATGCGGACTGCGTGCATGAGCGCAGCCATGAGCGGCGGGTGCAGGTGCGCCTCGGGCTCATCGAAGAGCACAAGCGAGCGGGGCACCGCATGTGCGACGAGCGAAGCGACGACGTGGAGCGCAATTTTGTGGCCGGTACTCCAGCCTAGGAAGAGCGACCGCGCTGAACTAATGGAGCTTGTCAGCCGCGTCATCTGATCCTTAAGTTCTGCGAACGAAGGGTCGCCGAACAGCGGCTCCAGCGCAAATTCCAGTAGCTCAACGCGCCCATCTTTGCGGATACGCGCGACAAGTGCCGCGAACTCGTCCGCCAGCTTCTCAACCGGCTTCAGGCGAGTAGTCGTTCGCCGTTCGACCTGCGACTCGGCATCTTGGTCGTCCGACTTCCTCTCCTTGTCCTTCTCGACGTCAGCGCGCGCCTCAGCGACAAGGTCGCGGAGTCCGCAGAAGACGAAGCGCCCTTCGCCGCTGGCAAGATCCTGGGTCGTCTGCGACAGCTTCTTGGCGTCAAGGCCGGGCACGACGAAGCTGTCGAAGGCGCTATAGGATATGGTGATGATGCGCATGAAGCCGATCGATGGCGGGTCGAGTGTCCCGAGAGCCTTCAGTTCCTTGGTTGCGCGCTCCTGCGGCGATGCAAAGGCGACGTGCGCCAGCCGAGCAAGGAGAGTGCTCTTACCTGACCCGTTACGCCCGACCAGCACAACGATGCGATCCGGGAGAAGAGTCTTGCGCCGACTTGGCCCGAGGCGGCGGTAAGGCCCCCAGTAGCTGGTGGGTTCGGGAGAACTGAAATCAAACTCGATTGGCTCCTCAGTGCCAGCGGGCGTGTAGGAGAACGACTCGTCCATGCCGGCTAGCGCGGTAAAATTACCCTCGTAGAGCGCGCGCGCGTCGTTGAGGAAGTCGCGCCAGTCCGGGTTATCACGGAAGAGCGAAACCTCCCAGCCCTTCTCATCCTTGAGTAGCTGTCGCGACGGAGGTTTGATGGAGATGAGCAAGTTTGGGTTCTCCCTTCCGTCCGTTTATACTCGACCGCACGTTGCTTTGGCGAGCGATGGTCATTGGTCGTGTCAATGGACACGACCAACCCGTGAAAATTGGGCTCCGCTCCTCAGGTTTTTTCGAACTCAACAACAAGAGGCTGCGCGCCTGCTCCGCAGCCGATTTTGGCACGATAAATCGCGGGCGGGTGCGGTGCTTGTGTACTGCGCCAAATGGTCAAGCGATGTCCTAAGCTCACGATCGAAGTGCAACACCCGCTATAATGGGTGCTGCGATGGGACAACGATACAATCAGCTCAGTCTGGATGAGCGGTGCGAGATTTACCGTCTGCATGCAGACGGTAAATCTCGGCGAGCCATTGCCCGGGCCTTGGGCCGGGCGGCGTCAACAATCAGCCGAGAGCTGGAGCGCAACAGTGGCGCCCAAGTCGGCTACAAGGTGGATTGGGCGATGATCCAGGCCCGCGCCCGGCGGCGGCGCAAGCTTTACAAACTGGAGCGCTCGAGCGCGCTCAGGAAACTGACCTTGGACGGCCTTGCGATGGGATGGTCCCCGGAGCAGATCGCCGGGCGGCTCGAGCTTGAGCAAGGTAGGCCGGTGATCAGCCACGAGTCAATTTACCGCTACATCTACTGGCGCGTGAACAGCCACAAGGACTATCTGCACCGGCTGCTGCCGCGCGCCAAGTTTCAGCGTGGCTGGCGTGGCCGCAAGGGCGGCAGCTCGGTGCATTTCATTCCCCAGCGAGTGCCGGTAGCCGAGCGTCCCGCCGAGGTCGCCGACCGGCGCCAGACCGGCCACTGGGAAGCCGATCTGATGCTGTTCTCCCGCTATCGCCAAGCCGTCCTGGTGGCGCACGAACGTAGCTCGCGCCTGCTTCTGCTCCGGCATCACCTCAGCAAAGCCGCCGAGCCAATCGCCGACAGCCTGACCGCCATGCTGCGGCGATTTCCTGCCGAGCAGCGCCGCACCATCACCTTCGATAACGGCTCTGAATTCGCGGCCCATCGCCGCCTGAAGACAAGGCTTCGCATGAAAACCTATTTCTGCGATCCCCATAGCCCCTGGCAGAAGGGCGGCGTCGAGAACGCCATCGGGCGAATGCGGCGGGGACTGCCGCGAAAAACAGATCTCGCGGCAGTTTCCCAGGCCGATCTGGACGACCTGGCCATGGACTACAACCTCACCCCGCGAAAGTGCCTCGGATATCGAACTCCGCTTGAGGCTTTCCTCGGAAAAGCCATCGATCTCGGTGTTGCACTTGAAATGTGAGTCCATCTGTCCGCATTTCCGGCGATTTTGCCTTGAAGCAGCCAGGCAGAAAACGGCCCATCATGGCCGCTATGATGGCATGGGATGATGAAGTTTCCATTCTGATCCACAAAACACAAAATGCGGCCGACCGGGGGAAACCCCAGGTCGGCCGCGTCGTGCGCAATCCGATCTGATCTATTTGCCAATAGGCGGCGCCTGCGCCAGCAGGGTGCGGGTCTGCTCTGAATCGGCCGAGCCGCCGAATTCGAAGTCGAAGGCGGTGGCGAACTTACCCGCCAGCAGCGTCACCACCGAGATGGTGCAGCCTCCGACGGCAGTGTTGCCGTCCACATGGCCGAACACCATGAATCCAATCCCGCCGACGATGCCGAGTCCAGCTGTAACCAGCAACACATTGGCGCGGACGTTGCTGCGCCCGGCCTTGATGAATTCGGTATCGCGGGCACGGGCGTTCTGACGGTCGGCCAGGGTGGCGGTCAGGGTGGTGACGGCGTTGGCCATCTGCTGCATACGCTCCTCGTGGGCGAAGGTCTGGGCCTGGGAGCGCAGTTGGAACACCAGATTGGGATCGGCCAGGGCTTCGCGGGCCTGGGCGGGATCGGAGGTGCCGGTGACGGCACGCACGGTATCGGCCAGCTTGCCGACAGCCCTTTCGGCATCGTCGCCGAACAGGCTGGCGATATCGGGGGCCACGTCCAGCGCCACCTTGGCCAGCCCGACGACGGGATTGGCGGCGATGGCGGCGGCATCGCCGAGCAGATCGAGTAACTTCACGGTCAGGCCCTCCCCAAGCCCATGTCCACACCGGCCAGAATCACCTCGCGGGCATAAGGCTGCTGGCCGTTTTCATGGCGGATGATGGCTTCCACCAGATCGGCCAGGATCTCCGGCCGGGTGACGTCGATGGCTTGGTCGGGCGTCACGCCAAGGCGGGAGGCGACATGGGCAATGTAGGAGCCAGTGTCGTTCTCGCAGCCTGGCGCCCAGCGATTGATGATGCCGGCGACGGTGTTCAGGCCATGGCGGCGTTGATAGCGGAGCAGGATGCGGGTCAGGGCACGGATACCGGCCTCGGGACTGACGAATTCCTCGAACACCCGATCGTCGTCGGTGGCCCGCTCGCCCTGCCATTGGGTCTTGTCGCCGGGGGATTCCTTGATGTTGCCGGGATTGTTCAGGCGGATGGCCGCGTCGTACTGGGCCTTGGTGCGGCTGAATTCGGCGTTGCCGGCGGCGCGGGCCGCGTTGAGCTTTTCCTGCCATTCCACCTCGAACTTCAGGTCGGCCAGCTTCTCCACATAGGTGGGTTCGCGCTGTTCGGCGCGAATCTGGTCGCGCTGCATCTTGGCCTGGGCTTCCATGCCCGCCCGCTTGCGGGTGATCTCGTCGAGATCGTCGGAAATGACCTGGCGCTCGGCCAGCAGACGGCGCAGTTCCTCGTTTTCCTGCTTTACCGCCTGCACCACCACTGAATGGGTGCCGACGGGCAACGGCTTGTCGAGCGCCTGCTCGCCACCAAGGGCGGCGATGCGCTTGTCCAGAGCGGCCAGCCGGGTCTTGAGGGAATTGTCCCCCGGCGTCAGCGATTCCAGCGCCGCCGCCCCGGCATTGGCGCCGCCCGACAGGATGCCGCGCAGCCAGGGAGCATTGGTGAAACCCTGCCAGGCGTTGGCCATACGGGTGAAAGCCCGCTCGGCGGTGTCGGCACTCTCCAGAGCCGCCGCATCAAAGCCTTTCAGCGCCGTGATCAGGGTGTCGCGAAAGAAATCCGCCGTCACCTTGCCCTGGGTGACCATCTGCCGGAAGCCGCCCGAGGGCAGACCGGCGGCCCGATCCAGGGCCTGCAACAGCCCCGGCATGGGCTCGACGACCTGATTCAGTTCCTCGGCCCGCAGGGTGCCGGACGAAAGGCCTTGAGCCAGACCGAACAGCGACTGCTCCAACTGCTCGGACGACGCGCCCAGGGCGATGGCGGTGGACTGGAAGCCCTCCAGCAAGGCGCGGCTCTCACCGGTGGTGATGATCCCGGCCTTCTGCAACGCGGTCAGCCGGGAATAGGCGCCGATCACCGTTTCCAAAGCGGTGCCGGTCTTCTGGGCCTGGGCATAGAGATACGAGGTGGTTTCGGTCAGGGCGGCGGCGCCCACCAGCCCTTTGAGGCGAGCCTCCAGGCTTTCCACCTTGATGGTGGAGTCCACCATGGCCTTGCCGAACAGGCCGATCGCCGCCCCCGCCGCCAGCCCCGCAGGCCCCAGCGCCATCATCACCGAGCCGATGGGGCCAAGCCGCGACGCGAAGGCCGCCATGCCGCCCTGAATGTCCTGGCTGGCGGCGTTCATGGCCAGCAGCGACCGGGAAGCCGGTTGCGCCGCCCCTTCGATCCTGGCCAATGCCTTCTGGCCATCCTCGCCCAATTTCAGCAGGGCACGGCGGACGGTTTCGCCGTCCTGCAGGGACAGGCGGATGGAGACGGATTTGGTGGCCATCGGTCAGGTCTCGGTTTGAGCCTTGGCGGCACCGGCCACCATTCCCCGCTCGGCAAAGGGCAGCAGCCGCGCCAGCAAGGGCTGGTCGTAGCCGAGGGCCTCGGCCTGGATCAGGAGAGCCGGAAGGTCGAGCCCGGTAATGCCGCCACGGGGGCCAAGACGGAAGGCGCCGACATTGCCGATCAGCAATTCCCAGGCTTGCCAGCCTGCTTCGGTCAGGGGGGCGTTGCGCTCATAGGGGCAGTCGCAGTTTCCGCTGCAGCCTCGGCAGTATTCCGGCCCGCCGCCAAAGTGCCATTCGGCGCGGGCCTGGAGGCGTTTCCCTCGGCGATCACCGCTTCGTGGGTTTCGGTGTATTGGACGACGAACCCCTCCGCCATGCGGGGCAACTGCATCAGCTCGGCGATGGCGGTGTCGGTGACTTCCGCCGGTTGATCGGCCTCATCCAGAACGCCCTCCCACTTGGTGATGGCGGAACGGGCCAGCCCCTGGGCGAACAGCATCTGCGACAGTCCGGCCAGGGCGTCCTCGTCCGACAAATCCGGCAAGCCGGTGATGTCGGCCCCGGCAGCCTTGAGATCGGCATGCTCAGCGGCGATGGCACGGGCCATGCGCCAGCCTCGCGCCCGGGCGGCCTCGTACACCGCTGTGGTCAGCGGGCGGACGAAAACCCGCACCCCGTGGGGCAGATCGAGCCAGTAGGGTTCCTTGGGGATGGTGAGCCTGATCATGATCAATACCCCGCCACGTCGTTGACCAGGGTGACGCGGAGCAGATATCCCGCCACCGGGTCGCGGGCCGCCCGCCAGTCGTAGCTGGCCTGGATGCCGCCGGGGCCTTTGATCTCCTGCTTCTTCTTGGGCAGGAAGACACGGGGCAGATGGAAGGTCAGGGCGAAGGCCGAGCCGGGGATGGTGAAGCCGTATTCCATCGCCACCGGGCTTTCGGCGGCGATGGCGGCGGTCAGCGTGGTGTCGGTGCCGAAGCGGATGTCGACCGAGCCTTCGGCGGTGGCCTCGGTCTCGTCCACGCCGTCGATCAGGCCGTCGGCGCGGATGGTCTCGACCCGCTCCAGGTTATTGGAAAAGGACAGCTTGCCGCCGACAACGTTGGCGAGTTGGCTGCCGCCGACACGGATGGTACCGCTGCCCTGGCTGAACCGCTTCAGGGCGAAGGTTGCCGGGGTGGCATCGATAGTGGCGGCGGCTTCGGTCTCGCCCTGGGCGATTACCCCGATGCTGGCATTGGCCGCGCCGGAGCGCGCCATGTCGAAGGACAGCTTGTCCAGCTTGGCCCCGCCGTGGCGGAAGAATTTCGGCACCGCCAGTTGGGCATGACCGATCTCGATGGCGAGGCTGGGCAGCGTGCCGCCCGAGGTGAAAACATGGTCGAAGGTGCCGTCACCGTTATCGGCGGTGGCGGGCGAGCCGAACAGGCCCTTCAGCCAGAAGCCGAGCGCCCGCACATCAAGCGGTACGCCGACATCACCCTCGTCCTTGGCCGTGGCCCCGGGCACCGTTTCCAGCCGCGCCAGCAGGGCGGCAAGGATCTGTTCGCGGACACTGGGCATGCTTTCCCGACCTCGAATGACTGCTCATGCGGCGAATGGCTCAATATTCTCCGCATGATGTGCGGTGAATTGCGTTGCTGCCTGCGGCGAATGACGCCATATTCTCCGTAACTTCTGCGGAGAAATGCCGTGTACATCTGGAGAGAAGACGACTGGCCCCAATTCCGCTGGGATGCTCAAGCGTTGCTGATGCCCCTGGCGGAAGCCCGCCACAAGCAGGGGCATCTGCTCGGCCAGATGCAGCGTCTCGGTTTCGACCTTCAGTGCGAGGCGGAACTCCGGGCCACCACCGAAGACGTGATCAAGACCTCGGAGATCGAGGGCGAACGGCTGGATATGGCCAGCGTCCGCTCCTCGGTAGCCCGGCGCTTGGGGTTGCCGGACGGCGGCCTGCTGCCCCCGGATCGCAAGGTCGATGGCATCGTCGAGATGATGCTCGACGCCCTGCGCAACCATGCGACACCCCTATCGTCGCAACGGCTGTTCGGCTGGCATGCCGCGCTCTTCCCGACCGGGTGGTCCGGGCTGCACAAGATCACCATTGGCGATTGGCGCACCGACAGTGCCGGTCCGATGCAGGTGGTGTCCGGCCCGATTGAACGCCCCAAGGTCCATTATGAAGCCCCACCGGCCAACCGGGTCGGGAGCGAAATCGAGCAGTTTCTGGCATGGTTCAACCAGCCCCCGGCCATGGACGGCCTGCTGCGCAGCGCCGTCGCCCATCTGTGGTTCGTGACGATTCACCCGTTCGACGACGGCAATGGCCGCATTGCCCGCACCATCGCCGATCTCGCCCTGGCCCAGATGGAGGGCACTGGCCAGCGCTTCTACAGCATGTCGGCGCAAATCCAGCGGGAACGCAGCCATTACTACGAAATCCTGGAACGGACCCAGCGCGGCAGCCTCGACGTCACCGCGTGGCTGTCCTGGTTCGTCCAATGCTATGGAAGGGCGATCGATGCCGCCGAAGTGGCGGCCCAGGGCGTGCTGGGCAAAGCCGAGTTCTGGCGGCGCTTCACCTCCGAACCGATGTCGGCCCGGCAGAAGGCTGTCCTCAATCGCTTCATGGATGGATTCGAGGGCAATCTTTCCGCCAAGAAATGGGCCGCCATCGGCAAATGCTCGGTCGATACCGCCCAACGCGACATCAATGACCTGCTGGAACGGGGCATTCTGGTCCGCAATC
The DNA here is from genome assembly GCF_058402745.1 of Paramagnetospirillum sp. Classification (NCBI taxonomy): domain Bacteria; kingdom Pseudomonadati; phylum Pseudomonadota; class Alphaproteobacteria; order Rhodospirillales; family Magnetospirillaceae; genus Paramagnetospirillum; species Paramagnetospirillum sp. Next base: position 126,736 of record NZ_JBZVFI010000014.1, read on the forward strand.
CGGGTGGCAGCAAACGCACCAGCTATAGCGTGGCCGGGATGCCGCCGGTTATGGACCCTAATTCCGCCAATTCCTGACGATCAGCCCAGGCAGCGCCGAAGCCCACTGCTCGGCGACGCCGTCCACGTCGAGGCGCTTCTTCAAGCTCACCTGCGGCACCAGGATGAACATCACCACCGTGGCCAGCCCGCGCCCGGAGCGAAGTGCCGAGGCGCTGCCTTTGGCGAATCGAAGAGAACGCGTAGCGGACAAACCGCCCCGTTTGCCGGTGCGGGCTCGCATGTTCTCGGCCACCAGCAGCGAGGGCGCACCCCGGCGGTAGATGAAGCGCAGCCGGGCACCATGCATCTGTTCCCATAGGCCGGGCGTCATGCGCTTGCCTCGGGCGCCGGTGCCAGCGGCGGGCGTGGGGATCGCCAACCAGAAGCCATGCTTGGACTTGATCACCGCACCCTGGTCAAAAGCCCGAATGATGGTCGGTGCCCTGGTGAAGACGAACCCCGCCGCCTTAATGCTCTTTTGGCCCTTGGGATAAAGCTCGGCCCGCCAGGTATTGGCGAGGCGTTGGCCCATCCCCGCCTCGGTGACTTGGCGGCGGAGATCCGCCTTCAGCCCATCGGCAGCCTGACGCATCCCGGCGGTGATGGCGTCTTCGGCTTCCTTAACCTCCTCGGCCATGATCTTGCGCAGATCGCCGGAAATAGCCGCGGCCAGTTTCATGCCGGTCTCGTGTCCAAGGTCCAGATCAGCCGTTCGGTATCCAGGCGGGGTTCGCCCTGGACGACGAAGCTGTCGCCGTCATGGACTATCACATCCCCCGCCTGGGGAGCCAGAACCTCCCGCCGCCGGACATCGAACACCGCCGTGCTGGTCTGCACGGTGATGTCGGAGAACTCGATATCGCGGTCGGGCCGTCGCACCAGGGCACGCACGGGGCTGCCCTGGTAGCTGACGGTGACGGCCATGTTCGGATCGGCGAACAGGTCGTCGATGGCGTCGGCAAAGGCGGTCATGGTCAGTTGCCCGAGAACAGGCGCACCGCCAGCCGGGGCCGCTTGTTGACCGGAAGGATGGACGCCTCGGTCTTGACGTCGATGGCGCTGCCGTCCTGGCGGGCAAGCTGCCGGGCATACATGGGCACGCCCAGCGTGTTGACCGTCTCGATCAAATTGGCGGGGGCGCCATAGGTGACGAAGGTGTCCATGGTGCCCAGCGGGAAGGCGATGCCTTCGCCCGCCGGGATCAGGGTTTCGGTCTGGCCGGTGGAAAGGGTGACGGTGGCGCTGTATTCCTCGAACACCATGCCGGCGAAGGGGAAACGGCGGCGGACGTCTTCCCGGAGTGGCTGGGCGCCGGTCGAGGAATAGTACTGGTAAGCCTGCTCGACCTTGGCGTGGCCGATCAGCTTGTCGAAGAATTCCGGGCTGACCAGGGCCAGCACGCTGGTCATGGTCTCGCCCTTCAGCTCGGTCTCCACCTTGCGCAGCACCTCGCGGATCTTGGCCTGGACGTTGGTGGTGGCGGTGCCGAGGGCGAAATCCACCTGCTGGCGGGCAAGGCCGAACTCGCTGAAGTAGTCGTAGAGGGTGCTGCCAGCACCATCGCGGACGATGCCCTTCAGCGCATTGACCTCCATGAACTCGCGGGTCTGGGCGTGCTTCGAGCGCATGCGGGTCAGCTTGCGCTCCATGACGGTGGCCAGGGGATCGGCTGCGTCGGCGACACCGAAGCCGCGCACGCCCTGGACGTCCTGGGGGGTGATGGAATCGTCATGGGGAATCCACGGCACGGTGAAGGAGCGCATGCTCCGGGCATCGCGGTTGGCGACGGTGGCGGGGCCGCCCAGCGGCACGGTGGGCAGCAGGTTGAGGACGCCCTCGGCCTGTTCGATGATGACGCTACGCTGGGTAACGCCCTCGAAGCGGAACAGCCCCATCTGCCCCAACCGGGTGTAGAGGTTGGGCAGCAGGTTGATGGCCTGGGTCATCTCGGCGAGCGAATAGCCGCCCGCGTCGAAGGGATTGATGATGGCGTTCATGTCGGGGGCATCCCTCAAACGGTGGTGCGGGCAACGAGGCCCAATGCGGCAAGCTGGGTGATCTTGGCGGCCCGTTCGGCGGGCTGGTCGACCGAGGCGTCGAACACCAGGGCGGCATCGGCCATAATGACCGGGCCACGGGCGGCGATCAGGCCGGTGACAGCGGCATCGGTGGCGTCCACGGCTTCCAGCAGGATGGCGACGGCCACTTCGGAGCCTTCGTCACCTGCTACTTCGGCGGCGGGCGACAGGCGGTATTCACCGCTGACGGTGATGCGGCCCAGCACCGAACCCAGGGGATAGGACGTGCCCGCCTTCAGGGTGACGGTTTCGCGGGTGTAGCTGGGGTTCAGTTCAAACTTCAGCAGATCGCCCAAGGTGGGCGGAGCGGTCAGTACAGGCATGGAGGCGCGTCCTTATTTCCGGGCGGCGGCTTCGCGGGCACGCCGGACGATGGGGCTTTCGGTTTCAGCCTTGGGAACGGCAGCCGTCGGGGCGGCGGCCACCACATCGGTGGCGTCGGAACGCTCGGCCAACTGATCCAGCACGGTGCGGCGCAGCGCCTCGGGGCGGATGCCCTTGGCCATGGCCTCGGCGGGATCAATGGTCACGCCGAGGCGGGCAGCCTGGGCGGAGATGGCGCTGATCTCGGAATATTCGGCGCGCAGGCGCTGTTCCAGATCGACATCGGCCTGGACAGGCTGCTGCGGCACAGCCGCCATGATGGGGACTTCTCCCTGGGATTCGGACATCGGGACTTCCTTTCGGGCGGCGATGGGACGGGAAATTGTGGGGCGGGCCAGCACGACACCGAGATCGGCCAGGGCAACGCGCAGGGTGCCAACCTTGTCGGCCAGTCCGGCGGCCACCGCCTGGTCGCCGCGATAGACCGCAGCCTCGGTGGCCCGCACGGCATCGGGAAATAGCCCCCGCCGCTCGGCCACCAGGGCAGTGAATTTCGCGTACAGGGCATCCACATCGGCCTGGAGAGCGAGGCGGGCGCTGTCGGACAGCGGCTGGTGGGGATTGCCGTCCACCTTGCAAGCCCCGGCATGAACGAAGGTCCAGGCCAGTCCGGCCTGGGTATCCGCCCCGGATTCGTCGCGGTGGACCGCCACCACGCCGATGGAGCCGATCTCGCCGGTCTGGGTGACGTAGAGGCGGTCAGCGGTGCAGGCGATGGCATAGGCCGCCGACAAGGCGGCTTCGTCGGCCACCGCCCAAATGGGCTTGCCGCATTGGGCGCGGATGGCCTGGATGTGGTCGACCAGATCGAACAGGCCGCCGACCTCGCCGCCGGAGGAATCCACGTCCAGCAGGATGGCGCGGATGCCGGGATCGGTGGCCGCCGCCTCGATGGCATCGGCGATGTCGGAATAGGCGGTCAGGCCGCTGGCGGCGCCCAGATAGCCCGAGCGCGACACCAGGGTGCCGATCACCGGCACGATGGCGATACCGTCGGGCGTCACCTGGATAGTCGAGCCATCCAGCGGACCATCGTCGTCGCCGACCATGGGCAGCGCCATACGCCCGTCCATACGAGGGGCCAGGGCACCCAGGATCACGTCCAGTTTGCTGCGGGCGAGCAGTAGCGGCGCCCCGTAGAGACGGGCCGCGAGATGAGGCAGATCGTGCATGATGTAGGCGTTACCTTGACATGACAGGGCCGCAGCCCCACTATCTGGCTAGTTTATCTGGCCAGGATGACAGTGATGCCGGAACCGCGTTGGTCCCTTCAAGATGCCAAGAACAGCTTCAGCGCCGTGGTCGACGCGGCCCTGCATGGGCGTCCGCAAACCGTCACCAAGCGAGGCAAACCAGCCGTCGTCGTTTTGTCGGTTCAGGAATACGAGCGACTGCATCAGCGACACGACGTCGGCACACCGTCGTTCGTCGAGCACCTTCTGGCCATGCCGCAAGGTGAAGTCGAATTTGAACGCCAGCCGGTCACGTTGCGTGAGGTCGAGTTCTGATGTTTCTGCTCGACACCGTGGTCCTGTCCGAACTGCGCAAGCGGGACCGGAGCCCCAACGTCGTTCGCTGGCTGACCGACAAGGCGGCGGATGACATCTTCCTGAGTTCGGTGACCATCGGCGAGATCGAGCGGGGCATTGTCCGCCAGAGGGGCAAGGATCCTGCCTTCGCCGAAGCCCTAGAATCATGGCTCGATCGCACCATCCAGATTTACGGTGACCGCATCCTGCCGGTGGATACCCAGATCGCCCGCCGGTGGGGCAGTTTGAGCGCCCGTATCGGCAACGATGGGGCCGATCTGCTGATCGCCGCCACCGCCCTGGAACATGGGCTGACCGTGGTCACCCGCAACATCCGGCATTTCGAACCTACCGGCGTCGCGTTTATTGATCCGTTTGAATAGGAACGTCTCCCGGCGGTAGCGGGGCGGAGCCGAACAACAGCCCCAGCCGCTGTTCCCGCTCCCGGTCGGCGGCGATTTCGGCATCCACCTGTTCGGCGTCGAAGCCGCGCTCGGCCAGGGCCTGGGTGCGGCTCTTGAGGCCCGCCTCGATCTGCTCGATCTCGGCGCGGGCATCCTTCAGCGGATCGACCCAATCCCATTTGGGCGGCAGCCAGGAACAGGCAATGAAACCGGCCCGGTTCGGCTCGTAGCCCTTGAGGACCAGGGCTCCGGCCATCACGGCGGTGTCCATCCAGCGCTGCCAGACAGCCCGGCAAAGCTGAAACACCATACCCTATTTCACCGGCGTGGATGCCCCCTATGAGCCACCCGACGCCCCTGACATTCAGGTGGATGGCAGCAGAGGGGGAGCGGAAGCATGTGCAGACCGGATTGTCAAAGCGATTGCCGCCCGATCACAAGCCGTTGAGTAACGAAGTGGTGCGATGTGCCTTGCCCAGGAAAAATGGACACGGGGTTATGCGGCGGCTAGCTCGGCCTGATCCGGGGTGATGTATCCCAGGGCAAGGTCAGCTTGCTGTAGCGCCATGTCTTTTCCCTTTGCCATGATGCTCGTGCTGACAAGGAGAGGGCATCATGGCGGGACGGCGCGGCGTATGGGTCAAGGGTCTGACCAAGGACGACAAGGCTGCGATTGCGGCCACCTGCGAGCGGTTCATCGCCGAGGTGCTGATCCCCAGGTTCCTGCCCGAATTTCGTCCCGCGGAATTCAACTATCATATCGCCATCACCGGCAAATGGCGCGGCGACAAGTACAGCTTCATCCAGCGCTACTGTTCGGGCTTTGCAGACAATGCCGGCGAGGAGTTTGATTCCGCCTTCGCCCGTCTCGACCATATCAGCGGTGATCGCTTTGATCTGATGTGGCACCGCCATACCGGACAGTGGCTGTGTTTTCGGGCGGGAGTATCTCTCGCTGACGCCTTGCGGATGATGGAGGTCGAGGGGCTGTTGCAGCCGAATTGACCAGATGGACGCTGCATTGGCTCAATGTTGATGAACTGCTTCGTCGAAGCGAAAAGCCACATTTCGGCATTTCACCCATGTATACGTCATCACACCAACAGGGATTCTACCGCATTCTAGGCGCTACTGAGAGGCAGTTACTTGTGAGTCTCCTTTCCTACGCCACGCGAAGAATTCTTCGAAAAAGCCGTGGAATCAATGTCGTAGCGAATCGCTGCTCGGCGCTTCCACCCATGTTTTCCACCCATGCCTTGCCCCCGAAAAAGGGGAGGGCAACGCCGCCTGCCGTCTCCGCGTCCTGGGGTGGACAGGTTCACATGGAAGGTCGGCCGCAATCCCCGTTGGGAGGCGCGCCGCGTTCCGCCTTTGCCGTCCCGATCCGGGAATGGGGGGCTGAATCAATGGCGGGAGCCGGAGCCGTCTCCCGTCGGCGGGACGGGATTCGGGCCGGATGAAGCGCTCTCCGTGGTGGAATGACCAGCGGCCAAGGTCCGGCAGGAGTTCACCAGGGTCAGCGCCAGTATCCGCAGGTCGGAGAGCAGCGACCAGGTTCGGATGTATTCGAGATCCAGGGCCAGGCGGGCATCCAGCGCCTGCGTCTCCTCGACAGGGCCGCGATGGCCGAGGATCTGGGCCAGGCCGGTGACGCCGGGCCTGACGTCGAAGCGCCGGGTATAGCCGCTGACCGCCGCGGACCACGCCACGTCGTGGGGAAAGGCGTGGGGCCGCGGCCCCACCAGCGACATCTCGCCGGCCAGCACGTTGAAGATCTGCGGCAATTCGTCCAGGCCGGTGCGGCGGAGGAAGCGGCCGAGGGGCGTCACGCGGGCATCGCCCTCCAGGGCCTGGGGCGCCTCGGCGTCCCCGGCGGCGTTCGCCCGCATGGTGCGGAATTTCAGGATGGTGAAGGCCTTGCCGCCGAGGCCGAGACGGCGCTGGCGGAACAGCACCGGCCCAGGGCTGTCCAGACTCACGGCGACGGCGATCACCGCCATGACGGGAAGCAGCAGCGGCAGGCCGATGACGGTCAGGACCAGATCCTCGGCCCGCTTGACCACGCGCCGTCCCAGGGGCTGCGGGCGGGCCAGGGGGATGGTCAGCTGCCCCAGGGCCCCGTCGGACCAGCCCTGGGGAATGAGGTCCCCCAGATCGATTCCATAGCGCAGATCGACGGGATTGCCGTGCAGGGCGAGGATCAGGGCGGAACGCTCCTTCTCCCCCGGCAGAGGCCCGACCAAGATGATTTCGTCGACCAGTCCATCGAGGCTTTCGTGGCGGTTCAGCCAGTCGAGCAGTTCCCCGAACGACTTGAAGGCGACATCCGGCGGCCCCTCGGCGGCGCACCGGGCCTCGAGCGGTCGTGTATGGGCGTCGGGGCCGGCGACGATGATTCGGCGGCGGCTCCGGTCCCTGGCGCCCGTCAGATCGGCCACGGCCAGTCCGGCCAGGGCGGCCATGGCCCAATAGGCCGCCCACAGGCGGGAGAAACCGTCCGACATCTTCAGCATGTAGGCCAGTGTGACCAGGACGGCGGCGGTGACGGCCAGGGCGCCGACATTGGGCCAGAGGCCGGCCAGGCCGGCATGGCGGGACTGGGGGAAGACCGCCCGGATGGCCATGAGAAGCAGGGTTCCGGCGGCGATGGCCACCCAGTAGCGCGCCGGGAGGTCCAAGGTGGAATGCCGCAGGCCATAGGCCAGGACGCCGGTGGCGGCCATGGATACCCCCCGGACGATCAGGCGGAGGGCGGTCTGGTGACCTCGGCCCATCATCCGTCCGTCGCCCGGCGTACACTGGCCTCGATATCGGCGGGGATATCCACGAAGCGCTTCACGTCTCCGTCCAGGGCGCGGCGCAGGGCGCGCAGCCCGTCCCGGCGCACCGTCCCATCCGCCGCCGCGATCATCCGCAGGCCCTGGAACCATCCGGTCACCGGGTGGGAGGGGGCCTGTCGCTGGAGAACGGGCAGGAGGTCGGCGTCATCGCCCTCCCGGCCCTGGAGGATCAGCCAGTTGAGGTAGATGGCGGCGACGTCCATGCGGCCCGGCGCGACCTCGAGCAGCCGCACCACCTCGTTCCTCCACAGCTCCACGTCTTCCGGCGCCAGGGGGCCGAACCGCGACCTCTCCGGCAGGAAGGCGGCCCGCCCGAAGATACCGCACAGGGTCACCGACAATTGCGCCGAAGGCGGGCGGTCCGGACGCGCCGCCAGCCACCGGACCAACCCGGCCAGGGACTGGTTGTGATAGGCCCCCGTCCGGCCTCCGGCAACGGTCGAGATCAGCGCGGCCGTCTCTTCCTCGCGGGCGATCGGGTCGCGCGGCGGACGGGCGGCGGGGCAGGCGTCGGCCTTGATGCAGGCGATCAGGTGGCGGGTGGCGCGGGCGTGGGTGAATTGCGCGGCGGAAAGAGCGAAACCGGCGATGGCCAGCGACGCGGCGGCGATCCGGATGCCTCCGGCCCGGCCGGCGGCGGCCGGGACCGCTTCGCCCCGATCCGGCGCCAGGGCGGCAAGGCCCAACCCCAGGAAGGCGAGGCTCACCGGCAGCATGAACCAGGTCGCCTCGGTCACGCTCAGGCTCAGGGCGAAGGGAACGGCCATGGGCAGGGCGGCGGGCGCGGCTCCCCATATGAATCCCATGCGCGACAGCAGCAGCAGCGCGGCACCGGGCAGGCCGATGGCGAAGGCCGCCTCGATGGCGGCGTTGTGGGAGTGGAACTCGTCGCGGGACAGGTCCTTCCACGATCCATCGACCAGGGAGATTCCGGTGTCGGCGACCCCCCGGGCGAGATAGTCCTGGTAGTTGCCCCAGCCGTGGCCGAACAGGGCGGTGAGGGGCGATTCAAGGATGAGGCGGTCGGTCGCCGCCAGCAGAATGGACCGGGACCACAGGGAAAAGCTGCCGTGAAGCCAGTCGGTGTGGCGCAGCAGCACATAGGGGAGCAGGGCGGCCAGCGCCACGCCCAGCGCGCCCAGGGCCTTGGCGCGGGCCGTCGGGAATGCGGCCGGGCCGTGCCGGGGCGGCCGGAGCAGCGCCGGAAGCATCAGGATGCCGCTCAGCGCCGTGCGGTTCTCGGACAGCACCAGCCCGGCCAGCGCCGCCAGCACCGGGATCAGCCAGCCGTGCCCTCCGTCCTGCCGCAGCCGCCACGCCACCGGAATCAGCGCCAGGGCGCTGAATCCCAGGAATTTCGGAAAGCTGAAGAACGAGGGAAGGCCGCCGATCACCGTTCCCGCCCGCAGGGGAGGGGCGTTGCACAATCCCACGACCAGGACGATTCCCGCCCCCAGGAAGGCCAGCCGGCGGAAGGTCGCCGGGGCGTCGTGACGGATCATCCAGGCGGCCAGGACGTAGGCCGCCATGTCGGTGCTCCAAAGCACGCCTTCCCCGCTTTGCGGCGCGCCCAGGATGGCCCCCATGGGATGCGGCGACACAAGGGCGGAGACCAGCCCCCACGCCGCCATGGCCAGGAGGGGAAGAACCATGGGCGACTTTAGGCGGGCCGCCAGCTCGCCCGCCCCGGGCGACGTGGCCAGGCCCAGCCAGCACAGCGCGGCCCCGGCATGCACGGCAATGACCACCGGCTCCGATTGCTGCCAGACGCCGATGGCGAAAACGGGGAGGGAAAACACCACGGAAACCAGGCCGATCCCCGTTCCCGCCGCGGCGATGGCCGTTGACCGGTTCATCTACCGGCCCTTCCCTGCGCCGCCATGGCCCGGGTCACCGCCTCGGACAGGGCCGAGCGGAAGCGCGCCGGGGCGAAGCGCTCGGCATTGGCGCGGCAGGCCTCGGGCGTGATCCGGCCCTCGTTGGCCTCGAAGGCGTCCAGGGCGCCTCCCAGGGATCGCGGGCTCGGTTCGCCGAACAGCACGGCGGTGGGAACCGGCTGGTCCAGCCCGGACAGGGTTTCCAGCACGCCGCCCCGGCCCAGGGCGATGACCGGGCGCCCCGCCGCCTGGGCCTCGAGGACGGTGATGCCGAAATCCTCGGTGGCGGCGGTGACGAAGGCCCGGCACCGTTCCAGGTGATCGACCACCGCCCCGTCCGGCAGGTATCCCGGCAAACTGACGTTCGGGCCGGCCAGACGGCGCAGCCGGGGCAGGTCGGGACCGTCGCCGATCAGGATCAGCCGCCGCCCGGGCATGGCCGAGAACGTGCGGACCAGGAGTTCGGCGCGCTTGCCCGCCACCAGACGCGAGACGCCGAGATAGAAGTCGTCGTGGTCATCGCGGGGCGTGAACCGGTCGATGGCCACGGGCGGATGAATCACCTCGGCCTCGCGGCGCCAGTACTTGCGGATGCGGCCGGCGACGAAGGCCGAATTGGCGACGAGGTGGTCGGGCCGCTGCCCCGACAGCTGGTCCCACAGCCGCAGGCGATGAAGCATCCAGCGGGCCAGCCCGCGCCCCGGCCGCGACAGGCGGGACTCGGCCAGCGTGGAGTCCTGCTGGTCCCAGGCATAGCGCATCGGCGTATGGATATAGGCCACATGAGTCTGCCAGGGGGCGGTGATCACGCCCTTGGCGACGGCGTAGCTGGACGACAGGATCAGATCGTAGCCGTCGAGAGCCCACTGCTCCACCGCCAGCGGCATCAGGGGCAGATAGTGGCGGTACAGGCGGCCGGCCCAGGGCAGCTTCTGGATGAAGCTGGTGGTCACCGGGCATCCCCCCAGGATTTCCCGTTCGGCCAGGGTGTCGAGCACGGCATGGATGTGGGCGGAGGGGTAGAGGGCGATCATTTCCGCCAGCACGCGCTCCGCGCCACCGACAACGGTCAGCCAGTCAAGGGTGATCGCGACCTTCATGAGACCAATCCCGCTTGATCGGGCTTGCGGACCGACGCCGTCGGAACGGGAGAAGGCGCATTCGCCAATGCGAACGCGCCTTGCCCCCGACATGTCTTCACGGGCGTCAGAACCGGAAGCGCGCCGTTCCCGATACGCCGTCCATTCCCAGGTGGGAGCGGAACTGACTGGTGGTGCCTTCCAGGGTGACCGTGCTGTCGTCGCCGATGGCCATGGTGAGGCCCAGGCCGAAGGTGGTGCCGAACCGGTCGCCGACCGACTTGGTGCTGGTGGCGGTGTCCAGAAGCGATGCCGGGCTCTTGTTCACGTCGTATTCGGGCCGGACCATCAGATAGGGCATGACCGAGCCCCAGTTGGTGGTCGCCAGATAGCCGACCTTGTTGATGGAACGCAGCTGTCCGAGGCGGATGTTGACGGCGGAGACCTGATTGGCGGCGGTCCCGACCTCGGTGTAGCGCCCCTGATGCTCCTGGAGATACAGATAGCCCAGCGAGGTGCTCAGCTGCCAGCTGTCCACCGAGGTCTTGGCGGTGACGTTGGTCGATACGAACACGCGGCCGCCGTCCGTGCTGCCCTTGACGGTGCCGCTGTTGCGGGTCATGCCGTAATTCACGAAGGCGTAGCCGACGGTGCCGTCGACGCTGAGGTAATTGTTGATGGCATAGCCGAAATAGGGGGCCAGGGCCACGTTGTCGGCCGTCAGGGTGCCGTTGTTGTAGGTCGTGGTGATCCTTGCCATCTCGTAGCCCAGGGCGAAACCGATCACGGCATTGTCGAGGACGCGGTAGTCGATGCCGCCGACCAGGGTGCTGATGCTTCCGTGGAAGGATTCGAAGGCGTGGGTGTCGGAGGCGCGCGCGGTCCCGGCATTGAACCAGACGCCGAGGTTCTTGTCGCCCGAACCCGCCGAGCGGCCCACCACGCCGTCGTCAAGGGAACTGGTCGGGGAGGCGCTGCCACCGGGCGTCCCTCCACCGCCGCCACCGGGCGCGCCACCGCTGCCACCGGGTGCGAACCCGCCGCCACCGCCGCCGCCGAACCCGCCGCCACCGCCGCCAAAGCCGCCGCCACCGCCGCTGGCGGCTCCGGAGACCGCCTGGCTGATGCGCGACGAGATCTGGGTTGCCGTCTGGGAGGACGATTGTTGCGACACGACGGGCGTGGTCACCGTATTGGTGCCATAGGTGCTGGCCGCCTGGGCACCGAAGCCAGCAAGGCAGATGGCCAGAACTGTTGCGATGCTAACTGGACGCACAACGCCCCCCCTTAAATCCATGTCGCGCCTGAATATCCATACTCAGGAAAAATCATCTCCGTTGCAATCAACATCAAGAATGATTCCAGTGATAATGTATTACGCCATTTGGCATGGTTGATCTTTGTGCATTGGAGACGCACCAGGGCGATGGGCAGTGTTCAATGCGGCGTGGAATGGGCAAAACGTCGCCATAGTAGCGGCATTTTATTTATTTTTCTCTTTTTGAATGCTCTTGGCGGCGCCGCCACCAGCCGAGCGGGCGCAATGCCGGATAGAGCCAGAACAGGGAATCGGGCAGGCGGATGACCTCCCAATCCGGCGGCCAGACCAGCGTCGCGGTGAGCTCCCACACGCGGTACCGCGGTTCCGGCCGTAGCGACAGGGTGTGCAGCCGCCCCCACAGGGACTGGCGCCGCAGCCATTCCAGGCTGCCCGGCCGGGGATCGGCCTTCCAGCGTCCGCCCGAGAAGAAGCGTCGGACGAAGGCGGTCAGGGCTTGCGGCCGCGCCAGGGGCGGCATTTCCGCCGGCCATCCCAGCCAGAAATGGCAAAGGGCGACGGCCTGACCCAGGGGCGCTTCCAGGCCGAGGCGCCGCGCGGTCTCCTCGGCCGGCCCGAGCCCTCCCCGGAGACGGAGCAGGTCCGCCAGGTCCGCCAGCCAGCGCAGCCTTTCCCAGCAATGGCAGGCCCCATGGGTGGCGAGATAGATGGGCAGCAGATCGGCGGGCAGGGTGGGAACCGGGACGCCGCCGACCTCGACCACGTCCCGCCGCCGCCACAAATCGTCGAAGTCGCAGGGAAGCAGGTGGGGATTCTCGGTCAGGCGCTGGTGCAGTTCGACGACCATGCCATCGGCCGCGTGACCGTAGGAGATCTCCTTGACGCGGTCGCGGGCCAGTTGCGGGCCGCGCTCCACGAAGCCGGCGCCGCGCCGCCGCCAGCCGGCCCCGCGCAGCAGCGCGTCGGCGGCCGGCAGGCTGGCGGGGGCCACCAGAAGGTCGATGTCGCCGACACCCCGTCCCGCCGCCGTCCCGTAAAGGGTGACGGCCAGCGGCTGGCCCTTGAGGACCAGGACCGGAATTCCGGCCTTGCCGAACAGCCGCATCAGGTCGGCCAGGGCCCGGCTCTGCCGTTGCCCCAGCAGGGCGTCGATGACCACTTGCCGCTGGAGCCGTTCCAGGATGGGGGCCGGAACCCGTCCGGGCGGCATGCGGACGAGGGCCGCGTGCAGGGGGGCGATCACGCGATGCCGCAGGCATCCCGACCACACATCCTCCCAGTCGCCGACCTCGCCGCAGGCCTCGGCCAGTTCGGCGTCGCCGGCATTGCCGCACGCCAGGCAGAGCAGGCGGAATTCCGGGGCGAGGCCGGCGAGGAGAGGCGAGGGGGGATTGGCGTCCATGGGCGGGTCAAGGTCCCGGCCAGCCGGGCAGCCCGGTCAGGGCGGGCTGGCGGGCCAGGCGGGGCCAGTTCTCCACCCAGCAGCAATCGTGCCCGAAGCCGGGGTGCTCGATCATCCGCGCCGCCTTGGCCCCGTCCATTCGGGCGAGAAACGAGCGGACCACGTAGGGCGGCACCACGGCGTCGCGCTCGCCCACCAGATGAACCTGGGGAAGAGCGGCCAGGGCGCCGGCCCGCGACACCGGGTCTTCCGATCCCCACAGCGGCGTCAGCCCCTCGCGGCGGGTCCATTCGCCGAGATCGAGGTTGGCGGCGACGGTGACCAGGGCGGAAACGTCGGTCCGGCCGGCGGCCACCAGGGCGGCCAGGGCGCCGCCGCCGGAATACCCCACCAGGACCAGATGGCTGGCCCCGGTAAGGTGCTTCAGCCGGGAAAGGGCCTCGTCGGTGGCCTGGACGACCACCGGGGCCAGACGGTGGCTGGTCCAGTATCGAGGGGAACAGTCCCGCGTCATGCCGTACTGGCAGGGCCGGGCGAGATACGCCGCCCGCCCGCCCGGATGGGCCAGGGCCAGACGCAGGGCATAGGGCTCGGTGGGGGTGGGGTCGGGGGAAACCGCGCCGTTGACGAGGAACGCCAGCCCGTCGCCTTCGAGATAGACCACCAGGGTCCGGGCGCCCCGCGCCGCCGGACCGAGGGCGGAGGCCATGGAGAAGGCTCCGCCGTCCAGGGGCAGGTACTGCCAGCCGGCGTCGCGGGTCATAGCGGCGGCCTTCTGCTGCCTCGGCAAGAAGTATGTGCCGCACCCGGCCAGGGCCAGGGCGGAAAAGGCCAGTGCGGCCAAAACCGCCCATCTTTCAAGGCTTTTCCGCGTGACGTCGCCCACCGTCCATGTCCTCCCGCCCGGCCGCCTTCGAATTGCATCGCGATGGCCGGCGATGCACATTCCCTGGAATGGATTGCGAAGGGCGACAAGGGAAGGGCCATGGAAGATTACGGTGGAGACAGGGTCAAGGCGTTTCTGGCGGGGGACGGGCTGGCCCGCTTTTTCGTCGATCATGCCGATCTGCATGCCGCCTGCCTGATCCGCGCCGCGCGGCGCCACGGCCTCGGGGACGGTGCCCTGACGGCCTTCACCGATCCCGACGGGCGGGTCTGGCTGTGCCTGGGGCTGGACGACAAGACCGCCTATTTCAGCATAGGGCGGCTCCATGTCGGCCCGCCGGGGGCGGGGCTGGACCAGTGCCGGCACATCAACGGCAGCCTGAAGTCGGTCATCGACGACAAGCAGGCCTCCAAGGAGCTGTTCGCCATCCTCGGCTTTCCGGTTCCCGAGGGGCGCCGCTTCCAGTCGGGGGACGAAGAGGAGGCGATCGCCCATTGCCACGCCCTGGGGGCTCCCCTGTGCATCAAGGCCAACCGGATGGGCCGGGGCACCAATGTGTTCCCCGCCCTGACCGGCGAGGCCCAGTGGCGGAGGGCCTTCTCCATCGCCGCCAAGCGGTCGCGCAGCATCCTGGTGGAGCGGCACTGGGCCGGGGCCGCCATTCGCTTCCACTTCATCCACCCGCGGGTGGTGGGAGTCCGGATGGACCTGCCCGCCAATGTCGACGGTGACGGCGTGTCCACCCTGGCCGAACTGATCGCCGCCAAGAACGTCGAGAAGGCCCGGCGCACCGGACATGCCCCCATCGCCATCGACGACGACCTGATGGACCATATGGCGCGCCAGGGTATCGCTCTCGACCACGTGCCCGAGGCGGGCCGGCGCCTCTTCCTGCGCTCGGTGTCCAACGGCTACAAGGGAGGCGACGGCATCAACTGCCGCGATACGCTGCACCCCAGCTACATTCGGGAGATGGAGCGCCTGTGCAACGGGCTGGTGGGCCTGCGGGTCACCGCCGTGGACACCAAGATCCTCGACCCCACGGTTCCCGCCACCCGGGACAATTACGCGGTGCTGGAGGCCAACAGCAATCCCGGCATGGTTCCCTTTCATTTCCCCTGGGTCGGCGAGCCGCAGCCGGTGGCCGACGCTCTGTTCGAGGGGCTGCTGCGGCCGGATTGGGCGGCGCCCGACCAAGCGGTCGCCTGATGGCGCCGGATTCCTGCCTGTCCGGTTTCGAGGCGGATTCCATGGCGATGGATTTCGCCCGCCACGACGACCTGCAACTGGCCATCCTGTGCCAGGCGGCCCGTGCCGCCGGATACCCCGTCCATCGCCTGTTCCTGGAGCCGGAGGACGTATGGGCGTGGCGGGGATGGTGGCTGCGGATCGATCTGCCCCGGGCCGTCGCCTACTGTCAGCGGGGAAGGATTCTCGTCGGCCCGCCCGGGGCGCCCTACGACCGATGCCGTTTCATCAACGCCGCCTGCCGGCCGATGACCATCGACAAGATGGCCAGCAAGATCGTGCTGGGCGTTCTCGGGGTGCCCACCCCCGAGGGCAAGGCCTTCGACCATGGGGATCTGGAGGCGGCCCACGACTACGCCCTGTCCCGCCGCCGCCCGGTCTGCGTCAAGCCCGTCGACGGCAGCCTGGGCGACGGCGTGTTTCCCAACCTGTCCGAACCGCCGCTCATTCGCTCGGCGTTGGAGCGTCTGGCCCAGCGGCAGCGGCGAATCCTGGTGGAGGACCACATTCCAGGCGAAGCCGCCCGCTTCTTCTTCATCCATCCCCGGGTGGTGGGTATCCGTTTCGACCGCCCGGCCAATGTCGAGGGTGACGGCGTATCGACCATCGCGCGATTGCTGCGGGACAAGAACCGGATCAAGCGGCGGCGGACCGGGCAGAAGGCGGTGCGCATCGGCGCCGATGAAATGCGGGTTCTCGCCGCCCAGGGGCTGCAGCCGGAGAGCATTCCCGAGCGTGGCCGGCGGGTTCGTCTCCGCGAGGCGTCCAATGCCAGCCTGGGAGGCGACAGCCTGGTCGCCCCCGAGGGCCTGCACCCGGGCTATGCCGGGGAAATCGAACGCCTTTGCCTCGCCCTTCCCGGCCTGCGGATCGTCGCGGTGGACACGGTCATCCGCCAGCCTTCGCTGCCGCCGTCGCCGGAGGGCTACGATGTGCTCGAACTGAATGCCAATCCGGGAATGGTGCAGTTCCGTTTTCCCTGGGAGGGGCCGCCCCTCGACCTGGGGCCGCTGATCATCCAATCCCTGGCGGCGGTGGACGGGACGTCCCATGGTCGATGACATCCGCTTCCGCCTGCTGACCCATGCGGTCACCATCGCCGGCGCCGATCTTCCGGTCCGGCGGGCGCTGCGCTTCCTCGTCCAGGACGCGGAGCAGGCGGGTTCTCCCATCGCCCAGGCCCGCTACCGGGTCGAGGCGACGGCCGGCGGACGATATCCGGTGGCCCTGAACGGCGAGCCGGTCGGAGTGGCGCTCGAACCCGATGGCGTGCTCGATCTGGTCTACGCCTCCCTCCACGAGGCGGTGCACCATGCGCTGCCGCCGCACCTGCGGATTCACGCCGGCATGGCCACCCTCGGGGGGCGCCGCGTCCTGTTCGTCGGGCGCAAGGGAGCCGGCAAGACGACCCTGATGCTGCAATTGCTGCAGGACGGCGCCGAGGTTCATGGCGACGAAATGGTCATGGTCTCGCGGGATCTGGTCGCCACGCCGCTGCCGCGCCGCTTTCACGTCCGGCCGGGAACCTTTCCCCTGGTGCCGGGCCTGGCGTCCTGCCTGCCGGACTTGCCGGTCCAGTCCGATGCCAAGGGGCATGTCGTCCACGCCCTGTCGCCCACCGATCTCGGCCGGCCCTGGCGCATCGTCCCTGCGCCGGTGGACGCCATTGTCTTCATTCGGCCGGCTCATGGGCGGGAAACGTCCATGGTTCCCCTCGACACCGTACGGGCGGCACGACGCCTGTCGCGCCAGACGACCTATCCCGACCGCTCTGCCGAATGGATCGGCGCGAAATTACATCTTGTCCATGGCTCGAGAAACTACCTCCTGTATAATGGCTGTCCTCAAGCTTCATCAAGATTGATCGGTAATATTTTTGGTGGTCTTCTTCCTCCGGAGAATACTCGAAATGAGCGATGAAAAAGTACTGGACCGAATCGATCCCAAGCGACGCAAGTTCATGAAGCGGGTGGTGATCGGGACAGCCTTTGCGGTTCCCGCCATGGTTTCTTTCGACATGGACTCCCTTAGTGTTCATGTGGGCTCCAACGCTTATGCCGTGGGGTCCGCCCCGGGTGGCGGCGAGGGCTGAGGCCGATGTCGCCGTGTCCTCCCCGCAAGCGCGAGGGTCTGGAGATCGCCGAGGCGGCCGGGGGCTTCGTCGTCCATGACACCGAGCGCGGACGGGTCCATTATCTCAATCACACCGCGGCGCTGATCTACGAATTGTGCGACGGCGAGACCCCGGTCGAGGAGATCACCCAATTGCTTGGCGAGGCTTACGGGCCGCAGCCCTCGCTGGGAGAGCAGGTGCAACTCTATGTCGATCGTCTCCGAGCCGAACGCCTGGTCACCTGACGCTCCGGTCATCAGCCTGCGGCATGTGGGCAAGAGTTTTCCCGCCAGCCGCAAGGGCGGCGGCGGGGTGAAGGCCGCCGTCTATTCCTGGCTGGCGGGGCGGGCGGAAGCCGATACCCGCCGCCACGAGGTCCTCGAGGACATCTCCCTCGACATCGCGCCGGGCGAGTCGGTGGGCGTGTTCGGCCCCAACGGCAGCGGCAAGACGACGCTGCTGGCCCTGATCGCCGGCGTTGCCCGGCCGTCCCGGGGCAGTGTCCGGGTCCGGGGCCGGATCGTTCCGCTGCTGAAGCTGGGAGCGGGCTTTCATCCCGACCTGACGGGCCGCGACAACGTCCATCTCAACGGGGTGCTGCTCGGACTGGGCCGGCGGACGGTATCGGAGCGTTTCGCCTCCATCGTCCAGTTCGCCGGCCTGGAAGAGTACATGGACGAGCCCGTCTACACCTATTCCTCGGGCATGGTGGCCCGGCTGGGGTTTTCCGTCGCCGTCCACGCCGATCCCGACATCATCCTGCTGGACGAGACGCTGGCGGTGGGCGACGTGGACTTCCGCCGCCGGTGCCAGGACAGGCTGCGCCGTCTCAATGCCGACGGAGTCACCCTGGTCATGGTCAGCAACACGGTCGAGGACATCGTGGCCAATTGCCGCCGGATGGTCGCCCTGAGCCGGCACCGCATCGCCCATGACGGCCCGCCGGCCGAGGTGTTCGCGTCCCTGGGACTGGCCCCGGCCGCGACCGGGACGCTTCCGCCATGACCGGGCTGGCCCGGGCCGCCAGGCTGGCCGAGATGGGGGTGGCCATCACCGCGTCGCAGGTCAAGATCCGCTACAAGAACTCGTGGCTGGGCTATCTGTGGTCGCTGGGCCATCCCCTGGGGATGACCCTGGTCTTCGCCTTTGCCTTTCACGTGGTGCTGCCGCTGCACCGCCCGGACATCGTCGCCTTCCTGGTCACCGGCCTGTTCGCCTGGCATTGGGCGGCCAATTCGGTGACGGCGGGCACCAGGGCCTTCACCGGCAACCGCGACCTGATCAAGAAGGTGGTGTTCCCCCACTGGCTGATGGCGGCGGGACAGGTGCTGCAGGACGGCTGGCAGTTCGCCGCCTCGCTGCCGGTGGTGGCGCTGATCCTCGTCCTCGACGGCATCCATCCGGCGTGGACATGGCTGCCGGGTCTCCCCCTGCTGTTCCTGGTCCAGGTGATCCTGCTGCTCGGCATGACGCTGCTGGCCGGCAGCCTGAACATGGTCCTGCGCGACATGGAGCATCTGGTCCCCGGCACGTCAGCGAGTGGCAGAGGCGCCTAATGCCACGCCGAATGAAATGCCCGTCGAGGACGCGACGACGGACCCTTTGATCACGCTCCACCACCCCATCACGAGCGGGCTGCAGCGCAGCACCACGTGAAGGGCGAGGCGAAGAACCAGGGTCATCCCCGGGGATGGCCCCCACGACCACAGAAAGACCACACGATTCTTGTAGCGGATCTTAACCTGACGGATGCACCCCATCTCGGCCCGGGGGGGACGCGAACACCTCGCCGCGCGTGATAGGCGATGCGGTGCCGGCTCAGGCTGTCCGGGCCCACGATGTCCTCGACCGTGTTGCTGCCCTGGCGGGTTCCGTTTGAGACGGCGCCTGTGGCACCGGCGGAATCCCGTCGCCCCGCCCAGTATGTCGGAGGCGTGGACGGGAGTACCAGTGTACTCTCCAGGCCGGCGAACTGGAAGATGGAGGCGAAACGCTCCGATACCGGCCGGAGAACGCTCCAGCAGCGGAACGATCCGGCCCCGGACCCGGACGCCCCGGGGACGGCCAGGCGATTCGGTGTTCGGCCGCTCGCCGTTGCAGGGACACCGCCCACCAACGCCCGATGTGGAGATGTCCTCAAGGACCTCGTGGCGGCGGGTATCGGCTTCCGCCCGCCGAGCGACGGCGGCCTTCACCCCGCGCCGCCCTTGCGGCTGGCGGAAACTCTTTCCCACATGCCGCAGGCTGACCGTCGTGACCAGGCTCGGAGACGAGGGTTGCACCTGCCTCCCGAGGCTGCGGCCCGTAGGCCAAGCAACTGTGTATCTTCGACCGTGCGCCGTCGCACAATTCGTAGTCAGCGCGGCGTGTGGTCGAGATAATGGACCCCGTTCCGCCGGCTGCGTGTCCGGACGACGAACCCCCGGCAATCTCCAGACCCTCGCGCTTGCGGGGAGGACACGGCGACATCGGCCTCAGCCCTCACCGCCACCCCGCATAAGCGTTGGAGCCGGCATGATCTCGAAAGAAAACCGTGGCGGAGCGCAAAGGCTGTCCCGATCACCACCCGCTTCATGAACTTG